>JABBOX010000086.1 GCA_012927555.1 Phycicoccus sp.
ATCCTGCAGGCGACCGCGACCGCCACCACGACCAACAACCCCGAGGCCCACCTCATGGTCGTTTTGGTGGACGAGCGCCCCGAGGAGGTCACCGACATGCAGCGGGCGGTCAAGGGCGAGGTCATCGCCTCGACGTTCGACCGGCCTGCGACCGATCACACGACCGTGGCCGAGCTGGCCATCGAGCGGGCCAAGCGTCTCGTCGAGATGGGTCACGACGTCGTCATCCTGCTCGACTCGATCACCCGACTGGGCCGTGCCTACAACCTTGCCGCACCGGCTAGTGGGCGCATCCTCTCCGGTGGCGTCGACTCCAGCGCGCTCTACCCGCCGAAGCGCTTCTTCGGTGCGGCCCGCAACATCGAGAACGGCGGCTCGCTGACCATCCTCGCAACGGCACTGGTCGACACAGGCTCCAAGATGGACGAGGTGATCTTCGAGGAGTTCAAGGGCACCGGCAACATGGAGCTGCGACTGTCGCGCCACCTCGCCGAGCGCCGTATCTTCCCGGCCATCGACCTCAACCCCTCGGGCACGCGTCGCGAGGAGATCCTGATGGCCAACGAGGAGCTCAAGATCGTCTGGAAGCTACGCCGGGTGATCTCCGCCCTCGACCAGCAGCAGGGCATCGAGCTGCTCATCGATCGGCTCAAGAAGTCCAAGAGCAACGTCGAGTTCCTCATGCAGGTTCAGAAGACGTCCTCGATCCAGATGGACGAGGACGACTGATCCGGACCGGATCTCATCCGGACGACAGCACCAGCCGAAGCCCGTTCAGAGCAGTTCTGAACGGGCTTCGGCGTTGGGTGGGTGCATTCCTTTGCATGAGCCGCAGATTCCGGCCGGGCCAAAGACAAAGTACGTTTTTTTACGTATTCCGACTGCAGGCATCTAAGCCATATAGTGAAGTATAGATGCGCAAATAGTCGAAGCGTTTCTTACGTCTTTCAGTGGAACGACACGGGATTGACTTCAGGGGATGTCACGCCCTTTCTTCTTCATCGCACGGCCCCCCATAGCCCCTGAGGTATCGACATGGTGACTGAGATGGTCAAGACCCGCATTGTCGTCGCCGACGATGACCAGGACATCTTGGACCTCGTGGTCTTCAAGCTGACCCAGGCCGGGTACGACGCTGTGCCGGTCGCT
This sequence comes from Phycicoccus sp., assembly GCA_012927555.1. Classification (GTDB taxonomy): domain Bacteria; phylum Actinomycetota; class Actinomycetes; order Actinomycetales; family Dermatophilaceae; genus UBA4719. The sequence goes on from JABBOX010000086.1 coordinate 1,150, forward strand.
GACGGCGTCGCAGCCCTTGCGGCCATCGAGTCCGAACTGCCAAGACTGGCAATCCTCGACGTCATGATGCCCGGTCTGTCGGGCATGGACGTCCTGCGCAAGGTTCGCGCGAACGAGGCCACCAAGGATCTTGACGTCATCCTGCTGACCGCGCGTGCGCGCGACGCCGACGTCGACACCGGGTTCGCCAGCGGGGCGAGCGACTACGTCATCAAGCCGTTCAGCCCGCGTGAGTTGATGCACCGCGTCAATGCGGTTCTCGCGCGGGACACTAGATGACCGTTGCGCAGATCCTTCCTGTTGCCCTCGCCGCCGTTGGTCTGTCCCTTGTCTCGACGCTCATCCTGATCGTCGCGGTCAAGATGCACCGTGGTCGCAGCGGCGCCCGGTCCGCGTCCCTGCTCGCGCCCTATCGCAGCGCATTGATCACGATTGCCTCCGGTGAGGACGAGGATGGCCAGGCCAAGGCCGCGCTGTTTGCCGTTCCGGCGACCACGTGGGATCGCCTCCGCCCGACCGTGCTCGGGTTCCTGCCCAAGGTTCGAGGCGCGTCGGCGGACGATCTGAGTGATCTGATGCGCTTTCACGGCGAGATCGACAGGGCCACGGAGATGTTGACCTCGAGGTCCGCCGTTCGCCGCGCCCATGGGGCGTATCTGCTCGGGTTGGTTCGCGATCGCCTCAGCTCCCCGTTCCTGTTGCGACTCCTGGGCGATCCTGACGCGGATGTCCGGCTGGTGGCCGCTCGGGCCCTCGGCGTCATTGGTGAACCTTTGGCGGCCAGCGGTGTTCTGGGCGCGTTGCGCACCCACCACGGGCAGATTGGCCTGCCGGCCTGGGTCGCAGCTGAAGCACTGTTGGCCATGGGGGCCGAGATCACGCCGGCGCTCCAGGCTGGTCTGACGTCGGAGGATCCTGCCGTGCGCAACGTCTGCGCCATGGTCGCCGGCCACGGCACCTTCGCCTCGACCGTTCCTCAGCTTCGCATTGTGCTTGCCTCGGACAGCGAGCCCGACGTCCGGGCGAGTGCGGCGGTGGCGCTTGGACAGATCGGCGGTGCCGATGACGTGGCGTCCCTCGTGCGGCTCACGGAAGCGTCCGAGTCGACGGTGCTGAGGCGCATCGCCGCCACCGCGCTGGGCGATCTTGGCCAGCACGAAGGCCTGGAGACCCTCAGCGTCCTGCTCGGCGATGTGGACCCGCGGCTGGCGCGGCTGGCTGCAGAGTCCTTGGTCCGGATCGGCCCCGAAGGCATCTCCAGACTGGGAGAGGCCGCATCGGGAGTGTCCACCGGCGCGCGGGTGGCCGGCGCTGCTCTTGAGGTGGCTGGGCTGCGCGGGCAGCTGCCCGCCATCACGGCAGGTGTCCGATGAGCTGGCCTGGCTTCATCGAGGGTTTACGTCAGGGCATCACGGCGATCATGAACCTGATCGCCACCCCCGTGCTGATCTACTTCCTGGCCGTCAACACCTTGATGCTGGTGCTGATTTGCCTTGCCGTATGGGAGTTCCTGCATCACCACCGACGCAAGGGCTTCGCCGGTCCACAGGAAGCGGCGTCCAGCCAGCTGGCGCAGGGGGTTTCGGTTGTCGTGCCGGCCTTCAACGAGGAGGCTGTGATCGTCACCTCGGTGCAGGCCATGCTGGCATTGCGCTACCCACACCACGAGGTCATCGTCGTCGACGACGGCAGCACGGACGCGACGTTCGAGAGGCTCCGGGTTGCCTTCGACCTCGTGCCGATCCAGCGTGAGATTCCCTCCGATCTGCCAACGCGGGGTGTCATCCTCGACGTGCACGTCCCGCGCAACGGACACACACCACTGCTGGTCGTCCGCAAGGAGAACTCCGGTCGCGCGGATGCCAACAACGTCGGCATCAATGTCGCCACCGAGCCCTTGGTGGCCATTGTTGACGCCGACTCGATCCTCGATCCGAATGCGCTCATCGAGGTCACCAAGCCGTTTGCCGACGATCCCACCCGGGTGGTTGCGACCGGCGGGGTTGTCCGTTCCGGCAACGGGTGCACGGTGGTCGATGGACGAATCGTGCAGGTGCACCTCGCCAAGCCCTGGCTGGTCCGGATCCAGATCGCCGAGTACCTCCGCGCGTTCCTGCTCGGGCGCTCGGGCTGGTCTCGATTCGGCGCTCTCATCCTGATCAGCGGAGCGTTCGGAATGTTCCGGCGCGACGTGCTGGTGGAGGTCGGCGGCTACGACCCGGACTGCATCAGCGAGGACTTCGAGCTCGTCATGCGGATCCACCGACACATGATCGAGAACGGCCGCGACTACAGAGTCCACTTCGTGGCCGAGCCGGTGTCATGGACGGAAGTCCCCGTGACCGCCAAAGTGCTGCGCGTTCAGCGCAGGAGGTGGCACCGGGGACTGTGGGAGACCCTGTGGAAGTACCGGGGGATGGTGCTCAGGCCGCGCTACGGCAGGGTCGGGCTTGTGGCGCTTCCGTACTACTGGGCCTTCGAGCTGGTCGCGCCGTTGCTGGAGCTGGTGGGTGTCGTCCTGGTTGTGACCGGTTTCGCGCTCGGGGTGGTCAGCACGCCCTACGCGCTGATGTTCATGGCCGTCGCCTACGGCTACGGAACGCTGGTGACCATGGCCGCTCTCGCCGTGGAGGAGGTGACCTTCCACAAATATGCGCGCTGGCGTGATCTGGGGGCGATCCTGCTGGCTTCCGTGCTGGAGAACGTCGGCTACCGACAGACGACGGCGTGGTGGCGCATGGAGGGGTGGGCCTCGAGCCTTCGCGGCAAGAAGCAGGTCTGGGGAACCATGACCCGACAGGGCTTCCACGACGACTCCCCGGCTGTCGCCGCCTTGGGCCACGAGGTGCATGCTCCCGGGGGTGGCGACACGGGAGCCCATGCAATGAGCGGTGATGTTTAGGTGGCGTCGTCGCAGGGCGGCCCAGGGGTGGTCGATCACCGCCCGCCTGAGGTTGCTCGTCCTCCTGTGCTGGGCCATGCTCCTCGTCGTCTCTTTCACGGCGGTCGCATCGCTTGAGGCGCAGTCGCGGAACATCCGCCTGCTGACCCTCGCCCAGGGCCCGGCCCGTGACGCCAATACCCAGGTCCTCCGTGCGATGACCGATGCCGTGATCGGGCTGAACGCCTACCAGCTCACCGGTGACCGGGCGTTGTTGCAGCCGTACTTCGGCGCCCGCGACCGGACGATCGCTGCGCTGGCGACCCTTCAGGGCACGCTCGCGACCGGGTCGGCTCCCGGCGATTCGCTCAACCTGCACCAAGAGCTCACAGATCGTCAGCGCCTGGCAGTAGAGCAGTGGTGGACCACCGCGGCGGCCATGGAGCTCGCCATCTCTCGAGGTGAGCGGACAGAGATCCTCCACAGTCGCACCCTGTTCGCCCGCTTCAGTGCTGCGAACGCCGCGCTCGATGAGCACCTCACGACAGAACGCGACCAGACCCGGGTTGAAGCCCGGGCGCTGGCATCGAGAGGGCAGGCGATCACCGGCGTCGCCACCGTCGTGGCGCTGATAGCGATGTTGCTCATAGGGCGCCGGCTCGGGGCCACCATCAGCCGGCCGCTGACCGAGCTGCGTGACGCAGTGGTTCGTGAGCGGGAGGGCGGCCAGGGCGCGCGCCCTCGCGAGGATCAAGGTTCCTCGGAGGTTCGGGCCGTTGCCCGCCATTTCAACGCGCTCACCGACCAGCGCCTCGCTCTGCAACAGGCCCAGACACGCGCCCTGAGCGGGCATCAGGTCACCACCAAGATCGGCCGAGCGATCGGAGTGGCATCAGATACCCGGCAGGCGCTGGACGTCATGTGCGCGGCGCTGGGCGAGGGGCTTGGGGCCGACCGGGTCATCAGCCACACCCTTGGCGCGGACCGCACGACGTCTCTCGGCGCCCAATGGCACCGGCCGGACCTGCCGCCGGTGCCGGACCTCGCCGAGCTGCCGGACATGAGAGAGGTCGCAGAGGTGCTGTGGCTCTCTGCGGAGAGCCGGGTTCGGGACGACCTCATGGTGGCCGAGATGCAGTCAGATGAGCGGGTCCGTGTTTTCTGTCGCGTGGCCGGCGCCCGCGCGTCGATCATGGTCCCGATCGGGTATGGCGACCGTTTGATCGGGATGATCTATGTCCTCATGGTGGGTGAGCCCCGGGCATGGACCGCCTCCGAGGTCGACGTGGTCCAGGCCGTTGCCGGGTTCGTGGCGCGGGCCATCATTGAGGCCGAGCACCTGGACCAGCAGCGTGAGTATGTCGAACGCGTGCAACGGCTCGACCAGCAGAAGTCCGACTTCCTGGCGACGGTGAGCCACGAGCTACGGACGCCCCTGACCTCCATCGCCGGCTATCTGGAGCTGCTCGAGGACGGCGACGTCGGCGAGCTGACGACGCAGCAGCACGGGATGCTCGAGGTGATCAGCCGCAGCGCTGCCCGCCTGCGCAGCCTGATCGAGGACGTGATGATGCTCAGCCGGATCGAGGGGGGAGCCAACAAGCTCAACTTTGTCCCGGTGTCGATCCCTGCGCTGATCACCCGTGCGGGCGAGGAGCTGTGGATCCTGGCACAAAGCAGTGCCGTCGAGCTCGAGATCGACGCCGGGCCGACGGCCGCCATCGTCCTGGGGGACAAGACATCGCTTGATCGCGCGGTCATCAACGTCCTCAGCAACGCCATCAAGTTCAGTCGCCCGGGAAGCGTCGTGACCATCAGCAGCACGCTGGACCAGGAGGCCCGCCGAGTCCTCATCACCTGTCAGGACCACGGGGTCGGCATCCCGTCCAAGGATCAGGGTGACCTGTTCACCCGGTTCTTCCGCGCGAGCAATGTCACGGATCAGTCGATACCCGGGGTCGGCCTCGGGCTGAGCATCGTCAAGCAGATCGTCGAGGACCACCACGAAGGACAGCTGCGTCTCGTCTCGGTCGAGGGCGAGGGGACGACCGTGGTCGTCGACCTGCCCTTGTATGAGCTTCCGTCGGCCCCGGAAGCTGATGGGAATGATTCTCAATCAGGCGGCGTTTCGACAAACAGGGCTGATCTGGCACACTGATCTGTTGGCTGCCGGTTCCCGTGTGTGAGGGAGTCCCGAGCGCACGATCCGGCCCCGCCCCAACCTCAAGGAGCACACGTTGAAGAAGGACCTTCACCCCAAGTACGTCGAGACCACGGTCACCTGCACCTGTGGCTCCACGTTCCAGACCCGCAGCACCGTGGACGGCGGCAAGATCTCGTCCGACGTCTGCTCGCAGTGCCACCCGTTCTACACCGGCAAGCAGAAGATCCTCGACACCGGTGGCCGCATCGCCCGCTTCCAGGCGCGCTACGGCAAGAAGGTCGAGAAGGCCGAGAAGGTCGACAACTAGCTCCCTCGCACGCCGGTCCCCGACCCTCATGGTCGTGGGGCCGGCGTTGCTGTTTGCCCAGGCTTGCGTGAGAGGTGATGGGTCGCGGGACCCTCAGGAAGGTGCGCGTCATGTTGGAGTCCGCTGCCACGCTGGTGCAGGAGTATGCCGACCTCGAAGCTCAGCTTGCCGACCCGGCGGTCCACTCCGACCAGGATCTCGTGCGCAGGCTGAACAAGCGCTATGCCTCGCTGGCACCGACCGTCGCGGCATACCACGCGTGGCACGCGGCCCGCGATGACGTGGCCGCGGCCCGTGAGCTGGCCGTGCAGGACAAGGCGTTCGCCGAAGAGCTGCCCACGCTTGAGGCCGTCGAGGCTGCTGCCGAGGAAAAGCTGCGCCGACTGCTGGTGCCCCGCGACCCCGATGACGAACGCGACATCATCCTCGAGGTCAAGGCCGGCGAAGGCGGCGAGGAGTCGGCGCTGTTCGCCGGCGACCTGCTGCGGATGTATCTGCGCTATGCCGAGCGTCGTGGCTGGCGGACCGAGGTCATCGACGCCACTGAGTCCGCCCTTGGCGGCTACAAGGACGTACAGGTGTCGGTGAAGGCGCGCGGCGCCGCCGAGCCCGGCGATGCACCGTGGGCGCGGCTGAAGTACGAAGGCGGCGTGCACCGCGTCCAGCGGGTTCCGGTGACCGAGTCCCAGGGCCGCATCCACACCTCTGCCGCAGGCGTGTGGGTGATGCCCGAGGTCGACGACGTCGAGGTCACGATCGACACCAACGACCTCAAGGTTGACGTCTTCCGATCCTCAGGACCGGGTGGCCAGAGCGTCAACACCACCGACTCAGCGGTACGGATCACCCACCTGCCGACCGGCACGGTGGTGTCCTGCCAGAACGAGAAGTCGCAGCTCCAGAACAAGGAGTCGGCCATGCGGGTGCTCCGCGCGCGGCTGCATGAGCTGGCGCAGAACGAGGCTGATGCGGTGGCCTCCGCCCAGCGCAAGTCGCAGATCCGCACGGTCGACCGCTCGGAGCGGGTCCGGACCTACAACTACCCGGAGAACCGCGTCGCCGACCATCGCACGGGCTACAAGGCCTACAACCTGGACTTGGTTCTGGACGGCGACCTCGACCCGATCGTGCAGTCCGCCGTGGACGCCGACGACGCGGTCCGGATGGCGGCCGTCGCGGACGGGTCGTCAGGGCTGTGATGTCGGGCTCAGCGACATCAGGTCCTGTGACGTCGGGGTCTGTGGCGTCGTTGCGTGAGGCTGTTCGCGACGCGGTCCGGACCCTGGCCGACGCCGGCATCGAGAGCGCCGAGTACGACGCGGTAGCCCTGGCTGCCCATGCGCTGAGGACGAGCCCGGGCGAGGTGCGCAAGCTGATGATCATGGGCGCTCCCGTCCCTGACGGGCTCGATGACCTTGTCGCCGAACGCGCTCGACGGGTGCCGTTGCAGCATCTGACCGGCAAGGCAGGTTTTCGCCGGCTCGATCTCTCGGTCGGACCCGGCGTCTTCGTGCCCCGCTTCGAGACAGAGTTCGTGGCCGGCCTCGCCATCGACCACCTCCTGCGTCCCTCCCTCGGCCCGGGTCCAGTGCCGGCTGCGCATGTTGTGGTTGACCTCTGCACAGGCTCGGGCGCGATCGCCCTGGCGATCAAGGATGAGGTCCCGGCCGCCGAGGTCCACGGCGTCGAGCTGTCGGACCTGGCTCACGCCTGGGCGATCCGTAACCGCGATGACCTCGGCCTCGACGTCGACATCCGGCTGGGCGACGCGATCCATGCGTTTCCTGAGCTCGAGTCGAGAGTGGACGTGGTGGTGAGCAACCCGCCATACATCCCCCTGGGCGCCGTCCCGAACGACCCGGAGGTACGCGACCACGACCCCGAGGTTGCGCTCTTCGGGGGCAGCTCCGACGGTTTGCGGATCCCCCTGGAGGTGGCGGCCCGTGCGGCAGTCCTGCTGCGGTCCGGAGGTTTCTTCGTCATGGAGCACGCCGACGTGCAAGGCGGGTCACTGCCGACAGCACTGCGGGCGACTGGCCTGTGGCAGGACATCGAGGACCACGAGGACCTCAACGGACGGCCTCGCGCTGTGACGGCTGTCCGCGCGCGCTGATCAGTCCGTCACCACGACGTTCGCGAGCTCGATCAGGATCCGCTCGGCCTGGGTGCGGCTGATGATGGCGCCGGACAGTGCGCCGAGCCGGTCGAGATCCACCGGCCCCAGGTCGGCTCCGCGCAGATCGGTGTTCTTGAGCTTGGCGGCAAAAAGGTCGGCATTGAGCAGGACCGACCCGGTCAGGTCGCTGCCGCGCAGGTCCGCACCCCGCAGCGTTGCCTCGGTCAGGCGCAGGCCGGTCAGCGCGGCGTTGGCCAGGGCGCAACCGTTGAGGTTCGCCGCATAGAGGTTGCAGTTCTGCAGGAGCATGCCCAGCCCGCGGGTGTTCTCGAAGCTCGCGCCCATCAGCCGACACCCGTGGAACTCCGCCTCGCTCATCAAGGCACCGCCGAAGCGTGCGTCCGAGGCGTCCACCATCTCGAACCGGGCGCCCGCGAGGTCACAGTCGACAAAGCTTGCGCTCCGTGCGCTGCCGCCTTTGAGAAGCGCCGAGTCCAGCCTCGCGCCGTTCAGCCTGGCCTCGTTGAGGTTGCAGTCATGAAACTCCCAGCCGGGCAGGTCGAGTCCCCGCAGATCGGCCCCGCTCAGGTTGCAGCGCACCAGCGTCAAGGGGCCGCCGCCCAGCTCAGGGCGTTCACGCATCGAGAAGCCGCTGAGGTCGAGGTCGTGCAGCTGATCGTTGGTCACAAGAGATGTCCTTGGGTTGACGAGCGGAAGCCCCAGTGTCCAAGTCCCGACACGCGAATGCAATTCCACCCGGAAGTACTGCTTTTTGCGTGTATCGACCGGCATGGTCTACGGAATATAGTAAATACGTGCACCCGAAGTTCCGGTTTGTCGCCCACTTTCTTTTCGCTTATTGTCCCGGTCTTAACCTACTGACCCCACGCCATGGTGCGGGCGAACGATACGATGAAATGAAGAATTGACGCCCGCCGGCTACTGACGGACACCTTCAGGTGGAGGAGAGATGCCCCGAATCCGGGTCCTGGTGGTCGACGACTCCATCGTGGCGTGCAAGATCGTCGCGGATGCTCTGGCGGGTGACCCCGAGATCGAGGTGATCGGCACGGCCGCCAACGGCCGGATCGCGCTGACGATGGTTGCGCAACTGGCGCCTGACCTCGTCACCATGGACCTCGAGATGCCTCTGATGGACGGTATCGAGACGGTCAGGGCGTTGCGGCGCCGCGGTGATCGGCTCCCGGTCATCATGTTTACCGCGGTCAGCGCCCAAGACGCCAAGGCCACGTTCAAAGCCCTCGCAGCGGGCGCGACGGACTTCGTCACCAAGCCGTCGAGCATGATCAGCGCCGACCCGTCCCTGGAGGAGGTGGCCAAACAGCTCGTCCCCAGAGTCAGGGCACTGGTCCCACACCCCGGTGTGCGTCCGGCCGTGCCAGGCGCAGCGAAAGCCGCGCCCCCGGTCGGGCTGAGCGCCGACGCGATCCGGCCTGCGGCCCCGCACCCGCGAACCGTGCGACCCGTGCGGGCCGTCGTCATGGGTGCCTCCATCGGTGGCCCGGAGGCCCTGTCCCGCGTGCTCCGGGGGACCCCCAGACTGCCGGTCCCGATTGTGCTCGTGCAGCACATGCCCCCGATCTTCACCAGGCAGTTCGCCGCTCGGTTGGACAGCCTGTGCGCCAGCACCGTCCTGGAGTCGGCCGGCGGTGAGGAGCTGGAGCCCGGACACGTATACGTTGCGCCAGGCGACTTCCACCTGGAGCTGCGTGCCACGGCGCGGGGCGCCCAGACGGTTCTCCATCAGGGTCCTTTGGTCAACTTCTCCCGGCCATCGGTCGACGTCCTCTTCCACTCCGCGTCAAGAGTGTTCGGCGGGGATCTACTCGCTGTCGTGTTGACCGGCATGGGCAACGATGGCTGCGCGGGCAGTGAGGCTGTGGCCGCATCGGGCGGCACCGTGATGGTGCAGGACGAGGCCTCGAGCGTCGTGTGGGGCATGCCCGGAGCCGTGGCCAGGGCTGGCTTCGCTCACCGGGTGGTGCCGCTCGATGAGGTCGGCGCCGCAATCTTCGCGGCAGTCCAGCCCGCACGACCCGCGGCAGGCCTCTATCTGACGACCCGTTCGGAGCCAACGCACGGTTGACCCGGGCATGACAAACTTCACCCGTGGCCGAAATGACGGAAAGCATCAGATGAGTCCAGTGATCGACTGCACCACCGAGGACGGTCTGGCGCAGGGCATCGTCGCTGCGGCCGAGGCCGTTCGCCGCGGCGAGCTCGTGGTGCTGCCCACCGACACGGTCTATGGCGTTGGCGCCGACGCGTTCTCTGCCGAGGCCGTGGCCGCGATCCTGGCGGCCAAGGGCCGGGGCCGTGAGATGCCTCCACCGGTCCTCGTCCCGAACCCACGAACAGTGGACGGCCTGGCCACGCACGTCCCCGACTATGCCCGCGAGCTCATCGCCGCCTTCTGGCCCGGCCCCTTGACACTGGTCCTCTACGCGCAGGCTTCGCTGATGTGGGACCTGGGTGACACCAACGGAACGGTCGCGCTCCGGATGCCTCAGGACGACACCGCGCTCAAGCTCCTGGACGAGGTCGGTCCGATGGCCGTCACCAGTGCCAACGTCTCGGGCCAACCGCCGGCCAGGACCATCGTGGATGCGGCAGCACAGCTCGGATCGGCGGTCAGTGTCTATCTGGACGCAGGGCCATCCGTCGGGGGCCTGGCCTCAACGATCCTGGACTGCACCGACGAGGCCCCGGTCATCCTGCGCGCCGGCGTCCTGTCGGTCAGCCAGATCCAGCAGGTCCTGGGCGACATCGAGCTGCGTAACTGAGCGTCAGCGCGGACAGCGGACAGCGGACAGCGGACAGCGGACAGCGTCATGCCGTCGTGATCATTCACCCGGGCGAGCTGGGCTGAGGGTCGGTGTCCCCAGGACTCCGGTCAGGCGTTCCTCGATGCGCCGGATCAGATCGGGCAGGCGAGGGGGCGCCACCGGACGCCCGAGGACGAAACCCTGGGCCGCGTAGCAGTCCATGTCCCGGAGCATGACTAGCGTCGCGTCGTCCTCGACCCCCTCAGCCACCACGTCGAACTGCAGCACTCGCGCCAGCTCGATGGTTGAGCGGACGATGGCAGCGCTCGCGGCGTCGACGGTCATCTCGGTGACGAATGATCGATCGATCTTCAGCCGATTCACCGGCAGCTGCTGAAGATAGGCCAGCGAGCTGTGCCCGGTGCCGTAGTCGTCGATCGACAGCTTCACGCCAAGCTGAGCAAGAGCGCCGAGGACGTGGATCGAGCGTCGGGGGTCCACCATCGCCGTGCCCTCGGTGATCTCGAGCTCGAGTGAGCCTGGCGGTAGGCCATGGTGCTGGAGGGCCGACCACACGTCATCGACAAGTCCGGGGTCCAACAGGTTGCGCGCCGACAGGTTCACCGCGACGGTCAGATCCAGGCCCTCGCTTCGCCAGCGCGAACACTGGAGCAGCGCGCTGTCGAGAATGTGCTGAAGGAGCGACCCGATCAGGCCTGCCTGCTCGGCCGCCGGGATGAAGGCATCAGGCCCCAGGAGCCCGTGCCGTGGGTGTTCCCAACGTGCGAGGGCCTCGACCCCGTATACGCGACCAGTGGCGATCTCGATCTGCGGCTGGTAGTACGCCACGAGCAGGCCGGCCCTGATCGCCTGGCTCAGCTCCCCGATGAGCACGGGCGCGAGCATGTCTCCTGGCTCCAGGTCGACGCCATAGCTGGCCGTGTGCCCGGACCGCCCCTTGGCGACCGACAGCGCCACGTCGGCTCGCAGTAGCGCCACTGCCGGTTCAGCGCCGTCTTCGGGCAGGACGAGAGAGCCGACGCGCGCCTCCACCGAGACGCTCAGGTCGGGTAGCTCAAGAGGGCGTTCGAGAGCCTCGCGGATGTGGATGGCCGCTCGGCTGGCTTCCTCGCCGGTGGTGATCGACGGGTCCAGGACCCCGAAGGTGTCGCTGCCCATCCGCGCCACGAGGGCACCGTCGCCGGTCAGCTCACCCAGGCGAACGCCGACCGCATGCAGAATCGCGTCGGCTGTTGGGGTTCCGAGGGTTTCGTTGATCTCGGAGAACCGGGCCAGGCCGACCAACAGAAAGCCGGTTGGTTCCGGCTGTGCGACGGCGAGAAGTTTGTCGAGCCGGTCGACGAGGTGTCGGCGGTTCGCCAGACCGGTCACGTAGTCGGTGTCCGCGAGTTGGCTCAGTCGTTCCGTCTGGCTCTCCAGAAGACGCATCATGCGGCGTAGCCGGGCGATGGCGAGCACCACTGTTGCGCCGGCCGCGATGACCACGGGCCAGGCGTCAACCGGGCGACCGGCGATGAGCTCGCCACCGACGATGACAGGACCGATCGCGATGGCGATCCCGAACAGCGCCAAGCTGCCGTCGGGTAGGTAACGCCTCCAGATCACCACGTCACCACGTCTTCACGTCACCACGTCTTCACGTCTTCACGTCTTCACGTCTTCACGTCACCATGGTTGGTTCAGCGACTTGAGTTGACGGTGATCTGCGCGATGGCACCGGTCTGGACGTGCCACCGGGCGAGGACGTCGGCGTAGACGCCGCTGCGCAACAGCTGCTCGAGGGCGCCTTTGACCGCATCACGCAGGCCGGGCTGGCTCTTGGCAACCGCGATTCCGTACGGCGCTGGCTCGTACTGCATGGTGGACGCAAGCTGGTATTGCGAGCTGGTGCGCGGGTCGTTGACGAGGAACGTCGCCGGCGGGGTGTCATTGAGCACCGCGACCGCGCGTCCTGTGCGCAGCTCCAGGAGGGCGTCCGAGTTGGTCGGGTAGGTCCTGACGATGATGCGCTGTACGCCGCAGTTGTTCTGCGTCCGCGCGAGCAGGTCCACCTGCGTCGTGGCGTTCTCGACGGCCACCACCTTGCCGCAGAGGTCGTTCAGCTCGGTAACGCCGGCCGGGTTGCCGCGTTGCACGACGATCGACGTGCCGGCCGTGAAGTAGTCGACGAAGTCAGCGATCTTGGCGCGCTCGGGGGTGTCCGTCATGGCCGACATGGCGAGATCCAGGCTTCCGCTCCCGAGGTTGGTGAGCAGCTTGTCGAAGTCGGTGGCCTCGAGCTGGAGGCGGACACCCAGAACCCGTCCGATCTCGACGGCCAGGTCGGGATCCATTCCGATGATGGTGCGGCCGTCCGGGGCGTACGACTCAATAGGCGCGTATGACGCGTCAGTTCCGACCCTCAGGTCGCCACGGTCCTTGACAGACTGCGGGAGCAGATCGTGCAGCGCCGGGTCGAGACGCGCCTGATGTGTGGCCGCCGGGGCGGTTGTTGTCGAGCCGGTGGGTTTCGAGTCGCCGCACGCCCCGGGGAGCATGGCTGCGACAGCCAGGATGAGGGCCATCGCAGCCTCGCGGGGGTGAGTCGTTGGGCGCTTCATGGGTTGTTCATCTCTCTTTGGTCGTAGCGATCGCGGTGGTCGCGGTGGTCGTCGTGCCGAATGCTCGAGCGACCTCTTCCCAGGGACACGGGCGCTGCCAGAGGTATCCCTGTGCCTGGTCGCAGCCGGCATTCACCAGTGCGTCGGCGACGTCCTGGGACTCCACCCCCACTGCGGTGACCAGGCACCCAAGGTTGTGGCCAAGATCGATGAACGAGCGCACGACGGCGCGGTCCCTGTCGTCGCCGGGCAGACCGGCAAAGAACGCCCTGTCGATCTTGACCTCCGACACCTGGACGGTGCGTAGCCGGGTCAGGCTCGTGAAACCGACGCCGAAGTCGTCCATCGAGATCGAGACGCCCTGTGCCGCCAGCGCGCCGACAACCTGCGCGGCCATCTCGTTGTCGTGGGCCAGAGCCGTCTCGGTCACCTCGAGGTGCAGCAGTCCCGGACGTACTCCCGACTCCCGCAGCATCGCGCTGACGGTGTCGGCGAACTCCAGTGATGCGAGGTTGCGGTGGGACAGATTGACCGCGACCGCCCAGTCGTTGCCGGCAGCTGTCCATGTCGTGCAGTCGGCAAGTGCGCGCCGCAGCACCCAGCTCGTCATCGGCCCGATCAGCTCGGAGTACTGCTCTGCCACGGACAGGAACTCTGATGGGAGGAGCAGCCCGCGCTCTGGGTGCTGCCAGCGCACAAGTGCCTCGAGGCAGCTCACCCTGCCCGTGTGGAGCTCCATCTTCGGCTGGTAGTGGAGCACGAGCTCGTCGTGATCGAGCGCCCGGAGCAGCTCGTCGTGCATCATCAGCACGTGAGTCGCGTGCTGTGGGGTACCAGCGTCGTAGACCACGACACCGGTGGGGCCGTACTTGCCTTGGTACATGGCTGCGTCGGCATGCCGCAGCAGCTGCTCCACGGTCTCGGCGCCCTCAGGGTAGAAGCAAACGCCGAAGCTTGCTCCCACGCTGAGCGAGACGCCGTTCAGCATGACCTCCTCACCCAGCTCATGACGGACCCGGGTCAGCAGCGCGAGCGTCTCCTCACGGCCACCTGCTCGGGGGAGGACCAGGCCGAACTCGTCGCCACCGAGCCGGGCCACGGTGTCATCGGTGCGCAGGGACTCGCTGAGTCGGCTGGCCACCACCTGCAAGAGCTCGTCGCCCGCCTGGTGACCCAGGGTGTCGTTGACCTCTTTGAAGTGGTCAAGATCGATCAGCACCAGTGCTCCCATCTCCCCGTGCTGGCTACGGGCAAGCGCCTCCTCCGCAGTGCGCAGGAACAGCTGGCGGTTGGGCAGGCCGGTCAGCGAGTCGTGGAGGGCCTGGTGCTCATGTTCGGCGGCATTCTCGCGCAGTGCGCGTGTGGTCCACCACGAGATGAGGGCAAGGACGGCGAACAGCCCCACCAGGCTGACGCCGAACCGGATCATCTCGGCTCGTGTCTCGCCCTGCACCTTGGTGGCGATCGCGTCGTACGGAAGGTCGACCTCGAGCACTCCGGTGGCCCTGCCGTTTGCCGCCGCGATCACCGGGAGGGTGACGTGGACGGCGGCCGGTGAGTCCAGCTGCTTCTCGATGACACGTACGTCGGTGCCCCCAGTCGCAGCGGTACGGAACGCCGGATCGCTCGGCGGCACGGAACCCTCGAGGCCGCCGTTGTCGGAGAACTCGACAGCGCCCGTGAAGCTCAGCAGTCGTAGATGCGAGACCCTGCCGTTGAAGATGGCGAGGTCGGTCGCGGACTGGAGCCGCTCACGCTCGGTGCCGTTTAACCCCTGGGACAGGTCCGCGCCTCGCAGCGCCGGCGCGACGACCATGTCTTGGATGATGGCGCCCTGGGCGCGCCCCCAGTCCAGACCGAACTGATCCGCCGACGTGGCGTCTCCCCGCATGGCCAGGGCGCCAATCCCACTGATCGGAAACAGACTTGCGACGACGTACAGCGCGAACAGTCTGGAGCCCTGTTGGCGACGTCGACGGATGGTCATGCTCTCCCTTTGGCTACCGGGTCAGCCGGGCGGAGCATCCAACGCTGGGTGCGGTGGTGAGGCTCACGAATGGTGCAGCTCGGTCCCCTTGATGGTCCTTTGTCCAGTATGACCACGCGCAAGGATGGTGTCGATGATCCAGGGTGACGAGGCCACCCATAGAGTAAGTGCGCCAGCCCGCCCACTGTCACGGTTACGTTTTCTGGAGCGACTCATGTCCATCGACCAGACCTTTTACGGCTCCGACTTCGGTCAGCTGAGCAGCCAGGATCCTGAGATTGCGGGGGTGCTGCTCTCGGAGCTCGACCGCCTCCGCGGTGGCCTTCAGCTGATCGCCAGCGAGAACCTCACCAGTCCTGCTGTGCTGGCCGCGCTGGGCTCCACCTTGTCCAACAAATACGCCGAGGGCTATCCGGGGCGCCGTTACTACGGCGGTTGTTCCGAGGTCGACAAGGCCGAGATGATCGGCATCGCCCGCGCCAAGGCCCTCTTCGGCGCCGACCACGCCAACCTCCAGCCGCACTCGGGCGCCAGCGCCAACCTCGCCGTCTATGGAGCCTTCTGCCAGCCGGGCGACACCATCCTGGCGATGTCCCTGCCGCACGGCGGCCACCTCACGCACGGCTCCAAGGTCTCCTTCAGTGGCAAGTGGTTCAACGCCGTTCACTACGGAGTGGACAAGGAGACCGAGGACATCGACTACGCGCAGGTCGCCACGCTGGCACGGCAGCATCGACCCAAGCTCATCGTCGCCGGCGGCTCGGCCATCCCGAGGCTGATCGACTTCGAGTTCTTCCGCAACCTCGCCGACGAGGTCGGTGCCATCTTCTGGGTCGACGCGGCGCACTTCATCGGGTTGGTCGCAGGCAAGGCGATCCCGAGCCCCGTGCCGTATGCCGATGTCGTCACCTTCACGACGCACAAGGTGCTGCGTGGACCGCGCGGCGGCATGCTGGTCTGCAAGGAGGAGCACGCGGCCAAGCTCGACAAGGCCGTGTTCCCGATGATGCAGGGCGGCCCGCTGATGCACTGCATCGCAGCCAAGGCGGTCAACCTGCACGAGTGTGCCCAGCCGGCCTACGAGGTCTATGCCAAGCAGGTCATCGCCAACGCCCAGCAGCTGGCAAGCTCGTTGGGGGAGAGGGGCATTCGTCCGATCACGGGAGGCACTGACACTCACCTGTCGCTGCATGACCTGCAGGGCATCGGTGTCACCGGCAAGGATGCTGAGGCGAGGGCGGGTGCAGCCGGCATCGTGCTGAACAAGAACGCCATCCCGTTCGACCCGCAGCCTCCGAACACGGCCTCCGGCATCCGCGTCGGCACCCCGTCAGTGACCACTCAGGGCATGGGGACCGACGAGATGAAGCTCATCGCGGACCTCATCCATCAGGCTTTGACCCAGACCGACGGAGACCCGGACAACGCCAAGGCAACAGAGATCCGCGGGCAGGTGACCGACCTCGTCGGCCGCTTCCCGGCATACCCTCGTTCGGGTAGTTGATTTCGGCTGCACCCTTCTCGAGCTAGGCGCTGATCCGTGCGCGAGTACCTCCTGGTGTTCATCGTGGCCGCCGCGATGACCTACGCCGCCACGCCCTTCGTGAGGTGGCTCGCCGTCGCGACCGGTGCGATCACTGCGGTGCGCGACCGCGACGTGCATGCCGTGCCCATCCCGCGTCTTGGGGGAGTGGCGATCCTCATCGGGTTCGTCGCCGCACTGCTCGTGGCGACCCGACTGCCCTACCTTTCCCAGATCTTCCAGGGCGGCGAGATGAAGGGCGTCCTGATGGCCGCCGTCATCGTGTGCGCGGTCGGGGTGCTGGACGACATCCGTGAGCTGGACTGGCTCACGAAGCTCGCGGGGCAGATGCTGGCAGCAGGCGTGATGGCTTTTCAGGGAGTTCAGCTGCTGTCGCTGCCGCTGTTCGGCGTGACCGTCCTGCCGACGCCGGTCCTGGTGGCGCTGACGATCCTCATCGTGGTGATCTCGGCCAACGCGGTGAACTTCATCGACGGCCTGGACGGCCTGGCCGCCGGCGTGGTCGGCATTGCCGGGGCAGCCTTCTTCGCCTACTCCTACCTGCTCTCACGGACCTACGACCCACCGAACGTGTTCTCCTCCGCGACCTTCATCACCGCCGCGCTGGTGGGCTGTTGCGTGGGCTTCCTGCCCTACAACTTCCACCCGGCCCGACTCTTCATGGGCGACGCGGGCGCTCTCCTGCTCGGCCTCCTGCTGGCCGCCGCGACGATCTCGATGACGGGCAGCATCGACCCCAACGCCCAGATCGGTGGCAATGCTGCCGCCGCGATCCTGCTGCCGGTCGTGCTCCCGCTGGCGATCCTGTCGCTGCCCCTGCTCGATGTCCTTCTCGCGGTGGTTCGACGCACCCGTGCCGGTCAGCGGCCGTGGCACCCGGACGCGCAGCACCTGCATCACCGGATGCTGCAGATGGGTCACACGCATGTGCAGGCGGTGCTGCTGCTCTACCTGTGGGCGGCCGTCTTTGCCCTCGGCGCGGTGTCGTTCGCCTTCGTCGATGGCTGGCTCCCGTTCGTGGCCATTGGTGTCGTTGCCATCTCGGCCATGGTTCTGACGCTACGGCTTCCCCGGTGGATGCCCAACAGACAGGCCCCATGATGCAGCCGCAGGCACCGCCGTTCGCCGCGATGCTCCGTGCTGCCGTGATCCCCATGGTCTGCGCCGCCCCGGTGATCGTGCTGGGCTTCTGGATCACGCGTCAGACCCGCGGCGGTCTGGCAGCGGTCTTGGGCGTCTCCATCGCGGTCGCCTTCTTCGCCAGCGGTCTGTACGTCATGAAGCGGGTGACCACCGCGAACCCGCTGTCGGTTCTGGCCGGAGCGCTCGCCGTCTACCTCGGACAGGTCATCTTCCTCGGCATCGTGATCCTGATGCTCTCGGGCGCCGCCTGGTTGGACGGACCCGCCTTCGGGCTCTCGGTCCTGGCCGTGGCGCTCGTGTGGCAGCTGTCCCAGGTCGTGGCCTTCATGCGGTTGCGCACACCTGTCTATGACCATCCGTCCGACGTGCCGTCCGACGAGTCTGAGCCGTCTGCCGAGTCTGAGCCGCCCGGCGAGGCGGCCGGGGCGCCGGCGCAGGAGCGGCTCTCGTGAGCGAGGGACGACCGGATCCAGACGCCGGGCACCCACGGCTCGAGGAGTCCAGGATGTGGAATGTCGTCTCCTACCTCATCTCGGGTCCGGTGATGTTCGGCGGCATCGGCTGGGCGCTGGATCGTTGGCTGGGCACCGAATTTCTGGTGCCGGTGGGCATTCTCGCGGGGATGGCCGTGTCTCTGTACCTCGTCTGGGTCCGGTACGGTACGCAGCAGTGACTTCCGAGGAGACCTTTTGAGCCTGTACGTGCTGGGCAGCCTGGCTACGGCCGATGGCGGCGGCTATCAGACGCCGACCACCGCGGAGTTCTATCAGCCGCTGTGGAACGACGGACCGCTGGCGATCACCCGCGCCTCGGTCGCCATGCTGCTGTCGGTGGCTCTGATCGCGTGGTGGCTCATCGCCACGACCAAGAGAGCGGCGATCGTCCCGAGCAAGGGCCAGTGGGTCACCGAGGGCCTTTATGGGTTCATCCGCAACGGCGTCGCTCGAGACATCATCGGCAGCAAGGACTTCCTGCGATTCGTCCCGCTGCTCTTCTCGATGTTCGTGCTGATCCTGGTCAACAACCTCTTCGGCGTGATCCCGCCGGTCCAGTTCCCGACCATGAGCCGCATCGGCTTCCCGATCGCGCTGACCGTCATCGTCTACGTCGTCTATCACACCATCGGCATTCGCCGGGTGGGTCTGCGCGCCTACTTCAAGCACCTCGTGCCCGGCGGTCTGCCCACCTGGATCGTGCCGGCCATCTTCTTCCTCGAGGTCATCACCTTCTTCATCACGCGGCCGCTGACGCTGGCGCTGCGACTCTTTGGCAACATGTTCGCCGGCCACATGCTCCTGCTGCTGTTCATCACCGGTGGCGAGTACATGATGATTCATGGCAGCTTCGGCCTGAAGATCGCCGGCGCCGGCTCGTTCGTCATGGCGTTCGTCCTGACCATCTTCGAGATCCTGATCGAGTTCCTGCAGGCCTACATCTTCACCTTGCTTGCGGCCACCTACATCGCCGGCTCACTGGCCGACGAGCACTGATACACACACCACTGATACACACACCACTGATGCAGTCACCAGTGATGCAGCCACACACAGACTTCCGCCCGGTGACGTGCCGGGTGGGACACCAAGAACGAAAGAGGATCACATCGTGACCGGAAACATCGCCATCCTCGGCTACGGCCTTTCCGCCATCGGCCCCGGCGTTGGCATCGGCCTGATCTTCGCGGCCTACATCAACGGCGTCGCCCGTCAGCCCGAGGCTCGAGGCATGCTGCAGTCCATCGCCATCCTTGGCTTCGCCCTGGCCGAGGCGCTGGCCATCTTCGGTCTGGTGCTGGCCTTCGTCTTCAAGTAGCAAGACCCGCCGGCTCGCCGGCGTCAGTCTGCGAACACACCGCGCAACACCATCTTTGGCACTCAGGCACTAGGAGATACCCGTGCAGCTATTCGCCGGCGCGACTCACGTCGCCGCTTTGGTGACCGCTGGCGAGGCCGAGCAGCTCCCCGTTCTGCCCCACATGGGCGAGCTGATCTTCGGTCTCATCGCGATCGCCATTCTGTACGTCATCGTGCAGAAGAAGGTCGTACCCAACCTCGAGAAGGCATACTCCGACCGCACCGCGGCCATCGAGGGCGGCATGCACAAGGCTGAGGAGGCTCAGCAGGAGGCCCAGGCCGCCCTTGAGCAATACAAGGCCCAGCTTGCCGAGGCTCGCGCGGAAGCCGGCCGTATCCGGGCGGAAGCCCAGGAACGGGGCGCGGCGATCATCGTTGAGCTTCGTGCCCAGGCCCTGGTCGAGACAAACCGCATGACCGAGGCGGCGCACAAGCAGATCGAGGCCGAGCGTCAGCAGGCTGTGGTCTCGCTGCGCAGCGAGGTGGGTCGCCTGTCGACCGAGCTGGCCAGCCGCATCGTGGGGGAGTCCCTGCATGACGAGGCCCGTCAGAGCGGCATCGTCGAGCGCTTCCTCACCGAGCTCGAGTCGGGCGCCATCCGGCCCGAGACGGTCGGGCAGGACGTCTGATGCGGGGATCTTCGCGCGCAGCGTTCGCCGCAGGGCACGACGCCTTCGCGGCAGCGCTGGGCACCGGAGCCTTCGGGTCAGCACTGGCAGGTGACCTGTTCGGCGTGACGGCTGCGCTCGACTCGAGCGCTTCGCTGCGTCGTGCGCTGGTCGACCCGTCCCGGGACGCGGCAGCCAAGCGCGGCCTGGTCGAGACCCTCTTCGGGTCCCGGATCAGCGCCTCGGCAGCGGACGTCCTGAATGCCCTGGTCTCACAGCGCTGGGCCGACGACCAGGATCTCGGTGATGCCACAGAGACGCTGGCCGTCGAAGCACTGGTCGCCTCGGCCGAGGCCGGTGGCCGGCTCGACGCCCTGGAGGATGACCTCTTCCGGTTCGGGCGGCTCGTCGCCGCAGACTCCGGCCTGCGCGACGCACTGTCCGCGCACGGCGGGGACGAGAGCGTCAAGATTGCCCTGGTCGAGGCTCTGCTCGAGGGCAAGGCTTCGACCGAGACGATCAGCCTGGTCCGCCAGGCTGCCGTCTCTCCGCGGGGGCGACGCTTCGGCCGGGTCCTCGAGAGCTATCTGGCCATTGCGGCCAAACGGCGCGACCAGATGACGGCGACGGTCACCGCTGCCGTGCCTTTGGACGACACCCAGCGCCAGCGCCTCGTCCAGGCTCTGTCGGGGATCTACAACGGCCCGGTGCAGGTCAATATCGTGCTCGACCCTGCGGTCGTTGGCGGCATCAGGGTGCGGGTCGGCGACGAGGTTGTCGACGGCACGATCTCGCGTCGGATCCAGGAAGCGGAACGATCCCTGCTTTTGTAGCCAGGCGCTGGCCACGAAGCGGCACCACGGCCTTGCGCTGAACAACGTTTTGAACACACGACAAGCTCGGTCCGAACAGAATTCGGGCCGCATACGAGGAGAGAGACACTGATGGCGGAGCTCACGATCCGTCCGGAGGAGATCCGGGACGCGCTGGACAACTTTGTTCAGTCTTACGAGCCCGGCGCGGCCTCCCGCGAAGAGGTCGGCCGAGTGATCGACGCCGGTGACGGCATTGCGCACGTCGAGGGTCTGCCCTCGGCGATGACCAACGAGCTGCTGCAGTTCGCAGACGACACGCTTGGCATCGCGCTGAACCTTGAGGCGCACCAGATCGGCGTCGTCATCCTCGGTGACTTCTCCGGTATCGAGGAGGGCCAGGAGGTCAAGCGCACGGGCGAGGTCCTCTCGGTCCCGGTCGGCGACAACTTCCTGGGCCGGGTGGTCAACCCGCTCGGTCAGCCGATCGATGGTCTGGGCGAGATCGTGGCCGAGGGCCGTCGCGCCCTCGAGCTGCAGGCGCCCGGCGTGATGGCGCGCAGGTCGGTGCACGAGCCGCTGCAGACCGGCATCAAGGCCATCGACTCGATGATCCCCATCGGCCGTGGCCAGCGTGAGCTCATCATCGGTGACCGCCAGACCGGCAAGACCACGGTTGCGGTCGACACGATCATCAACCAGAAGGCCAACTGGGCCTCTGGCGACCCGACCCAGCAGGTCCGCTGCATCTATGTCGGCATCGGTCAGAAGGGCTCGACCATCGCGGCCGTGCGTGGCGTCCTCGAAGAGGCCGGCGCGCTGGAGTACACCACGATCGTCGCCGCTCCGGCTTCAGACGCGGCCGGCTTCAAGTACCTCGCGGCATACACCGGTTCGGCCATCGGCCAGCACTGGCTGTATGCCGGCAAGCACGTCCTCATCGTCTTCGACGACTTGTCCAAGCAGGCCGAGGCCTATCGTGCCGTGTCGTTGCTGCTGCGTCGCCCGCCGGGCCGAGAGGCCTACCCCGGCGACGTCTTCTATCTGCACAGCCGGTTGCTCGAGCGTTGCGCCAAGCTGTCCGACGAGATGGGTTCCGGCTCGATGACCGGTCTGCCGATCATCGAGACCAAGGCGGGTGACGTCTCGGCCTACATCCCGACCAACGTCATCTCGATCACCGACGGTCAGATCTACCTGCAGTCCGACCTCTTCAACGCCAACGTCCGTCCTGCCATCGACGTGGGTGTCTCGGTCTCCCGCGTCGGCGGGTCTGCGCAGATCAAGGCGATGAAGAGCGTCGCCGGCCGGCTCAAGCTCGACCTTGCGCAGTACCGCGCCATGGAGGCGTTCGCCATGTTCGCCTCCGACCTTGACCCCGCCTCGCGAGCCCAGCTCGCCAAGGGTGCTCGCCTGATCGAGCTGCTCAAGCAGAAGCAGGCCTCCCCGATGGCCGTCGAGGAGCAGGTTGTGGTCATCTGGGCCGGCACCACCGGTCAGCTGGACGACATCGCCGTTGGTGACATCAAGGCCTTCGAGGAGCAGTTCCTGGACTACCTGCGTCGCCAGAAGCCCGGTCTGCTCGAGGCGATCCGCGAGACCAAGAAGTTCGACGACGACACCGAGGCCGGTGTCCTTGAGGCGATCAACGCGTTCAAGGAGCAGTTCCTGGCCGGCGGCAAGGACAGCGTCCCGATCGGTCACGAGCCGGAGCCGGGTGCACTGCCCGAGGCCGAGGTCGAGCAGGTCAAGATCGTCAAACGCAAGCGTTGACCCGTATGCCGGTTGGCCACCTGACCACCCGGCGCCCGCTCACCGTCAGCCGATGGTGAGCGCACGGCATACATCATCATTATCTTTCGCGATAACACTTCACTGAGGAGAGGCGGGAACACATGGGAGCGCAGATGCGGGTCTACCGCCAGCGCATCCGGTCCGTCCAGGCGACCAAGAAGATCACCCGAGCGATGGAGCTCATCGCAGCCTCGCGGGTCGTCAAGGCCCGCCAGCGGGTCATCGAGTCCACGCCGTACGCGAGCGCGCTGACCCGAGCAGTGTCAGCGGTTGCGACGTTCTCCAACGTCGAGCACCCGTTGACCACCGAGCACCCGCAGGTCCGACGAGCGGCCATGGTGGTCATCACCAGCGACCGCGGTCTGGCCGGGGCCTACTCCTCGGCAGTGCTCAAGGAGAGTGAGAAGCTCGCCGAGCTGCTTCGCGAGGAGGGCAAGGAAGTCATCCCCTACCTCGTGGGTCGCAAGGCGGTGGGCTTCTACAAGTTCCGCCGACGCGAGTTTGCCCAGGAGTGGTCGGGCTTCTCCGACAGCCCGACGTTCGAGGTTGCCCGCGAGATCGGTACCCGGATCACCGAGGACTTCATCAAGGACTACGACACCGGTGGTGTCGACGAGGTCCACGTGGTCTTCACGCGGTTCGTCAGCATGGTCACCCAGGAGCCCGAAGTCATCCGGCTGCTGCCCCTCGAGGTTGTTGAGGGCACCGAGGCTCCCGAGTCGGACGAGGTGCTGCCTCTGTACGAGTTCGAGCCGAGCGCCGACCAGGTTCTGGATGCGCTGTTGCCCAAGTACGTCACCGAGCGTCTGTTCAACGCATTGCTGCAGTCGGCGGCTTCCGAGCTCGCTGCCCGTCAGCGCGCGATGAAGTCCGCGACGGACAACGCCGAGGAGCTCATCCGCAAGTACACCCGTCTGGCCAACCAAGCGCGCCAGGCCGAGATCACCCAAGAGATCAGCGAAATCGTCGGCGGCGCCGACGCCCTCGCGTCCGCCAAGTAAGAAGGTTGAGAGCTCATGACTGCCGTAACCACAGAGAACGCTGCGGGCGCCCCCGCCCAAGGCGGGGTCGGTCGCGTCTCCCGCATCATCGGCCCGGTCATCGACGTGGAGTTCCCCGCCGATGCCATGCCGTCGATGTACAACCTGCTGACCGTCGAGGTCGAGCTGGCTGGCGAGACGAAGAGCCTGAACCTCGAGGTCGCCCAGCACATTGGCGACAACATGGTCCGCGCCATCTCGCTGCAGCCCACCGACGGTGTGGTTCGCGGCGCGGCGGTGAAGGACTCCGGCGGCCCCATCACGGTGCCCGTCGGTGACGTCACGCTCGGCCACGTCTTCAACACCACAGGCGAGTGCCTCAACCTCAAGGGCAACGAGAAGCTCGAGGTCAGCGAGCGCTGGGGCATCCACCGCCCGGCGCCCGCCTTCGACCAGCTCGAGTCCAAGACGGTGATGTTCGAGACCGGCATCAAGGTCATCGACCTGCTCACCCCGTACGTCCAGGGCGGAAAGATCGGCCTGTTCGGTGGCGCCGGTGTCGGCAAGACGGTGCTCATCCAGGAGATGATCGCCCGCGTCGCCAAGGACCACGGTGGTGTCTCGGTGTTCGCCGGTGTCGGTGAACGCACCCGTGAGGGCAACGACCTGATCGTCGAGATGGAAGAGGCCGGCGTTCTCGGTCAGACCGCTCTCGTGTTCGGTCAGATGGACGAGCCGCCGGGCACGCGTCTTCGCGTCGCCCTCTCGGCCCTGACGATGGCCGAGTACTTCCGCGACGTGCAGAAGCAGGACGTGTTGCTGTTCATCGACAACATCTTCCGCTACACCCAGGCCGGTTCCGAGGTCTCCACGCTGCTCGGCCGGATGCCGTCCGCCGTGGGTTACCAGCCCAACCTCGCCGACGAGATGGGTGTGCTCCAGGAGCGCATCACCTCCACGCGTGGTCACTCGATCACCTCGATGCAGGCGATCTATGTGCCGGCTGACGACTACACCGACCCGGCGCCGGCAACGACGTTCGCCCACCTCGACGCCACGACCGAGCTCTCGCGCGACATCGCCTCGCTCGGTATCTACCCGGCTGTCGACCCGCTGACCTCGACGTCGCGAATCCTGGACCCGCGATACATCGCCCAGGACCACTACGACACCGCGGTGCGGGTGATCGGGATCCTGCAGCGCAACAAGGAGCTGCAGGACATCATCGCGATCCTCGGCATCGACGAGCTCTCCGAAGAGGACAAGATCCTGGTCAACCGGGCTCGCCGTATCCAGCGCTTCCTGTCGCAGAACACCTACGTCGCCAAGCAGTTCACCGGCCTCGAGGGCTCTACGGTCTCGCTGGCCGACTGCATCGAGGGCTTCACCAAGATCGCCGACGGCGAGTTCGACAACGTCGCCGAGCAGGCGTTCTTCATGTGCGGTGGCCTCGATGACGTCGAGCGCCAGTGGGCCGAGATCCAGAAGAACCTCTGATCTGGGTTCAACTCAGCCAAGCATCAAGGACAGGGCCGGTCGCCGAGAGGTGACCGGCCCTGACTCACCTCCGCGGCGGCCCCGAAATCCCCACTTGTTGCGCCGAAACCACCGGATACGGTTGTCCGACAGGCAGTTTCGGTGGTTTGGGCGCAACAAGCGTCAAGGGGGTGGGCGAAAGTGGGTAGATTTGGCCGCATGCCGGAGACGATCGAGGACTACTACGCACGAGTCATGGCCGCCGCCGATGATGAGGGCCGCCTGGCGATCCCCATCGGCGGTATCCCCTACTGGGAGGTTTTCCCGTTCGAGGCAGAAGGCTTGCGGCTCAAGCGCATTGAACCCCTGGCCGATGTGGAGGAACCTCGTCATGGCGAGGACCCCGGGCAGTGCACCTGTGCGGGATGGGGCCAGGCCGCTGAGCCCAGCTCGATCGACGACGAGGTCTGGCGCGACGACCACTGGCGCATCTCGGTCGCCGAACCCAGCGGCGCGCCCCTCATTCTCATGCTCGTCCCGCTGGCCCACCACGACTTCACGACACTGCCGAAGGAGCGCGCCGCTGAGATGGGGCAGATCATGGTCGCCCTCGGTGCCGCCATCGAAGCCTTGCCGAGCGTGGCTCGTGTCCACGTCAGCAAGTGGGGTGATGGGGGTGCTCACGCCCACATCTTCTTCTTCGCCCGGCCGACCCAGATGCCGCAGCTACGCGGCACCATGTTGGCGGTCTGGGACGACTTCCTGCCTCGCATCCCGGTTGACGTCCGCGACGCGAACGCTCGTGCCGTCATACAGGATCTGGTCCGGACCTATGGCGGACGCGGGGTCGGGCGAACAGCCTGACCCGGTTCGGTCATGCTCAGCCAACGCGGTGGACGGGCACCCACTCGCGGACCGTTAGACTCCGACCTAAACGTTCGCGACCGGAGGAACCCGTGGGTCAGTTGCAGGTCGAGCTCGTCGCCGCAGATCGCAAGGTCTGGGAGGGCGAAGCCAAGCAGGTCAGTGCACGAACCGTCGAGGGTGAGCTGGGGATCCTGCCGGGGCACACGCCGCTGCTGGGGGTCCTTGTGAGCGGTGAGGTCCGGATCGAGTCCATCTCGGGTCAGACCCACACGGCCACGATCGACACCGGCTTCCTCTCGGTCGAGCACGACCGGGTCACCATCGTTGCCGAGGTCGTTGACGCCTCCCAGATCCGCGCCTGAGTCCTCCGCGTGCATGGCCTGCTGCTCACCGGTGAGGGGCTGGTCGGCGGCGCCCTGTTGGTCGTCTTGGTTGTTCTCGCCGCCACCTTCATCCGTCGGCGCCTGATCGCGCGCGGCAAGCCTTTGACGGTGTGCGCGCTGCGTGAGCCGACCGATAAGCGTTGGCGCTTCGGCTTGGCGCGCTACGGCACGACCGGGCTCGAGTGGTTCACCCTGGGCGGCTTGTCCCTGCGTCCGGCCCGGCGTTGGGAGCGCACAGCGCTCGACATGGGGACTGGTCGGCCCCTCATGCCGAGCGAACGGCGCGAGACCCTGATTCCGTCGGCTTTGAAGGTCGACTGCTGCTACGGCCAGGAGAACTTCGAGATCGCCCTCGCGCAGGCTCCGTACACCGCGCTGCGATCCTGGCTCGAGGCAGCGCCACCCGGGCCAAACGTCTACGTCGCCTAGCCCTGCTGGGCCGCTCGTCCTGCTGGGTCGCTAGCTCCGTTTGGCGGCCTGGGTCCGCTTGCGCTTTGCCGGCTTCTGGGCCCGCCCGCCGCCCGGTTGCCACAGGACGTCCCCGCCGATCTCGAGGTTGGCCACGCGTCCCAGGATGAACAACAGGTCTGAGAGACGGTTGAGGTACTTGGCAGTGAGCGGGTTGATGCCACCCACTCCCTTGCCGCTGCCCCCGGGCGCCGGCTGGTCGCCATACCTCTCCAGCGCGGTCCAGGCCGAACGCTCCGCGCGACGGGTCACCGTCCGGGCGACATGCAGGTATGCCGACCCGGGGGTGCCGCCGGGAAGGATGAACGATCCCAGCTTCTCGAGCTCGTCGTTGAAGCGATCACAGTCGGCCTCGAGCTCGTCGATCCAGATGTCCTGGACCCGCAACGGCGGGTAGTCGTAGCTGGCCGCCAGGGGAGTGCACAGGTCTGCGCCCACGTCGAAGAGATCGTTCTGTATCCGCACCAGCACGCCACGGACATCCTCGCGCAGCGCGCCGCAGGTGACCGCGACGCCGAGCGAGCTGTTGGCCTCATCGGTGTCGGCGTAGGCCACCAGCCGGGGGTCGGTTTTCGTGGTTCGGCTGAAGTCCCCGAGTGCCGTACTGCCGTCGTCGCCGGTGCGGGTGTAGATACGTGTCAGGTTGACCATGGACACGATGCTCTCAGATGCCGCGCTGGAACTCGGATGCAGCACCGATAGGCTCACGCCGTGATGGACCGTTTCCGTGTCGTCGGTGGCACCCGCCTGCGCGGCGAGGTGTCTGTCGTCGGCGCCAAGAACAGCGCCCTCAAGCTGATGGCGGGGGCCTTGCTGGCAGTGGGCAAGACCCGCCTGACCAGCGTGCCGGCCATCCTTGACGTGACCATCATGGCCGAGCTGCTCCGCCGCCTCGGGTGCGTTGTCGACTATGACCCCACCTCAGGGGTGGTCGAGATTGATGTCCCAGACCGCATCGGGCACCGCGCCGACTATGAGCTGGTTCGGGCACTGCGAGCCTCGATCTGCGTTCTTGGCCCCTTGGTGGCTCGGTGTGGTGAGGCACAAGTGGCCATACCGGGCGGTGACGCGATCGGGTCCCGAGGTCTGGATCTGCACATCTCAGGTCTGGAGACGTTGGGTGCCTCCGTCCATGTCACCCACGGCTATCTCATCGCCGCGGCTCCGAACGGGCTGCACGGTGGCGAGATCCGACTGGACTTCCCCAGCGTCGGCGCCACCGAGAACGTCCTGATGGCAGCCGTATTGGCCAAGGGTGTGACCCGGGTGACGAACGCCGCGCGCGAGCCAGAGATCGTCGACATCGCGCACTTTCTCGTCAAGATGGGAGCCACGATCGAGGGTGCCGGCTCGTCGGTGATTGAGGTCGAGGGTGTCAGTGCGCTGACGCCGGTGTCCCACCAGGTGGTCCCTGACCGTATTGCCGCCGGCACGTGGGCTTTCGCGGCGGCCACGACCGAAGGCGACGTCGAAGTCGTCGGCGGGGTCGCCGGGCACATGGGCGCCGCCCTGGATCTGCTGACCGAGGCCGGAACGGACGTCGTTCTGACGGATCGCGGGTTTCGGGTGACGGGGACCGGTCGTCGCGCGGCGTTCGACGTGGCCACGCTGCCCTATCCGGGGTTCCCCACCGATCTGCAGCCGTTCGCTTTGACGTACAACGCCGTGGCGCAGGGCAGCGCGATGGTCACCGAGAACCTCTTCGAGGCCCGTTTCCGTACCGTCCAGGAGCTCGCACGTCTGGGTGCTGACACCCGGATGGACGGCCATCACGTCATGCTGCACGGCGTTCGGCGGCTCTCCGGCGCCCCCGTTGAGGCCAGTGACATCCGGTCCGGGGCTGCCCTGGTCATCGCCGGTCTGGTTGCCGACGGCATCACGACGGTCAGCAAGGCACACCACGTCGACCGTGGATATGCGGGATTCGGCGAGGCGCTGCGCGGACTCGGGGCCGACGTCACCCGTGAACCTGACGAGGCGCCGTACATCTGACGTCGGCTTCGTGACCGGATTGTTACGGGCTGTTGCCGGTTTCCTGCGAACCATCCGGTAATGGGAGACGTCAAGATAGTCAGAAGCACTGAGCGGTTCAAGGGCGAACCCGACAGGTCACTCGAGGGAGCAGGACATGACGTTGAAGGCTGTGATGACGTCGCCTGTCCGCGTGGCCGAGATCCGTGTCGGCCAAGAGGTCGCTGTCTCCGGCCGGCTGGACGTGAACACCGTGGCCGCGGTCAGGCTCGGCCTGCAGAGCATCATGGATCGGGGGGTCGGCGACCTGCTGCTTCATCTGGCTGATGCCGAGGTCCACGACGCCACGGGTCTCGGAGTGATCGTCGGCGCTCATCATCGTGCGCACGGCGCTGGACGGCGGCTGGTCCTGGTCGATGTCTCACCTCGACTCGATCGGCTCCTGCGGGCCACACGGCTCCACCGTGTCCTCACGCGTGGCCCTGGCGAGGACCCGACCACGGGGCTGTCTCTTGATCCTGTGGTGCCTCTCGCCGCTGTGGTGTCTGCCAATGCTGTGGTGCCTCTCACCGCCTGAAACCCTCACTGTTTGGCGATGACGGCCGGTACCTTCATCGGTATGTCACAGGCAGAGCCGTCACGGGCAGAGACCAACCGCCCCAGCAGTCGCACAAAGGACCCCGCGTGGGTCATGCGGACGTATGCCGGGCACTCCAGCGCCGTCGCCAGCAACGAGCTCTACCGTCGCAACCTGGCCAAGGGGCAGACCGGCCTGTCGGTGGCCTTCGACCTGCCCACGCAGACCGGCTACGACCCCGACCACGTGCTGTCACGTGGTGAGGTCGGCAAGGTAGGCGTGCCGATCTCACACATCGGCGACCTGAGCGCCCTCTTCGCGGACATTCCGCTGGCTCAGATGAACACCTCGATGACCATCAACGCCACCGCAATGTGGCTGCTCGCGATGTACGAGGTGGTGGCCGAGGAACAGGCCGTCGCGGCCGGTGAGGACCCTGTGGCGGCCGTCCGGGCGCTCGCGGGGACGACCCAGAACGACATCATCAAGGAGTACCTCTCGCGCGGGACCTATGCCTTCCCGCCGCGGCCTTCCTTGCGGTTGATCACCGACATGATCGCCTACACCGTTGCCGAGATCCCTCGGTGGAACCCGACCAACATCTGCAGCTACCACCTGCAGGAGGCCGGCGCGACCCCCGTCCAGGAGATCGCGTACGCCATGTGCACGGCCATCGCGGTGCTGGACGCCGTCCGTGACTCGGGACAGGTCCCGCCGGAGCGCTTCGGTGAGGTCGTCAGCCGGATCTCCTTTTTCGTCAATGCCGGGGTGCGTTTCGTCGAGGAGATGTGCAAGATGCGCGCCTTCGTCCAGCTCTGGGACGAGCTCACGCTTGAGCGGTACGGCGTGACGGAGCCCTCCCAGCGCCGGTTCCGGTACGGCGTCCAGGTCAACTCGTTGGGCTTGACCGAGGCCCAGCCCGAGAACAATATCCAGCGAATTGTGTTGGAAATGCTGGCAGTCACGCTCTCCAAGGACGCAAGGGCCAGGGCCGTCCAGCTGCCGGCGTGGAACGAGGCGTTGGGGCTGCCGAGGCCGTGGGACCAGCAGTGGTCGTTGAGGATGCAGCAGGTGCTGGCGTTCGAGTCGGACCTGCTGGAGTACGACGACCTGTTCACCGGCTCCAGAGTGGTCGAGGCCAAGGTGGCCGAGCTGCTCGAGGGGGCCAGGGCCGAGATCGACCGGGTCCAGGCGATGGGCGGTGCCGTTGCGGCGGTCGAGTCGGGCTTCATGAAGTCCGCGCTGGTGGCTTCGCATTCGTTGCGGCGCCAACGGATCGAGGCCGGCGAGGACATCGTGGTCGGCGTCAACAGGTTCGAGACGACCGAGCCGAACCCGCTCACCGCCGACCTCGACGCGGCGATCCAGACGGTCGACCACGACGTGGAAGCCAAGGCGGTCGCCGCGATCGTCGCGTGGCGAACGGACAGGGACTCCACCGAGGCCGGTCGCACGGCAGCCGAGTCTGCGCTGGCTCGTTTGGCGCAGGACGCGAAGTCAGGAGCCAACCTGATGCCGGCATCACTGCAAGCCGCTCGCGCCAGAGTCACTACCGGTGAGTGGGCCCAGACCTTACGTGATGTTTTCGGCGAATACCGAGCGCCCACAGGGGTTTCCGGTTCTGTGGGAGTAAGCGACGCGGCTGCGGGTGGCGACCTGGCCAAGGTCCGGGAGCGGGTGCGTGCGACGGGTGAAGAGCTCGGGACCCGACTGCGGCTGCTCGTCGGCAAGCCCGGTCTGGACGGGCACAGCAACGGCGCCGAACAGGTCGCGGTGAGGGCGCGCGACGCCGGCTTCGAGGTCATCTACCAAGGAATTCGGCTCACACCTGAGCAGATCGTTGCCGCTGCCGTGGCCGAAGACGTTCACTGTGTCGGGCTTTCGATCCTCTCTGGCTCGCACATGGAGCTGGTTCCGCAGGTGCTGGAAGGTCTCAGGGCGGCCGGCTCCGGCGAGCTGCCGGTCATCGTCGGTGGCATCATCCCCGACAGGGACGCCGCGGCGCTGCGAGCCATGGGTGTGGCCGCGGTGTTCACGCCCAAGGACTTCGGCCTGACCCAGATCATGGGTGGCATCGTCGACGCGATCCGGGCCGCACACGGCCTACCCACTCTCTGACTCTCCCGACCACGCTCTATCCCCACCACGATCTATCCCGACCACGATTCGGCCTCACCCCTGCTCACTGGGACGTCTTGCGACATATGACGGAAGACGACCCTGAAACCTCGCCAAGTGGGGACGTCTTGCGACACATGGCGGAAGACGGGCCGGGATGGCATCCTGTCTCGACATGAGTGACTTGCAATGTCCTGCAACCCTGCTCGTCTCGCGGCACGGCGATGCGGGGTATGCCGTGGAGGGCGTGATGTCGGACGACGGCGGCGCCTTGACGGACAAGGGCCGCGACCAGGTGCGTCACCTCGTCGAGCGGGTCCGTTCACGACGGGTTGCCGCGGTGTACAGCAGCCAGATGGGACGAGCCGTGGAGTCTGCGGAGCTGGCGGCTTCCGAGCTGGGCCTGCGCGCGCTCGCCGTCGACGGATTGCAGGAGTTCTCGGTCGGTGACCTCGCGGGAGTGGGCATCCATGACGACCGGGCGCAGCAGGTCTTCGGCGCGTGGCTGCACGGAGACCTCGCTGCCGCCTTTCCCGGAGCGGAGGACGGTCAGGCAGTCGTCAAGCGATTCAAGGGTGCCCTCGAGGAGATCGCCGACAGACACCGCGGTGAGACCGTGCTGGTCTTCACGCACGGAGGGGCGATGTCGCTGGCGATCCCGAGGCTCTCGTTCAACCTGCGCAATGACCTTGCGGCGCAACGGTTCTTGCCGAACTGCGTTCCGGCAGAGGTCGAGATCGACGCCGACGGCTGGCGCGTCGTGACGTGGCCGGGCGCGACCGATCAGCTCACGGACCAGGGCGCGACCTGACGGACTCAGAACAGGCGTGAATCCACGTCGTCGATGCCTTTGAGCGCCTCATAGTCCAGAGTCACGCAGCGGATGCCGCGGTCGGTGGCCAGCGTGCGTGCCTGCGGCTTGATCTCCTGGGCGGCAAAGACACCCGCAACCGGCGCCAGGTGGGGGTCTCGGTTCATCAGCTCGAGGTAGCGGGTCAGCTGCTCGACACCGTCGATGTCCCCCCGGCGTTTGATCTCGACCGCGACCGAGGCACCCGAGGCGTCCTTGCACAGAATGTCGACGGGCCCGATGGCGGTCATGTATTCG
>JABBOX010000253.1 GCA_012927555.1 Phycicoccus sp.
GGTGGGGCCAAAATTCGTGACGACACACCGCCCCACCCGCCAGCAGCATCACCACCACCCTGGGGCCAACATTCATGAAGATAATCGGCCGAAGTGGGGCCAGATCAGGTGACCACACTCATGAGCAAGGTTGAACTGACACGATGGGCAGATGAGGACCCATGGGTGGCCGCCGTACCCCAGACCACGCCCATGGGTCGAAATCTCGTCATTCTTTCGCGGAGCGCGCTGGTCGGTGAGTGACGCGTTCGCGGCCATGCGCCGCGAAGACGTGCCGGTCCTAACTGAGGTGGCCGACTACGCCGGTCAGGAGGTTGTCAAGGTCTCCTGCACCCAGCTCGAAACCGATCACACTGTGGCCCAGGCACAGCGAGTGGTCGCCGACTGGATGGACTTCTTCTCGTCCGGCCCAAGCGCGATGCGCGACCTGGAGTTCGTGAGTCGGACCCCCAAGCGGCTCTTCGCGTCCCTGCAGGGACAGACCCAGCTTCGGCGGCTGGCCATCAAGTGGGGCGACTACGAGGACCTGTCGGCGGTCAGTGGCCTTCACGAGTTGCGTGTCCTGACGCTGCGAGGGGCCTCCTGTGTAACCAGCGTTCGCGCTCTTGCGGACCTCGTCGAGTTGGAACGTCTCGAGATCGAAGGGCTCCGTCGAGCCCGCGACATGACACCCTTGGGCTCGCTGGTCCACCTCACGGCACTTGAACTGGGCGGCAACTGGATGACCCCGCGCATTGCGCACGTGGATTCGATCCGCTTCTTACGGCACCTCACCCAGTTAGAAGAGTTGTTGCTGCACACGATCATCGTCGACGACCTGGACTACACGCCGTTGTTGGCCCTGCCCCGACTCAAGTACGTTCGCGTAATGAAGGCCCGCGGCATGACCCCCACGCTTGAGCAACTCAAAGCTGCACTGCCTTGGTTCTGATCAGATAGCACTACGGAGGGGCTCAGGGCACGTCCGCAAATGCCGCGATTCGCTCGTGTCCATGAGCGACTATTGCGGCATGTGGATTGTGGGCATGGCGGCTCTGGCGAGGCAAGAAGTCTTTCGACAGGACGGTTGGTGAGCGTGTCTGATTCTTCAATGCTCGATCGAGCGGAGTGGCCCGACGGCCGTGTGGCGCGGGTGACTGCAGGCGACTACAAGGGCCTACTCGCGTTGGTCGTGCCTGAGACGGCGGGCGGTTGGATCATCTACATGTGCGAGGACCCTGTTCCCACCGACCGGGATCCCATCCAGTGGGATTCGGGGCTTTGGGATGACGAGTCGTACCTGAGCTTCGTTCGGGACCTGCATCTCCACTGGCTCGATGGCGATGAAGAGCGATGGGCGGAGGCTGCGGTCTTTGACTTGCGGCGCACATGGTCTGCGCGAGAGTCGGCGCGGCGGCGCTGGTTTTTCGGAAAGAGAAGTGCAAGGAGAAAGTAAGTCCGCAACGCGGAGAGCCCTCAATGCCGCCTGACTTCTCAAGCTCCCCGAGTGACCGGGAGATGTTGCACGCTCGGTCTGCCCACGATGCGTCAACAGCAGATCGGGTGTCCGCAAGACGTCCGCACATGCCGCGATCCGCGCGGTCATTCCGACGTGGGAGGAGTCACTCCTTGGGCAGTACTTCCTTCGCGCCACGCTTCCACCACCGACGTCGGGAGCGACGCCTTCCCAATTGTTCCTCCTGTGCGGCTAGGAGCGCGCCCCAGATCGCCTCGGGGTCGTCTGGGGTTTCAGGCGGCAGCGACAAGCCTCTGTATTCTGCCTCTCTGCGAAGCAGACGGACCAAGTCGTCCAGGCGATTGTCCTGGGTTGGATGCAGGGTGACTGGTCCCCACTCGGGGCCTTCGACGGTCGCGATGTAGACGGTGCCGTCCCCGCCGAAGTAGTCCAGGCTCGTGGCGCCGTAGCCCTCGATCTCCCTGGCCGCGCCCTCGGCATCTGGGTATAGATCGATGTCGTGACCATCGATCACGAACACGGCTACGTGCATGATTTGTGCCCTGCCCTTGTTGAGTGCCTGCCCACCAGTGTGCCGGAGAAGCATCCGCTATGCCGCTGGTGGTGCACGCAATCGAACCGAAAGGAGCCGTTCCTTGGACGAAGGTAGGCGGGTCGGGCATGATGATCAAGACCGAGGTCCACTGGCCGAGCCTCCGGCGCCTCACTGATCTGGAGGTCGACGATCTCGTGCGTGGCTCCGTCGTAGTCCTGATCCTTTCGTCACAGTTATTCGCGGCCTGCGCCGTCCCCTCCGACCCGCATAGCGGTATCGGTGTGGAGTCCGAGGGCAGCTCAGGACGTGTGGGCATCTCCTACCTGCGTTGCTCGGGTGAGAAAGTCACTTCCGTTGAAGTTGCCACCGACCCAAGCAATGGAAGCGGAAAGACGGTTTGGCGGATCTCCTCCGGGCCAACGGCCAGCGAGCCGACCCAGTTCTTTCTCGGTGAGACACCCCCAGGCTGGAAAGCATCCGTGTCGATGCAGGCATTGCCGCCGAAGTCTGAAAAGCTCAATGTTTCCATAGAAACGACAAAGCGATCGCCCGGCGGAATCTCTCTTTCGCTCGCCGATCTGAAGCCCGGCATGATTTTCTCGGATGACGGCTCCGTCTCTCATGAAACGTTCGCCGGGTATCAAGATCATTGCTGACCTCAAGAGAACAGTCGGTGGCGTCCGCGACTGGACCGACACCAACTGGGCGGCGCGAGATTCAGGGGATGCGCTGAAGTTGCTGATGAGCGAGCAAGGAACGTCCGCAAATGCCGCGACGGGTGTGGCTTTGCCGAGTTGAAAGCGTCCACTCAGCCGGGACATTCCGGTGATCGACTTTGCTGCCGGTGGCTAGGCGTTCTCAACGTTGATGGAGGGGGGAACTGTCGTCGGCAGATGTCCTCACTGCGACGACGATCGGTGTCCTCTTCCCAGATTGGAGGGCCCAGTGTCGGCGTCACCTCGGGGTCTGTCGGTCGGCTGTGTCATGATGGCGAAGCGGATCAACAAAAGAACTGACACAAGACAGATTCCGGGGTCGGCTCCCGACTGGCCAAAGGCCAACACAAGTAGCGCCTGTCAATGGCCAAGTTGAAGTCCCCGCTGGTGGCCAACTAAAAGTCCCCACCCCTTGCGGTTGATCAGCTCTTGTTCTTGGGTCCTCCTTGGCCGGTTCGGGCCTCGCGCATCCGGTATGACTCCCCGCTGGTGACCACGGTTGTGGCGTGGTGCAGGAGCCGGTCCAGGAGGCTGACGGCGGTGGTGTGTTCGGGTAGGAACCGGCCCCAGTCTTCGAAGGACCAGTGCGAGGCAATGGCCAGCGACCGGCGTTCGTAGGCGGCGGCCACGAGGCGGAACAGCAGCTGGGTGCCGGTGTCGTCCAATGGCGCGAAGCCAACTTCGTCAAGGATCACGAGGTCGTTTCGCAGCAGGGTGTCGATGGTCTTGCCGACGGAGTTGTCGGCCAGGCCCCGGTAGAGGGTCTCGACCAGGTCGGGCGCGGTGAAGTACCGGACCCGGTGCCCGGCCTGTGCTGCGGCGTAGCCAAGGGCGATCAACGTATGTGACTTGCCTGTGCCGGCCGGCCCGATCAGAGCCAGATTCTCCTTCGCACTAATCCACTCCAGGCTGGTCAGGTAGTCCCAGGTAGGCGCCGAGATACTCGAGGCGGACAGGTCAAACTCCTCGATGGTCTTGATGACCGGGAACGCAGCTGCTTTGAGCCGGGCCCGGGTGTTGGAGGCGTCCCGGGAGGCGATCTCGGCTTCGATCAGGGTCCGCAGAACTTCTTCGGGGGCCCAGCGTTGGGTCTTGGCAGTGAGCAGCAACTCAGGAGCGAGCTCGCGCATCGCGGCGAGCTTGAGCCGGCGTAGCCCAGCGGTCAGGTCGGCCGGCAATGCTGGCACCGGGGCGCTCACGATGACACCGCCGCGGGGGTCGTGGTTGGTGTGTACTCGGCCAGGGATCGTCCGGCCGTGGTGGGCAGGTCGATGACCAGCGCGGCCCCAGCCAGGCGAGGCTTCGGGGTGCCGGTCCCGGCGGCCAGGATCGAGCGGACGTCGGCGCTGCGCCACCTTTTGAACGCGGTGGCTCGCTCCAACGCGGCAAGGAACACGACGTGACCGTGGGCTGCGGCCAACGTGTTGAGCTCGGCGAGCTCGGGCCCGAGGCGGGTGTGCCCGGACGCGGCAGCACCAGCCAGGAACGCCTCCGCCGACGGCCCGAGGCCACAAAACGCTTTCTCCGCAACGGTTCTGGGCCTGATCGCCCGCCGAGGTTTCGGCCGGGCACCGCCGTAATGCTCGTCGGCCACGGAGGCTTCACCGGGGGCCACCACGGCATGGTCAGCAACCACCTCCCCGGTGCGCGGGTCCACGATCAGTACCCGGCCCGTGCCGGCCACGACCTGCACGCTGGTCCCGATCCTGGCCATCGGGACCGAGTAGCGGGCCGACCCGATCCGCACGCAGGACAGCTTGTCGACCTTGCGCAGCACCGGCGCCGGCCCGATCCGCAGCTGCAGCGACGGCAACGGCGCCAGCAGCAACCGCTCCTGAGCCAGGCGCTGCGCCGGGACGGCAACGATCTCAGAGTGCATCGCCGCGTTGACCTCCCCGCACCACCCCTTGGCGGCCTCGTTGCTCTTGTCCGGGTCGAGCTCGTCGTCCAGCAGCAGCGGGGTGAGCAGGTCGGACTTGGCGTACCCGACCAGGTTCTCCACGATCCCCTTCGACTCAGGATCCGCGGCCTCACAGAAGTCCGGCCGGAAACCGTAATGCATCGCGAACCGAACATATTCACCTGTCGGGACAACCCGATTCGCCACGACGCCACCCTTCAGACAGCCCATCCGGTCGGCCAACACGACCTGGGGCACCCCGCCCATCTCGGCGAAGCACTCGCCCAGCATCGCCAACGTCGTGGTCGACTGCTCATCGGTGGCGAACCGCACGAACCGCCACCTCGACCAGGCCAGCACCGCACAGAAGACGTGGACCCCGCCCTGGGAGCCCCAGTCGATGACCAGATGCTCACCCGGGGACCAGATCGCCGGGCGGCGGCCGCGGTGGTGCTCGGCCCGCCAGTCCTTCTTGGCTTGGGCGACCAGCCGGCGGAAGTTCCGAGCCGACCCCTCATACCCAGCCGTGCGTGCCGCCGGCAGCAGCCGCTTCGCCGTGATTCGACCGCTGGACTTCTTCACCCGCGCCGCGACCAGGTCGACGACGACCTCGAAGTTGCGGACCCGCAGCTTGGGCGGCGGGCGCACGCCCCCGGCCTGAGCGCGTTGAATAACTCGTTTGACGGTCTTGGGCGTCGTCCCGCAGATCGCGGCGGCGCCACGGTACGAACCAGCGTCCTGATAGGCGGCAATGATGGTCATTCGGTCCCTCGCAGACTTCAATGGAGCTCCCTGGGCGGTGTGGTGACTGGCTAGACACCGCCACCGTCACCGTCCAGGGCTCATGCTCCGGCTCGACACGACGAGCAAGGGGTGGGGACTTTTACTTGGCCACCAGCGGGGGACTTCTTGATGGCCACCTGCGGGGACTTTCTCATGGCCACGGACAGTCAGACCAGCGGCGAGTCCGTGCGCCTGTCCCAAGCCCTGGCCGGCCACGGCGTCACCCCACTGGACGGCACCCGATGAGTGCCAGCACACACGCCCGTCCCAGCGTCATCTACGAATGCCCCGAATGTGAAACCCGCTACCTCGACGAGCGCCGCTGCCCGGACTGCAACCTGTTCACCCGCCGCATCGGCCCGGGCGGATCCTGCCCCCACTGCGACGAACCCGTCGCCCAAACCGACCTGACCTGACCACTCCAAGGAGAACGCAATGCCACCCTGACCGAACGCCGTTGGTGGCCGCCACTGGGCAGATCCCATGGCCACCAACGGGCAGTTTTCATGTCCGCCACTGGGCAGTTTCTACTGGCCATTGACAGACAGTGACCTCGATGGGTCAGGCATTCCATTCGGGACGTTGCCACCAGCGGCGCCGGGGCACCACGCGCGTTGCGGACTTATCTTCCTCATGTATCTTCGAGCGCATCTCCTCGACCCAGACCTGGTAGATCCCGCTTGGGACGAGGGTGCCTCGGGCGGCTCGGGCCCTGCACTCTCGATCATAATCTGCTCGGACGACCGGATCTCGACCAATTACCGCGTAGGCCCAACTGATCAGCTTGTACCTTTCCTCGGCTTCGACCTCGCTGCTCGAGTCAGGGTGGAACTCTCGTGAGAGCCTTAGATAGGCCGCCTGAATCTCCTTGCTGGATGCCCGGGACGACACGCCAAGGAGCGAGTAGAAGCGGGTCTCGAACCGGTCACTCATGCGACGTCTCCGGCGGGCGGGGGCGATTGACGAACAGCCTGTGGATCGGGCTGTGCGGCGACGGACAAGACCTGGCGCACGCACATCAAGCAATATGCCGATCCAGGTTGTGTACTTCTGCGACATCAGTCGGAGCAGTCATACGAAGATTTCCATACGCCGTACGGCGTAAGCTCATAACACTTTATTGCGTGTGTTAGTACGAAGAAATACGCCAAAAAACGTATCTTTCACAAGGCAGATGAACACCCCGAAACGTCAAACCCAGGGACCGAGGCTCAGCCTCGATCCACCGGTGTAGTTGGTCTCGGTAGCGGGTCGTAACGGACGAATGCCCCTCTGAGCAGGGAGAATACGGCTTGTCGAGAGTCGTCTTCATCCGCACAGAAGGGCATCCGCTGGATGCGAGTTTCTCATAGTTTCCCGGCCATCTCCGCTGTCTTTGATGACCCGAATCTCGTGTCGTGTGCGGGTTTGGCGCCGACGATGGCGTTGGCCCATCGCGCAGGCCTGGCTGACTTGGTGTCGTCCACGCTGACCCTGAAGGCCGAAGGCAGCGCGAACGCCCATTTGAAGGTCCCCGCGTTGGTTGCGGGGATGGTCGCCGGCGCGGACAGCATCGATGACATGGACCTGTTGCGCCACGGGGGGATGGGCCGGCTGTTCACCGGGATCCGCGCCCCTTCGACGTTGGGCACGTTCCTGCGCACGTTCACTTTCGGTCACGTCCGCCAGCTCGACGCCGTCGCGTCCCGGTTCCTGACCGCTCTGGCCAGCAACGCGCCGATCCTGGGTGGGGTCGACCAGGTCTGTTACGTCGATATCGACGACACGATCAAGGCCACCCACGGCTACCAGAAGCAGGGCGCCGGGTACGGGTACACCGGCGTCAAGGGTTTGAATGCGTTGCTCGCGATCGTCTCGACCCCGACGTCCGCGCCGGTCATCGCGGCGACCCGGCTGCGCAGGGGTGGCACGAACTCCGCCCGCGGCGCGGCCCGCCTGGTCACCGACGCACTGAACACCGCGAAGGCGTGTGGCGCAGCCGGGTTGGTCACCGTCCGCGCGGACTCCGCGTACTACGGACACGACGTCATCGCCGCAGCACGACGCGGCGGTGCCCGGTTCTCGGTCACCGCCAGGATGAATCACACTGTCGTTAAAGCGATCTCGCAGATCGAGGAATCGGCTTGGGTCCCGATCCACTACCCGAACGCGATCTGGGACTCGGGCGAGCAACGGTTCATCTCCGACGCCCAGGTCGCCGAGGTCCCCTTCACCGCGTTCACCTCCCGACGCCAATCCGAGCACATCAGCGCCCGGCTGATCGTGCGCCGCGTCAAACGACTCAACCCCAAATCCGTCCCCCACGGCCAAGGTGAGCTGTTCGCCGCCTACCGCCACCACGGCGTGTTCACCGACTCCCCACTGACCATGCTCCAAGCCGAAACCGACCACCGCGACCACGCCATCGTCGAACAGGCCATCGCCGACCTCAAAGCCGGCCCCCTGGCACACCTACCCTCAGGATCCTTCGCCGCCAACAGCGCATGGCTGGTGCTGGCCGCGATCGCGTTCAACCTGACCCGAGCCGCCGGGACCCTCGCGTCGGTCTTCCACACCAAAGCCACCACCGCCACCATCCGGCGGCAACTGATCAACGTCCCCGCACGCCTGGCCAGCTCCGCACGACGACTGGTGATGCACCTACCCAAGAACTGGCCATGGCAGGACGGATGGGACGGCCTCTTCAACGCGGCCTGCGGACCACCGCCCCCAGCAACGACCTGACCACCCAGCCAACAGGCTCAACCGCACGACCAAGTGGAAGAACCGCACAGACCGGCGGCTTCCTCACGACCCAAACGCGAACCCCCGCTCGGAACCGTCCTCAACCACCCGCGAATACCTCACCGGTGGATCGAGGCTCAGTCCAGGTAGTCGCGCAACACCTGGGAACGCGACGGATGACGCAATTTGCTCATCGTCTTGGACTCGATCTGACGGATCCGCTCGCGGGTCACGCCATAGACCTTGCCGATCTCGTCAAGGGTCTTGGGCTGACCGTCGGTCAGGCCGAAACGCATCGAGACCACACCGGCCTCGCGCTCGGAGAGCGTGTCCAGGACGGAATGAAGCTGTTCCTGCAACAGCGTGAACGACACGGCGTCAGCCGGTACGACAGCCTCGGAGTCCTCGATGAGGTCGCCGAACTCGCTGTCGCCGTCCTCGCCGAGAGGCGTGTGCAGGGAGATCGGCTCGCGGCCGTACTTCTGGACCTCGACAACCTTCTCCGGCGTCATGTCGAGCTCCTTGGCGAGCTCGTCCGGGGTGGGCTCGCGGCCAAGATCCTGCAGCATCTGGCGCTGGACGCGGGCCAGCTTGTTGATGACCTCAACCATGTGCACCGGGATCCTGATGGTGCGGGCCTGGTCTGCCATCGCCCGGGTGATCGCCTGTCGGATCCACCACGTCGCATAGGTCGAGAACTTGAAGCCCTTGGTGTAGTCGAACTTCTCGACCGCACGGATCAGCCCGAGGTTGCCCTCCTGGATCAGGTCAAGGAAGAGCATGCCGCGGCCGGTATAGCGCTTCGCCAGGGAGACAACGAGCCGGAGGTTGGCCTCCAACAGGTGGTTCTTGGCGTTCTTGCCATCCTGGGAGATCCACCACAGCTCGCGCTTGAGCTTCATGTCCATCTTGCCGCCGGCGTTGAGCTTCTCTTCGGCGAACAGGCCAGCCTCGATGCGCTTGGCCAGCTCAACCTCCTGCTCGGCGTTGAGCAGTGCCACCTTGCCAATCTGCTTGAGGTAGTCCTTGACCGGGTCAGCAGTCGCGCCCGCGGTCACGAC
The DNA here is from genome assembly GCA_012927555.1 of Phycicoccus sp. GTDB lineage: Bacteria > Actinomycetota > Actinomycetes > Actinomycetales > Dermatophilaceae > UBA4719. The sequence goes on from JABBOX010000253.1 coordinate 9,176, forward strand.
CTGCTGGGCGGGCGCGTCATCCTCGTCGTCGTCCCGGATGACGTAGCCGGCAGTTTCGCTTTCTTCCTCAACGACCTTCGCCTTGGCATCGTCGGTCTCGTCCTTGGCGCTGGTCTCGTCAGCCCCGCTGGCAGCCAGAGCATCGGCGTCCCGGTCACCGACCTTCTTGGCCGCCGCCTTCTTGGCCGCTGCCTTCTTGGTGGCTGCCTTGGTCGCCGGCACCGTGGGCGCCTCCACCTGGACAGCGTCAGCCACCTTGGTGGCAGCAGCCTTGGCGGCAGCGCTCTTCTTGGCCGGGGATTTCGCGACAGCAGCCTTGGTCGGCGCGACCTTCGCAGGAGCGCCCTTTGCGACTGGGGCCTTCGCGGCTGTGGCCTTCGCGGCAGGAGTCTTGGCAGTTGCAGCCTTCGCGGCTGTGGCCTTCGCGGCAGGAGTCTTGGCAGTTGCAGCCTTCGCGGCTGTGGCCTTCGCGGCTGTGGCCTTCGCGGCAGGAGTCTTGGCAGTCGCAGCCTTCGCGGCTGTGGCCTTCGCGGCAGGAGTCTTGGCAGTCGCGCCCTTCGCGGCAGGGGCCTTGGCAGTCGCAGGCTTCGCGGCAGGGGCCTTGGCAGTCGCAGGCTTCGCGGCAGGGGCCTTCGCGGCGGGAGCCTTGGCAGTCGCAGCCTTCGCAGCTGGGGCCTTGGCGGTAGCGGCCTTCTTCGCAGCTGGGGCCTTCGCGGTGGCAGTCTTGGCAGTCGGCACGTGGGTCTCCGTCTTCTTTGCCGCAGCTTTCTTGGCTGCGGTTTTCTTTGCCGCAGAGGCATTTGTCGACACACGAGCCTTCGTGGCCGCAACAACTCGGTGGGCAGTCACCGAATCCAACGTCACGCGGATTCCCTGTTGTTCCAAGGAACGCAACACGACTTTCATTCGCTTGGTGCTGATCTCGGCCTGCACCAATGCAACCCGAAGCTGCTCGCTGTCCACCGAACCGTTGGTGGTCCCGATCCGCACCAGCTTCTGAAGAGCGGCGTGGGCGAACTCTGCGGGCACCTTGATGGGCGCCTTCGGACGCGGGGCTTCAGATGGGGCGGAGGCTTTCGACACAGTCGACACCGACTACCTTTCGTCGCGAGGCTGTTACAACGCGTGGGTCAACGGCTGGCGTTGGAGCGTCAACGGTGAACCGTGAGGGGGCGGAGGAGTTCGCGGTGGCCGGTCCGGCATGGGCTTTCCGGTTGTGCGCATGACCATTGTAAACGTCCGACGGCATGCTCGCGCCGCAACCGCCTCAAACTCGGGTGGTCGTTGCGGCCACTTCCCCCGCAACGACAGCTGTCCGACACCCCGACTGGCTCGGCCGGCTCAGTCCGACGGACCAGCCTTGACTGCAAGGACGGGGCACGAAGCGTCGAGCAGGATTCGCTGGGCATTCGACCCCAGGATCAGCTTGCCGACCGGAGTACGGCGACGAAGGCCGATCACGATGAAGTCTGCTTTGACTTCCTCGGCCACCTCGATCAAGTCCTCAGCGGGTTCGTTGCCACGGACGAGCTGGCGAACCTCGTGCTCGACACCGACCTCGTCGAGATGGGCCTGGATGGCCGTCAGCTCAGCCTCGAACCGTCGGGCTTCCTCCATGTCGAAGTCCTTGCCGCCCCGGTTGGAGTTGATCACGATCAACTTGGTGCGCCGCAACAGACACTCCTCGGAGGCCCGGCGCAATGCAGCCCGGCCTTCCTTGGTCGGCACGTAACCCACAACAACGGCCACTTGGAACCTCCTTGTTCACCACGGCGCGGCGACACTGCCACACATGACGACGCTATCTGATGTTTGGGGCGCCGTCGTCAGCGCCCGACGTTTCGGTTCATCGTTTCGCGAATGATCTCGCCAACCTGGCCGATCTCGATAAGAAAACCGTCGTGTCCATGGTCCGAGGAAATGACGTGAACAGGTTCTGTGCTGGCGCTGGCCTGCCCGATCTCGTGGGACAAGCGGGGCGGATAGAGCCGGTCGGAGTCAACCGCCACGACGACCAGATCGGCCGTCACGCGTTCCAGAGCAGGCTGTATGCCGCCGCGACCGCGACCGACGTCGTGGGAGTTCATCGCCTCGGTGAGCACCACGTAGGAGTTCGCGTCAAACCGGTTCGCCAGCTTGCCGGCGTGGTGGTCGAGGTAGCTCTCGACCGCGTAGCGACCACCACCGCCCAGGGGCTGCTCCTCGCCTTCGACCAGCCGACCGAAGCGGCTGTCCAGCTCGGGCTCACTGCGATAGGTCACCTGGGCGATCCGCCGAGCCAGACCCAGCCCCAGCTCAGGACCCTGCGGCTGGTGGTAGTAGTCACCGCCGAAGAAGCTCACGTCCTGGCGAATGGCCAGCAGCTGCGGCTGGCACCAGGCGATCTGCTCAGCCGAGGCATAGGCAGAGCCGGCCAGCACGATGCATCGGCGAACACGATCGGGATAGGTGACCGCCCACTCCAGCGCGCGCATGCCGCCCATCGAGCCCCCAAGAACAGCCGCCCAGGCCGAGATCCCGAGGTGGTCGGTGAGAGCAGCCTCCGCGGCAACCTGATCACGAATGGTGATGAACGGGAACCTGCTCCCCCACGGACGTCCATCGGGCGCCTGCGAGGACGGACCTGTTGTGCCCTGGCATCCACCCAGGACGTTGCTGGCCACGACGAACCAACGATCGCTGTCCAGGGGGCGGCCCGGGCCGATCAGCCCGTCCCACCATCCTGGAGTTGGATGGCCGACACCGGCTGGGCCGCTGACGTGGCTGTCACCCGTCAGGGCGTGCTCCACCAGAATCGCGTTGTCCCGCGCGGCGTTGAGGGTCCCCCATGTCTCGTAGGCGACGCGCACCTGTGGGAGCGACTCTCCGGTCTCGAGCCGGAGGCTGCCGATGTCCACGAACTGCCGCGAACCTGGCGACGAGCCCTCACGCCAAGCGCCCGAGGACCAGCCCGATGACTCGACCTCGGGCTGGGTGGACGGACTCACGGCTCGAAATCGGCGATGGTCTGAGGTAACGGTCACGATCCGGCTCCCGAAAGATCTGGGCCCGCCGTGTTTGGCAAAGCCCGCGCTTGCCTGCCCTGGTCCGAGCCGGCCGGGTCATCACCTGGGGCACCCCACCGCGGACGAGGGTTGCCGCCCAGCAAGCCAGGGCTTGATGCTGGGACTCGTGACCTGAAGTCAACTATACGAATCCCGGCCGCCGATCGGGAAGCCCACGTCCACCCTGTGAAACAGCAGCGGTGGCCATGCGGACATCACGCGGTTTCCCGCTCGGGCCGGATGGCAAGATCGACCATCCTCTCGAGGAGCTGGGCCAGGCGGTAGTGCGGGTCGACCCTGAGCGCGCGGTCGAGCGCGATGCGGGTCAGGGCGCCGTCCCCACGCCACCAGGTGAAAGACGCGAGCATGGTCAGCGCGGACACCGCCCACTCGTCAGGCAGAGCGGCGCACAGCTCGCAGAGCCGGTGCTCGACCCGCTGCAGAGCCATGACCTGCTCACTGTCCCCACGGTCCCCGCTGACCCACACCGGCTCATGGAGAGACCGGCTCATCAGGAGGAACAGCGTCGGGTCGATGAGCTCGATCGGCAACGTCCCCGGGCAGAGCCACGCGATCAGCCCGTCACGCAGGTCCACGTCGGTCAAGGACACCACCAGAATGGCCAGGTCCTGAGGTGGGAGGTCATCGATCGGCATGGCGTCGTCCTCGTCGCAAAGAACCCGCGACCAGACCGCCAACTCATTCGCCCGGCACTCCTCGAGCTCAGCTTCGGCGGCGTCGGTCGCCTCACGTCGCAGCTCCATCCACTCGCCGGCCAAGGCTGACACTGCCCGACTCAGCAACGGGCTGCTGATCTCCACCCGGTCGGCCAGCGCCGTACGGTCGGGCAGAGGGCAGATCCCCCGCCCCACGAACTCCGCGACCGCCAGAACCTCGCCCGGGGCGGGCAGCAGCAGACCCTCGGGCGGGCAGCAGGACTGGTGGCAGTCCACATCCCACCAACGCCCGCCTCGCACGACCATGCGGTCGTTGACCCAGACATCGTTGTCCTCGCAGACATCTCTCATCTCATCGAGCATCGGGCGACTTTCACCCTCACGCTCTTCGAACCCGATGAGCAGCACGCCCACAGGGTTGTCCTGCCGCAGTGGCCCGATCATCGCGGCGACAGCGTCGCGAACGTTCTCGGGCGGCGGGAGGTCGATGCGTTGGACCAGTCCCATGCGGGTGCCGTGCAGACTCACCGCCACGAGACAGTCACGGGGATGGAAGCCAAGCTGGTAGGGCAACACAGCCAGCACGTCGGCGGGTCCGGTCAGGTGGATCGTTGTCGTCATGGGCCGACTCTGGAGCCCGCCGGGCCGTGACGACATACATCGTCGGGGGTCTGTGGATGGTGGGGTTCCTCAGCTCACCCATGTGCACAGTCCGAGGAGTGCACAGTCAGCCGACCGGGCGCCCCACCGGCGGAAACTCGAGGCGCGCGTGGTCGGCGATCCGGTTGAGCAAGTAGGTGTCCACACCGGCGCCGATGACGCCGCCGGCCAGGGGCACGGCCCTGCCCAACCGGGTGAGCGACTTCTTGCCGACTTGGTTCAGGAGGCGGAAAGCGACCCCTTTGTTGACGGCCAGCAGCACCGGGCCAGGGAGCCGTTCAGCCGCGAGACCGGCCAGCCGACCGGTGCTGGCATAACCGGCCTTCTTGAGCAGGTCGTCGGAGTCGGCGCCGACCAGAGCGAGAAGGACCGCGGACCGCACCTCGGCCTGGACGATGTCGTATCCGCGGGTAGCGGCGATGCCGGCGACCATCCGCGTCGCGACCAGGTAGAACTCCAAGACGTTGGCAGGCAGCGCGACCGGCATGGTGACGAAACCACCAAGACTGGTGACGAAGCCACCCGCAGCGGCGAGCCCGAGGTGTGATCGGACGATGGCGTCGATAGCCCGTTCAGCATTGGAGTGCGCGGCCATCGCGAGGCCTGCGACCTTTTGTGCCGAGTCGAAACGGCCCTTGCCGTCGATCCCGACATCCATCAGACGTTCGATGAATCCCGTGACGCCGACACGGGCGCCGTCAGACTCGGCCAAGTCTGTGACGGCGCGCGCGTCCCGGCTCTCCTGGCTGTCCCTGCCGAAGATCCCCACAAGCGTCCTCCTGTTGGCTGTCGTCCCTGCCTGCCAACATTGGATCATGCTGCTGTCCGGTGTCGAGCTGTCATCGTTCTCCGAGCGGTCGTCGTGGTCAGACCTGCCGGCGCCGCCCGATGCTGGTGTCGTGACGCTGTCCGAGCTGGACACCGTCATGAAACACGCCAGCGAGATGGCCGGTGCGGGCTGGTCGCGTCTGCGCGCTGACCTGTTCCTGAACCTGGTCCGCAGACTGACAGCCGAGGAACGAATGCTCGTCCTGGGTCTGCTTCGAGGTGGCCTGCACCAAGGGGTGGAGTCGGTGGTCATGGCTGCGGTTGCCCAGGCCGGTGGTGTCGCGTGTGTCGCGCGGGCCCTTCTGGTGGACGGTCCGGCCGGTGTGGAGTAGGTGTGACTGCTGCCGGCGCCACCGGGCGGGGGGGTCGACCGCGCGGCGTCAGCGGCGGACAGCGCCACGTCACTGGATCGTTGGCGTCAATCGCCCTCGTCAAAGGGTGGTCGCCCGGGCGGCACTCGGGCGGGATTGAGCGGTGCCGGCTGCCTCAGATGTCCACCACGGTGTACCTGTCCTTGCCACTCTCTTTCGATTGGTACATGGCAGCGTCGGCCTGGAGGACAACTTCGTCGGGCTCTGGGATCCTTCCCCCGATGGGGCGGTGCCTCGCGACGCCGATGCTCGCCGTGAGGGGGAGGGCGACCGGGACATGTGCAATCGGCTGGCGGATGGCCATTCGGATCCGCTCGGCGACTGCTACGGCGGCATCTGCGGCCGCGTCCTCGCACACCACGACGAACTCATCGCCGCCGAACCGCGCGATCGTGTCACTGGGGCGAACGGCCCCGCGGAGTCGGGCCGAAACCTCTACGAGGACGGCGTCGCCGGCGGCGTGACCCAACTGGTCGTTGATCGCTTTGAAGCCGTCGAGGTCGAGGAAGATGACCGACATGGGCCGCAGGTGTCGGCCCGCGGCAAACAATGCCTGGGCTAGCCGGTACTGCAGCAGTTCGCGGTTGGCTAACCCGGTCAGCTTGTCGTGGAGGGCGAGGTGCTCGAGCTGTTCCTGCAGCCGGATGCGCTGCAGGGCTTGGGTACCCAGCCTTGCCAGGGTGCGATTCAGCGCGAGCTCGTCCTCTTCAAAGTCTCGGCGCCTGCCGAAGAAGCAGACCAGGACACCCATCGGCGCGTCGTCCGCCAGCAGCGGAGTGGCAGTCATGGCTTCGAGCCGGGCCGCGTGTAGCGGTTCGGCGAGTGCAGGAAACATCCGTTCGGCCTCGTCGACGCTCGAGATCGTGACGACGGTTGCCCGCCGCAGCGCCTCTGCTTCTGGCCGCTGGGAGTCGATGGACACCGATTCGCCAACAGGGTGCGCTGCGCCAGCCACCGCCCGCAGAATCCCGCTGTCTGTGACGGGCAGCATGACCGTCGCGCAGGTTGCGTCGAACGCGGCACAAGCGATCTCTGCGAGGGCAGCAGTGACGGACTCCTCCGATTTGGCGGCGCCGAAGGTGGCCGCTGCTTCCTGCAGCGTCCGGACCCGCACCTCGGATCGCTCCGCGGCCCGGCGAGCGAACAGCAGGTCCCGCTCGTAGTCCTGGCGTCTCGTGGCGTCGAAGACAGCGGTCCTCACCAGCCTGGGCTGCCCGTCGTCGCCGGCCCGCCTTATCGAGTTGACCAGGATGGGAAGCGGACGTCCGTGGGGGCGATCAAGCACCAGAGCGACTTCGCGGACTTCGCCCTCAAGCCGCAGTACCGGCAGGCAGCGGGTGTCGTAGAACAGTTGGCTTCCCACGTTGAGCAGGGAGGCGAACGGCTGTCCCACCACCTGGTCGCGGCTGTAGCCAGTCCACGCGAGGAAGGTTTCGTTGACTTTCACCACGACACCGTTCGGTGCAGTGGTCAGGTAACCGCATGGAGCGTGTTCGTAGAGGTCTTCGAGTGAGGGCTCGAACAGTTCGATCCCGGCCGCGTCATCAGCCCCGGCGGGGAAGTGTGGGACGGGGATGGTCACGTAAGGTGCGTGCGGATCTGCGCGATCAGTTGCCCAGGGTCGGACATGTTCGGGCAGTGGCCCGTCGCGGACATCACGACCAGCTCACTGCCCGCGATCGAGTCGTGAACATACTGTCCGACGGTCAAGGGCGCGATCACGTCGTCTGTGCACTGGAGGATGAGAGTAGGAGTGGTGACCCGGGCCAGGTCGCGGCGGTTGTCCGACAGGAAGGTCACGCGGGCGAAGTGTCGGGCGATCGCCGGGTCACTGAGGCAGAAACTGGTGGTGAGCTCGTCGGCCAGCTCGGGGCGTTCGCTGTTCCCCATCATCACCGGTGCCATAGCGGAAGACCAGCCGAGGTAGTTCGCGTCCAGGCTGTCAAGCATCGCCTCGATGTCGGCCTGGTCGAATCCGCCGACGTAACCGACGTCGTTGAGATAACGGGGGGACGGTCCCACCAGCACGAGAGCACCGAACCGTGACGGATCGTGTGTGGCGGCCAGCACGCCGACCATGGCACTGACCGAGTGCCCGACGTACACGACATCGCGCAAGTCCAGGGCGTCCAGAATCTCCAGGACGTCGTCGGCGTAACCGTGCAGCGAGTCGTACTTGCGCCGGTCGTAGGCGCTCAGGTCGGAGTCGCCAGCGCCCACATGGTCGAACAGCACCACTCTGTGGTCGGTGACGAACCCCGAGGCGACATCGCGCCACATCTGCTGGCTGCAACCGAACCCGTGGGCGAACACGATCGGACGGCCCGACGCGTCCCCGCTGACGTTCACGTTGTTGCGACGCAGTACGTCCAAGGCTGAGGCGCTCACAGACATAGAATCTCCTGGTCCACGCGAAAGTGTGCCGTGGAGCGCCTCAAGTTACTGGGTCCCACCGCAACGGTCAGCGTATCAGCAGAAGGCGGTGCCCACCGAGGGGTGAGGCAGGATTGGCCACAACCCTCATCTGGTTCAGTGTCATTCGCGATTTCACCCGACGTGTTCCGGCACCAGCCCACACTGACCAAGGCGGAGTGGTCTCGGCCGAAGACGACGTTGGGCACCCGCGCGAAGCGCAGCACTGGACCGACAAGACGGCTGACGAGTCCGACCCGATCGAGCTGGTCGAGGCCCTGTATCCGTGGTAGCTCGTGGCCGGCCGAGTCGTGGCGGGTGCGGCCGCGCGAGTGGGCCTACAGGGCCTCGAGGCCGGGGTGTGCAAAGGGCGTTGTGGTCGCGAGCTGGACGAAACCGAGGCGTCGCAGGATCGGTCGACTGTCGGGTGAAGCGTCGACCTGCAGATAGCGGAAACCCCGGGCGGAGGCCAGCGCTGCCCGGTAGGCCACCACCGAGCGGAACACGCCGCGGCCCCGCCACTCAGGCAGCGTGCCACCACCCCAGATGCTGGCAAAGTCGGTGCCGGGCTGGAGCTCCACCCGCCCGGCGCCCACAGCCGTTCCCTCGGACCAGGCGATCACCGCAAGGTGGGCAGGGAGCTCTTGGGAGAGCGAAGCCGACAACGTCTCGCCGATCGCAGAGTGGTCACCACCGAAGACCTCCGCGTGCAAACGCACGAATGCCTCGATCCCCTGCTCGTCGACGACCGGCCTCAGATGCACGCCCACCGGCGGCGGCACAGCCACGTCGAGGTCAGCGATCTCCGCGACCAGCAGGGTCTCGGCCGGTTCGGCTGTGAGGCCCGCCGCCACCAGCCGCTCGGGCAGATCCACGGGCTGGTCGTAGCTGTAGTGCTTCCACTCCCATGGGCGAGCCAGCCGCGCGAACCGATCGACCTGCGCGGCGATGACCGCGTCTGCGGTGGATGGGTCGAGATCCGACCAGGTCACCCCACCCCACCCGTGGCCGATGATCCGCACGACGTGGTCCTCGCGCTCAACATCTTCGCCCTGACCGGGAGGCCCCGCGTGCCGGCGTATCTGCTCGTCGAACGCCGCAAGAACCTCTTCATCGTTCATGGCGCAAGCCGATCACGAACGGATCAGTTCCGCCAATCTCCGACCCTGCCGGTCACCGGGGAATCAAGATACGGAGGGTGTGGTTGACGACGGATGGCGCGTGAAGCTCACGACTCGTGAAACTGACGAACAGCGCGTGAAACCAAGGAAAGGTGCCCATCATGGCTGTGGCTGTCGACGGCCCGGTGAGCGTCCCCCTGCCGGCGGCGCTGGAGGCGATCGCCCAGGACTTCCTGGCCATGTCGGCTCGTGACCGGCTCACCCTGCTGCTCGACTTCAGCGACGATCTCCCAGAGCTGCCCGCCCGCTACGTGGGCCACAGTGAGCTGCTCGAGCGGGTCGAAGAGTGTCAGTCACCCCTGTTCCTGGTGGTCGAGGTCGAACCCGCTCAGGGTGCGACGTCGTCGCAGGACGCCACCGTGCACCTGTTCTTCCAGGCACCTCAGGAGGCGCCGACAACTCGAGGGTTCGCCGGGATCCTGTACGAGGGTCTGGACGGGCTCAGCGTCGCCGAGGTGCTCGCCGTTCCCGACGATGCGCCATACCGCTTCGGGCTTGCCGAGGCGGTCTCGCCGCTGCGACTGCGAGGCATGGTGGCGATGTTGAGCCGGATCAAACGGCAGGTCCGGGTCAGGTCCGCCGCCTGACCTGTGCACAACCGGGGCGCTCAACCGGGCCGGGCTATCGTCAGGTCATGGGGATCTCGGGCAAGGCTGGTCCGTCGCGAGCTTGGTTCATCCTTCCAAGCCTGCTGCTGCTCGCGGGACTGGTTCTCGGGGGCGTCGCCATCGCCTCGTTCGTCAACTTCGTGCGCGCGGACTTCCATGACTACCAACCGGGTTCGTCCATCTCGGTGACCAAAGACGGATTCACCCTGTATGCCGAGGACGGCGTCCTCGGGCCAGATGATCTGCGCGACCTGCGTTGCACGGCAACCCGCCCCGACGCCCAGACGTCACTGCGTCCCAGCTCCGGCCACACCACCCTGAGCAACAGCCGCGGCACCTTCGTGGCCATCGCCTCCACGCCGACGGGCTTCCAGCCTGGCCGTTACGCCATCTCCTGCCACACCGCCGCAGCCGGTGTCGACGTTCCGCTCTATCTCGGCCCACGGGTCGACCTCGCGGCAGTGGGGCGACTGGCCGTCTTCGGCATCGTCGCCCCACTGTTCCTGGGAATCTGCTCAGTAACGCTCTTCGCGATCCTGGCCTTCCTGCGTTACCGCGCGCGGCGGATCGCCCGCGAGACCGGCTAGCTCAGAGCCATCCGCGGCTCGCCGCCGACAAGCCCGGTCCCGGAGATGCTGCAGGTTCCTCCGCGAACGGCGCCACCGTTATAGGCCTGACGTACGCAGCTGCGCAAACCCATCTGCGCCCAGTAGTTCGGGTGCAGCGACTCCTGGACGTAGTACTTGGTGCCGATCGTCGAAACCGTTCGGATCTGGTTGATCCACTCCGTCTTGTCCACGGCTCCCGTCTGCTGCCAGGAGGTCAGCCCCTTCTCTTCGTACAACCCGACGGTGTTCTCACAGAGCCGTCGTCCGTTGAACGCCGAAGCGAGCTCAAGAGTCTTGACACCGGCAACACCCGAAGCCGTGATGGCGTTCCTGACAGTGGCGTTGATGGTCGGCAAGGCCGTGGCGTTCGCCCAGTCGGCGTCCTTGTTCCAGAATCCGCAGCCACCGACGCTCTGACGCGTGTATCCGCTTTGGCTGTAACGGAATCCAGTGCTGTTCGGGATGGGTGACGGGTAGGTCTGCACGACCATGGACCACGCCGAGTCCGCGTATCCGGCGTTGCGCATGGCCGCGCGCACGTTCTGCAGTCCTGTGGCGACCTTTGCTTGCACTGCGCTGATGTTTGCCGCGGTGAAGTTGGCCTTGACCGATGAGTCGTCGTTGCAGTAGTCCGGGAACCAGGACGGTGATCCGAGGAAGTCGGTCAGGCAGGACTGCACGATCGAGGCGAAGTTGAAGTCGTTGCCGCCGATACCGACCACAACCATCTTGACGTTGTGTGCTGCCGCGAACGTCTGCAGCATCTTGGCCTGACCCTGCTGGCCAGCCCCGTTGTCGGCGAAGTCGAGGCCAGGTTTGAAGTAGCCGTCGCTGCTCGTGTAGGTCGAGGTCTTCGCGCCGGAACACGCGAGGTCGAGCCCGCTCACTCCCCCACCGATGAACGACTCCTGGGCCTTGCTGCGGTGACAGCGCGCGATCAGCTCGCCGGTGTTGGCGGCGTTGTCGAAGTAGGCCGTGCTGCCGAGTGCATCGGAGTAGGTACTCGAGGTGTTGGAGCTGCCTGCCCACCTGCCGGCCTCCCCCGACAGGTAGGAGTCGCCCACGCTGGCCACCCAAGGGGCGCCCGATCCGGGACCATCCGCGGCCGCGGGTCCGGCAAGAGCCACGGCGGTCAGGCCGCGGGCGGTCCCTGCGGCCGCCCGAACGGCCGCACTGACACGATGACTGGTGAAGATCATGGGGAGCCTTCCGTTGAAGAACCTCAGGGACCCCCGCGTCGTTGCGAACGCCCGTCGCAGCGTCGCAGCGCTCTTCGTTGCCCCGCTAGTGCTCTTGACCAACTCTTTACGGTGTCCATTGCTGTTGGATAGGCACGTGCCCTCGCGACAGCCTCACCCTGACCTTGTCGCTGTCTGCTTCGTTGGTGAGATGGCTGCGATCTCCGGCGAAGGCCAGGGGATGGTCGGAAGGCACGACGAGATCGTCAAGGCAGTGGCTCAGCTGGAGTCCGAGCGACACCCACGGTGGGTCTTCTGGTCTGCCCAGGCTGAGGCATTCCCACTGGTGTCACACAACATCCATCTCGACCGATGCTGGGACATCGCTGAGACCCATCGACTCCTGGCCGGGGGTCGCGATGCCGACCCCGCCGTCGCCTGGGCCACGGTATGCCGGCTGGCCACCTCAGATCTGCCTCGCACGTCGGGCGGAGACCTGTTCGACTTCGCCACCGAGCACGATCCCGCCGATCAAGGTGACCCCGAGAGCCCTGTCCGCTCCGACGGGTACCTGCGCCCCGAGGCTGTTGCCGGCGCATGGCAGACCTCGCCGCAGCGTGTGCTGGCATGGGCGGACGCCGCCGTCGACACCGCGACTCGGCAGATGGTCGCCCTCTCCGAACTGTCAGCGCGTGCCGTCAGTACGGGTCAGTCCGAGTCTGCTGCCGCACTGCTGTGCGTCGAGCTGGCCGTGACAGGACTCCCTGTGGACCGCCCAACCCTCGAGCGGCTGATCGAGGCGGCCGCTGGGCCACGGCCCCGCGACGAGGCGCATGCCCGCGAGATCCGTCTCGGGCGTGATGCCGACGTCCTGCGCCATGCGCCTGGTCGCGAGTCCACCGACCTGCGAAACCCGTTGCAGGTCAGGGACCTTCTCGCTGGCGTCGGCGTCGTGGTTCCCGACACCCGCGCCTGGCGGCTGGAACCTTTTCGCCATACCCACCCTTTGGTGGATGCGTTGCTGACCTGGCGCAAGGCCGAGCGGATCGCCACGACCTACGGCTACTACTGGCTGGATACCAACATCGGCCCGGACGACCGCCTGCGCGGTGCCTGGACCGCCAGTGACGGCGCTGCCGGTCGGATGACGGCGCAGAACGGCCTGCACAACCTGCCGACACCGCTGCGGCCGGCCATCCGGGCCCACCCGGGGCATGTCTTCGTTCGTTCGGACCTGGGACAGATCGAGCCCAGGGTCCTGGCCGCCGTCTCCGGGGACATGAGCTTCGTCCGGGCGACCCAGGCCGACGACCTCTATGCGCCGGTCGGCGCCGCCCTGAAGGTCGAGCGCCCCGTGGCCAAGATCGCCGTCCTCGCCGCGATGTACGGCCAGACCAGCGGCGCAGCCGGCGAAGCCCTCAAGGACCTCGAGCGGGCCTACCCCACGGCGATGGCCTACTTGCAGCGAGCGTATGACGAAGGGGCAGCTTCGCGAGCGATCCGGACCTATGGGGGGCGGCGAATTCCCATGTGGGAGAACCCTGTTGACCCTCCGCCAGGAACGTTGCCCGCGATCATCGCCGGCCGCGGGCGATTCGCCCGCAATGCCGTCATTCAGGGTGCGGCCGCTGAGCTGTTCAAGGCCTGGGCAGCGACAGTGCGCCTCACGACCAGACACCTTGGAGCACAGATCGTCTTGTGCCTGCACGACGAGCTGCTGGTCCATGTCCCGATCGAGGCCGCCGACGACGCGGCCGCCGCGGTTGACGCCGCGCTGAGCGCCAGCTCACGTCGCTGGACCGGCTCGACCGACGTCAGGTTCGTCTCCGACACCAGCGTCATCGCCCGCTGGTCCGACGCTAAACCTTGATTCGGGTCGGCTAACCCTCTTCGGTCTGCGCGCGCAGGAACTTCTCGAACTCTGCACCGATCTCGTCAGCGGTCGGAAGGTCCCGGATGTCCGTGGAGAGCAGGCTGGGCCTGCCTCGACCCTCGATGTAGGTGTCGTACTGGCGCTCCAGAGCCTCCACGACGTGCGTCACCTCTTCGGAGCCGGCGATCTCCTGCGTGATCTCACTCCGGTTGAGACCGGCCGCTGCCACGAGTTCATCGGCTGGGATGTTGAGCCCCGACACGGACACGAAGCACTCGAGCCCCACGACGGCAGCGTCAGTGAACTGAGCCTGGGCCAGGTAGTGGGGCACGTGGATCGCGAACCCGAGCGCGTCATGACCGGACTCGCCCAGCCGCAGCTCGAGCAGGGAGCTGGCGCTGCCCGGAACCTGCAGGGCACCGAAGAGGGGGTCGTGCTCACCGATCAGCCTCGAGCTGGTCGCGTGGGCCGTGCGGCCGATGGGCCGGGTGTGAGGCACCGCCATCGGTATGCCGTGGATGCTCACCGTGAGCGCCACGCCGAGCGTGCCGACGAGCTGGTGGATCGCCTGGGCAACGCGCTCCCACTGGTAGTCCGGCTCAGGACCGGACAGGACCAGGAATGGCTCACCGTCAGCGTCGATGACGCGATACAGCAGGAGGCTGGGGTCGGCGAAGCTGGACCAGCGGTCGCGGTCGAACATCATGACCGGGCGGCGACCCCGGTAGTCGATCAGCTGGTCGACGTCGAAGGAGGCCACCACGGTGTGCGGCAGGGTGGCCAGGATGTGCTCGGTCATCAGCCTCTGAGTCTGGCCGGCATCGACGAACCCGCCCAGCGAGACCAGAAGCACCGATGCGTGCAGGTCACCCAGCGGGGTGTCTGTCTCGATCGTGTAGAGCTCGGAAGGGTCTTGCACCGCAGGTCGCCTCTTTCTGGCCGATGTTCTCGTGCGTCAGGCATCTCTCATTGTCTACCTCAAGGATCACAACGCCCTTCTCACCCCGAGGATTCCGACCGTGGTCAGGCCAGTGGCTGCGCGCCGATCTGGGCGACGCATCGTGCTGCAGCCAGCATCGCCATCTCAGGACCTCCAACGAAGTAGCCGGCCGCCAGGGCGTCACCGGCGCCCGGGGCGTCAACCCCCGGACCCGGGACAACGTCGAGAGACGTCTGCACACCGCCGACGACGAAGCTCGACCCGCGTGCTCCACGTTTGACGACGGCCTCGGCCGGGAGCGATCCGGGCGGGACCCCCACGACGTCCCATTCACCCTCGTTGCCGAACACCACCGAGGGACCGAGCTTCTCGACCAACGCCCAGAGCTCGCGTGGGCCGTACGTCTCGATCATGGAGGCAGAAGCCAGGTCGACAGCCACCCGAACGCCGCCACGTCGCGCCGCTTCGGACGCACGGATCACGACCGCTGGATCGGGGGCGCGCAGCAGGAGATAGCCCGAGAGGTGCAACCAGTCGGCGCCGGACAGCCACGAGGGGTCACTCAGCCCGTCATCGATCCACTCCAGATCGCCCGGGTCCGAGGCCAGGCTGCGGGTGCCGGATGTCACCAGCGAGACGACTGCCCCACAGCGCGCGTCCTGCGGCTCGGCATACAGGCTGATGCCCCGCGCTGTGAGCTGCCCATCGATCACCATGCCCACCGCGTCGCGGGTGCGCGGGCCATAGAGCCTGGCGCCACCTCCCAGGGCACGGACCCACGCGGCAACATTGGCGGCCTGCCCGCCTGCGCCCAGTGTGATCGCCGCAGGCGTGTCGTCATCGACCTTCAGAGGCCCCTGGGTCAGCACGAGAACGTCGAGCATGACGTCTCCGGCCACGCACACCATCACTGACATCAGCCGCCTCCTGGAGGAATACGTAGAGTGCTCGTCGTGATCATTGCCGAAGAGGTCAGCACCGCCCTGCGTGAGGGCCGTGGTGTCGTAGCCCTCGAGTCCACCATCATCAGCCACGGGTTGCCCAGCGAGTCCAGCGCCCGGGTGGCCCGCGAGATCGAGGCCGCCGTTCGTGAGTCCGGCGCCGTCCCGGCAACTATTGCGATGGTGGGCGGCCAGGTCCGAATCGGCCTGGACGACAGCGCCCTCGATCAGATCGCGACCGATGGATCCGTGGTCAAGTCAAGCATCCGCGACCTGGCGAGCGTGATCGTGAGCGGGGCGCTGGGGGCGACCACGGTCGCGTCCACGGCATACCTGGCGCATCGGGCGGGCATCCAGGTGTTCGCCACCGGCGGCCTCGGTGGGGTCCACCGCGGCGCGGGCCAGAGCTTTGACGAGTCGGCGGACCTGACCGCGCTCGCCCACACGCCGGTGGTGCTCGTGTGCGCGGGGGTGAAGTCCATCCTCGACGTCTCAGCCACCCTCGAACGGCTCGAGACCCTCTCCGTCGGTCTCGTTGGCTACCGCAGCGAGAAGTTCCCCGGCTTCTACATCCAGGACAGCGGGTATGCCGTGCCATGGGTTGCGCAGTCCGCCGCCGAGATCGCGGCCACGATGGTTGCGCGAAACGCGTTGGGACTTGAGCAGGCTCTGGTGGTGGCCAACCCGATCCCGAACGGCAAGGAGATGGCGCGCGACCTGCACGAGACGACACTCGTGGCTGCGCTGAAATCGTTGCAGGACAACAAGATCAGCGGCAAGGACGTCACGCCGTTCCTGCTCGCCTTCTTCCACGAGCAAACCGACGGGGTGAGCCTGCAGGCGAACATCGACCTGGTGGTCAACAACGCCAGACTCGCCGGCGAGATCGCTGTCGCCCTGGTTCAGCGGAAGGCAGACTCCCCCGCGTGAACACCGCCGAGCATGAAACGGCGTTCCCGGGCGTCCGGCATCCCGGACCGGATCATGGCGAGCTCCTCGCTCGCATCGACACCTACTACGACACCGCCCCGCGCGCGACGGCACGGGCCGAGGCACACGGCTCGCTGGTCCTGTTCGTGGCTGAGCAGGGGTCGCCGTTCTACGCCCGTCCGAACCTGGCGCGAACCACCGAGCCGACGGCCGAGGAGGTCAAGGAGGTTCTGGCCCGGCAGCTCGAGCTCGGGATCCCCCGGGCACTCGAGTGGATTCACGAGACGGCCCCGTCGCTGGCGACCGTCGCGCGGGCGGCCGGCATGACCGTCCAGGAGTGCCCGATGCTGGTGCTCGAGTCCCTGGTCGAGCCCCCGTCACCCGATGGAGCGGTTCGGCTGATGAATGCCAAGGACGATGACCTGGCGGCGGTGAACGCCTCGATCCGGGTGGCCTTCGGAACTGCCGGCACTGCTGTTTCGGACGGAGGCGCCGCTGAGCGCGACGACGCCACCGCGTCAACGGACGCAAGCCACGGACTGGGCAACACGATCGACGCCCTCAGGGCGGGCCGCACCGTCATGGTCGGGGCGTTCGTCAATGACGTCGGAGCAGTTGGGGGCGGCAGCCACAACCCTCGGGGTCAGGTCAGCGAGATGGTCGGCGTCGGTGTGCTGCCGGCATTCCGACGCCAGGGGCTCGGCGCAGCGGTGGCGCATCTGCTGTCACGTCACGCCCTGGACAACGGCGTCACGACAGTGTTCTGCGGCGCTGACAGCAGCGACGTCGCGCGCGTGTACGAGGGCGTGGGGTTCCGCCGGATCGGCACCACCTGCATAGCCGGGCTCAGCTGATACCGAGGCGGCGGGCGACCTCAGCACCGCCCATCTGCGCGACGACATCCGGGTCGCCCACAACGATGAGCTGATCGGTGGCTCGCGAGAGACCGACGTAGAGCCGCTCACGCGACCGGTCAACGGCTTTGTCCTCGTTGATGCACAGCACGACGGCACGACGTTCAAGTCCCTTGCAGCCGAGCACATGCCCGTAGAACACGTCGCCGTCGTCCCAGAAGGAACGCCAGTAGCCCGCGGGATCGGACTCTGAGCCACGCTCGATCTGAACCGGGTGGCGTTTGCCGGTGGTCAGGAGCATCACCTCGTCCGGCTTCCACCCCAGAGCCAGCAGCCGGTCGACCTGTTCGTCGGCCATCTCCACAGCGTCCGCGGCGGAACAGCACACGAACTCAACCTCCGGGCCGTTACCCCCGCGAAGGTCCATGCGCATGGGTGCCAGCGGGTTGAAGACGTCGCCGATCTGCTTGGTGTTGCGAAGGTTGTGGTCGAGGACCAACGGCACCAACGGCACCGGCGGGCCACCGAAGCGCTGGAAGATCCGCTGGTTCTCGTCGGTGTAGGCGAACAGCCCCCCGGTCTCCTGGTCTTTCAACGCCCCCATGACCGGCGCCCACCACGAGTCGGCGAAGTCCTGCGCCTCGTCGACGATGATGGAGTCGAACTTCTGCCCGTCGACGAGCCCGGCCGCGAGTTCCTTCATGATCGCCGGCAGCTCGACCTCCCAGAAGTCGGAGTTGTCACGGCTGCCGTCCGGCGCGCCCCAGCTGCGACCCAGCGCATGGAAGGTCCCCACGAAGGCAGGTCGGTGCTTGCGGCCCCAGGTCTCAACGACACGGTTGAAGTGCGCCGCCAGACCGAGCGAGTAGCAGATCACGGCGACCCGCTGCGCCTTGTGTCCACCGTGGCCACGGGAGAGCTGCCTCGCCTGGGTCAGCGCCAACACCGTCTTGCCGCTCCCGGCGCCACCACGGACCTCGACCCGGTTGAGCAGCCGGGTCACCTGCAGCAACGTCGCCTGCTCCTGGGTGAGTCGGTCAGCCTCGGCCGCTCGGGCTCGCCCTTCGGCGGAGATACCCAGAGCGGGCAGATGTCTGCCATTGAGGATCTCCACGATCAGGTCCACATCGGCGGGACTTGGTGGAACGTTCCTCGTCTCCTGCCTGACGACGACGTCGTGCAGCCGGCTGGCGAGATCGGCGATGTCGCCCATGCCGTGCACCGCCCAACGCGGACAGTCCGGCATCGAGAAGTCGTCATGGAGATCGGTGTTGGGCAGCGCGACCGAGTGGGCCCATCGGATCCGCCGGCGCGAGGAGTTGCGCCACCGGGGGTCGGCCTCGACGTACTCGCGGATGGCGTACTTCGTCGTGCGCGCCTGGTCGACGGGGTCGAACGTGCGGGTGTCGTTGCCCGCCTGGCGCCACTGACCGTCGACCACCCCGACGCTGCCGCCCTTGACCTCGATGACCACGACGCCAGCCCCGCTGATGATCGCGACGATGTCAGCCTCGTGGTCCTTCACCTCGTCACTGAGCCGAAGGTTGGCCATCAGCACGTCATCCGGCCCGAGCCGTGTCCGGAGGACCTCCCAGACCTCACGTTCGGTGGCGGTCTCGAACTTGGGGTGCTCGGGGATCAGACGCGTAGCCATCAGCTGGCGCGCGGCTCGGCCAGGACGCTCACACCTCCATGCACGACCGCGAACAACGCCCCGCTGTCGGACGCGGCGCCGTCGACGTGCCAGCACGCCCCGGACCAATCGGCCTGGTCGGCCACGTGCATCAGCTCCTCTCGACCCGTAGCTGAGTCTCGCACGGCGCGCCGACAACCCCTAGGGCTGAATCAGCATGTCCCCCGACGGATTCCGGCAGAATTCGCCTCCTCAAATCCGCGGCAATGACGGCGCCCGGGAACGGCTCAGGTCTGGTCCTCCACGGTGTCCATGGCCTTGTAGATCCGCTTCTCGGACACGGGGTGAGCGGTGCCCAGAGTCTGGGCGAACAGGCTGACGCGCAGCTCCTCGAGCATCCACCGGAGCGCCTGCACATCCGCCCCGACACGTCGCGCCGGCGGGAGTGCCGCAACGAGAGTCTCGTACTCGCTCCGAACACGGGCCACCGTCTCCGTGTGTTCCGCATCGCGAGCCACCTGGCCCGGTGCGTGGTCGCAGCGCAGAAGTATGCCGCGCAGATAGCGCTCCACGTGTCGCAACCTCGCAAACCCTGTGTCTGCAACGAATCCCGGATAGATGAGGGACCGCAGCTGAGCCTCCATGTCCGCCTTCGCGGGCGCCAGCACCGGGCTTGTCATCGCAGCCAGGGCCAGCTCGACCTCACGCGACTTCACCAGCAACGGCTCGACCAGGTCGATCACCTCCATGACACGTGCCACGACCTGCGATCGGACGATGCGCAATGTCTCGTCGAACTCAACCGACCCGAGCACCTGGCCACCTGGACGCTCCGCGACGATCGAGTCGACCGCAGCTGCGAGGCAGTCCTGCAAGAGGTCGGGGACGCTGCCATGGGGGCTGTGGCCGAGGGTGAGCCGTTGCGCGTTGGTCAGCAGCGCCAGCACACGCTTCCAGGGAGCCGTTGTGTTGAGCAGCAGGAGGCGTCGGACACCGAGCTTCGTTGCAGCGTCACGCTCCTGCTGCGAGGCGAGGACCTCGACGGCGACGCTGTCACCGTGGTCGACAACCGCCGGAAAGCCCTGGATGACCCGGTTGCCGACCCGTTGCTCGAACGTCGCCGGGAGGTCGCCAAATGCCCATCCCTGCAACCCTCGTCGCTCGATAGATGCTGCAGCCCGCTGGATGGTCTGCCGGAACTGCGGCGCCAGCTGCTCCCGAAGAGCCGCAAGGTCCTTGCCCTCCCCCACGACCTTGCCGTCGCTGTTCTCGACCCGGAACGTCATGCGCAGGTGGTCGGGCACCCTCGCCCAGTCCCACTCCTCGGCGGGGACACGGACACCGGTCATCTCATGCAGGGAGTGCGCAAGCTCGTCGGTGAGGAGACCGTCAACGCGGTCGATCAACCCCAGAGCGGCGTGGGCGCGATCCGGCACGGGGACGAAGTTGCGACGGGTTGCCTTTGGCAGCGACTTCATCAGCGCGATCACCAGGTCCTCGCGCAATCCGGGCACCTGCCAGTCGAATCCGTCGTCGTCGACCTGGTTGAGGACGTCGAGGGGAATATGGACCGTGACACCGTCAGCGGCCGCTCCCGGCTCGAACTGATAGGTCAGCGGCAGGCTGATGCCGTTCTGGGTCCAAGTCGGTGGGTAGTCGTCGGCGCTGACCGCATCGGCATCGTCACTGACCAAGAGGTCCTCGGTGAAGGTCAGCAGATCGGGCTGCTCCCGACGGGTCTGCTTCCACCAGGAGTCGAAGTGCTGGCCGGAGACGATATCGGCCGGCAGCCGTGCGTCGTAGAACTCGACCAGCGTCTCGTCGTCGACCAGGATGTCTCGTCGCCGCGCCCGGGCCTCGAGCTCGGTGAGGCGCTTGATCAGGGCTCGGTTGTCGTGGAAGAAACGGTGATGCGTCTCCCAGTCACCCTCCACCAATGCGTTGCGAATGAACAGATCTCGCGACTCTTCAGGATTGATGCGCGCATAGCCGACCTTGCGTCCAACAACCAGAGGGACGCCATACAGGGTGACCTTCTCCAGTGCCACGGCGGAGCCACGCTTCTTCTCCCAGTGCGGCTCGCTGTAGCTGCGCTTGACCAGATGCCCGGCCAGCCGCTCGATTGCCGCCGGGTCTGTGCGTGCGTTGACGCGCGCCCACAACCGGGTGGTCTCGACGAGCTCGGCCGACATGACCCACTGCGGCTGCTTCTTGAAGAGCGACGAGCCCGGCGAGATTCCGAAGCGCGCGCCCCGGGCGCCGATGTATTCGCGCTTCTCGACATCGCGGACGCCGATGTGCGAGAGCAGACCCGAAAGCAGCGAGCTGTGGATCGCGTCGTGGTCGGCCTCGGATGAGTTCTGCTGCAGCTCAAGGGATTTGCAGGCCGCCTTGAGCTGGCTGTGCAGATCCTGCCACTCGCGAACCCGCAGGTAGTGGAGGTACTCGCTCTTGCACATCCGGCGGAATGCGCTGCCCGAGAGCTCCTGCTGCTGCTCCTTGAGGTAGTTCCACAGGTTCAGCAGCCCCGAGAAGTCACTGAGCTCGTCGGCGAACCGTCGATGCTTCTCGTCGGCCTGCTGCTGCTTGTCCAAGGGGCGCTCGCGCGGGTCCTGGATGGAGAGGGCCGAGACGATGATAAGCACCTCTCGCAGCGCGCCGTTCGCTTCGGCCTCCACCACCATCCGGGCCATGCGCGGGTCGACGGGCAGCTGGGCGATCTTGCGGCCGTACGCCGTGAGTCGCTTGCGTGGGTCCGTCGCCTGGTCAGCCGGCACGATCGCCTGGAGCTCCTCCAGAAGCTTGACGCCGTCAGCGATCTGGCGTGAGTCCGGCGGATCGAGGAAGGGGAAGCGAGCGATGTCGCCCAGTCCGAGAGAGGTCATCTGGAGGATTACGGAGGCCAGGTTGGTGCGCAAGATCTCGGGGTCCGTGAACTCGGGCCTGGTCTCGAAGTCCTCCTCGGAATACAGCCGGATGCAGATGCCGTCAGCGACGCGACCGCAGCGACCTGCCCGCTGGCTGGCGCTCGCCCTCGAGATGGGCTCGATGGGGAGGCGTTGCACCTTGGTGCGCTGGCTGTACCTCGAGATGCGTGCGGTCCCGGCGTCCACGACATACCGGATGCCGGGCACGGTCAGTGAGGTCTCGGCGACGTTCGTGGCAAGCACGACACGGCGACCGGTGTGCTGGCCGAAGACGCGGTGCTGCTCGGCGGCCGACAAACGCCCGAAGAGCGGCAGGATCTCGGTGTGGGGCAAGGACATGCCGTTGAGCGCCTCTGCGGCGTCCCGGATCTCACGCTCACCGGAGAGGAACACGAGGATGTCTCCGCCCGGGTCACGGCGCTCGGTCCATAGCTCCTCGACGGCCTCGCAGATGCCGGTGACCTGGTCAATGTCCACACCGCCGTCATCGTCCAGCTGTGTCAGCGGTCGGTAGCGCACCTCGACCGGATAGGTGCGCCCGGACACCTCGATGATGGGCGCATCGTCGAAGTGCTTCGAGAAGCGTTGCGGGTCAATGGTTGCCGACGTGATGATGACTTTGAGGTCAGGCCGGCGCGGCAGCAGCTGCTTGAGGTAACCAATGATGAAGTCGACGTTGAGACTGCGTTCGTGGGCCTCGTCGAAGATTATCGTTGCGTATCGGCGCAGGTCGCGGTCGCGCTGCATCTCGGCCAGCAGGATGCCGTCCGTCATGACCTTGACCAGGGTGTTGGCGCTCGAGTGATCGGCGAAGCGCACCTGATAGCCCACAGCGGTCCCGAGCTCGGTGTGCAGCTCTTCGGCGATGCGCTCAGCCACGGACCTGGCGGCGATCCGTCGAGGCTGGGTGTGGCCGATCATGCCCTCGACGCCGCGGCCGAGCTCGAGGCAGATCTTGGGTAGCTGTGTGGTCTTGCCGGAGCCCGTCTCCCCCGCCACGATGACGACCTGGTGGTCGCGGATGGCCGCGGCGATATCGTCCTTGCGAGCCGTGATCGGCAGGTCCTCTGGGTAGGTGACCTTGGGCACCGACGCGAGACGAAGGGCGATGCGGGGCGACAGAGCGTCTGGTGACTTGCCGCGTCTGCCCCTGGAAGGACGCCGTCGTGGGCTCCGGGCGCGCGAGGACTGCGGCGCACGCTCGGAGGACATGACGTTCAGGATATCCGGCCTCCGGCCGCGACGCCCCGGCCTCGACGACGCATGCCCGAGGCCCCACCTCGACGACGCAGGCTCCACAACGCAGGTTCCACAAGGAAAGACGCTGGGTACTGGAGCGCCCTGGGTCATTTGGGCTGAGCGCCAGGCCGCAGTGTCAGGCTGCGAGCTCGTGGTGGTTGATGGGGTGGGTGGCGTAGTGGCGGTGGTGGGGGTCGGTCCAGGTGCAGTGGCCGTCTGGTGTCATGGTCAGTGTCCAGCCGGCGTCGTGTTTGACCCGGTGGTGGTGTTTGCAGAGGGCCACGAGGTTCCAGATCGCGGTGGGTCCGCCGCGGGAGAACGGGATGACGTGGTCGGGTTCGCAGCGTTTGGCGCCCCGGGCGCAGCCGGGGAAGCGACAGTGACCGTCGCGTTGCCGGATGAAGCGGCGCATCGCCTTGTTGGGTAGGTAGGCGGTGGTGGCGGTCTCGACCACGACACCGGTGTGCTCGTCGAGCAGGACCCGGGCGATGCGGGTGTCGAACCGGTCCAGGATCCCGGCGACGATGTCGCCGCCGATCACGCCCATGCCGGGGATCTCGTAGCCCATGGCACAGATCTGGGCCCAGGTTGGTTCGATCA
>JABBOX010000076.1 GCA_012927555.1 Phycicoccus sp.
CCGAACCCGGAAGCTAAGCCCTTCAGCGCCGATGGTACTGCACTGGGAACGGTGTGGGAGAGTAGGACGCCGCCGGACATACATTGTGAAAGAGCCCCCACCGGACAACCGGCCGGGGGCTCTTTTGCGTCCGTCGTAGGCTTGCGAGACTGATCGAACTGTCCGAGCATTGCATGAAGAACCCGAGACGAATGGAGGCAGGCCCGTGTCTGCTGACCAGGCTGCGCGCCGCCCGAGCGAAGACAACGGTCGCCGGGGAGGTTCACCGGGACGTCCCGAGCGGGGCGGTGCTGCAGGTCGCGGGCAGCGCGGGGGCGGTGCAGGACGTCCCGAGCGGGGCGGTGCTCCGGATCGTGGGCAGCGTACCGGGACCGAACGCGAGGGTCAGCGTGGCAGCTCGATGCTCACTCCCAAGACGCCGAGGTTGCCGGAGCCTGCGATACCCGATGATGTGACTGGCTTCGAGCTGGATCGATCAGTCAAGAACCAGTTGCGAACGCTCAGCAAGGAGAACGCGGTTGGTGTGGGACAGCATCTGGTGATGGCGGCTGCCTTCCTTGATACGGACATCGAAGCCGCGCAGGCGCACGCCGAGACCGCTGTCCGTCGCGCCGGGAGAGTTCCTGCTGCTCGTGAGGCGTTGGGGCTGGTCCACTATCGCAAGGGGGAGTGGGCCAAGGCGCTGAGTGAGTTCCGCACGGCCCGCAGGCTGTCGGGTTCGTCGCACATGTTGCCGTTCATGGTCGACGCCGAGCGGGGCCTCGGGCGTCACGAGCGGGCCCTCGATCTCGCGGCCTCACCCGAGGCGGCAAGTCTGACTCTGGACGAACGGATCGAGCTCGCGATCGTGGTGTCGGGGATTCGCCGTGACCTCGGCCAGTTCGACGCCGCTGTTGTCGGGCTGCAGATTCCGCAGCTCAATGCAGGTTCGCGTCAACCCTGGGCTGCACGCCTGTTCTATGCCTACGCCGAGGCGTTGCTGGCCAAGGGCGACGAGGATGGAGCCGTGACGTGGTTCGGGCATGCGGCGAGCGCGGACCTCGACGGTGAGACAGATGCCGAGGAGCGGCTTTCGGAGCTCGACGGCCTGGTGCTGACCGACCTTCTCGAAGGTGAGGACGACGTGGAGTTCGAGGACGACGAGGATCCGGACGAAGAGGAGTACCAGGGCGAGGACGAGGAGCCGGACGAAGAGGAGTACCAGGGCGAGGGCATGCCCGATCGGCCCTAGCTCCCGGCGCGGCCGTGCCCGTGCTTGTCCACATGTGGCGGGTGGACACCCCACCGTCCACAGGTGACGTCCGCAGGCGCCCCCAAGGTTGAACGTGCGGTGATCATGGTCATCATCAACCAACGAGGGGATGAGCATGAAACGCGTACGTCAGGGGGATGCCGGCGTTGGGACGAGTGGGTTGGGGTTCAACGAGGTTGTCTTGAGCGGTCGGATCAGCGGTTCTCCCGAGGAACGTGAGCTGCCCAGCGGGGACTCTGTTGTACAGCTGCGCTTGGTGGTGCCACGAACTGCCTCCCGCGGCCGGACCGGCGGAGGTGGTGCGACAGTGGACACCATAGACGTGTCATGCTGGACGAAAGCATTGCAGCGCAAGGCTGTTCGTCTCAAACCCGGTGATCTCGTGACGATCCGCGGGGCTCTCCGCCGCCGATTTTGGCGTTCGCCAGGAGGACCCGCCAGCCGGTATGACGTAGAGGCGACGGGGTTGGACCGTTCTGTGACTGCGCCGACCTCGACCTAGCCCGTGGAACCCCGCGTTGGACAATGGCGTGGTGAGAGACATGGATCCGGCAGTGAAGTCACCCGTGGATGGAGTCGCCAGCGCGAGGGGCACCCTGATTGAGGCCTATGACGGCGTCGTGTGTGATCTGGACGGTGTTGTCTATCGCGGTCACCAGGTTGTGCCACACGCGGTGGAGTCCTTGCTGTCCGCGCTCTCTGCAGACGTGTTGGTGGTCTATGCCACCAACAACGCTTCTCGTACGCCGGCTGAGGTGTCCGACCGGCTCACCGAGCTGGGGTTGCCGGGCTCGGGAGCCCGCATCGTGACGAGCGCCCAGGCCGCCGCCCGCCTTGTGGCACAACGCTGCCCGGCAGGGTCCACGGTCCTGGCGGTTGGTGGGCCGGGGGTCGCCCTGGCTCTCGAAGAGGCGGGCCTTCTCGCGGTCTCACCTCAGCAGATGCGATCGGACAAGCCCGTCGTCGCGGCCGTCCAGGGTTACGGGGCGAACGTGGGTTGGGCCGATCTCGCGGAGGTCGCCTACGCCGTCCAGGCCGGTGCCTTGTGGGTTGCGACGAACATCGACAGCACCCTGCCCACGGACAGGGGACTGGCGCCCGGAAACGGTTCGCTCGTCGCCGCGGTCCGTACGGCAGTCAGCGTGGATCCGGTCAACGTTGGCAAGCCGAACGTCCCGCTCTATGAGCTGAGCGCCGCAGTCCTCGGTACTGACGTCGGGCGCACGCTTGCGATCGGAGATCGCCTTGATACCGACATCGCTGGGGCAGTTGCGTTGGGGATGGACTCACTGTTCGTCCTAGGGGGAGTTCACGGATGGACGGACGTGGCACAAGCGGAGCCGCCGGCTCGGCCGCGTTACATGGCAACCGATCTGCGTTCGCTGAGCTCCGTGTATGTGGAGGCGGTTCAAGACGCCGAGGACTCCTCGAGGTGGATCTGCGGCGAGGCGTCGGCGCGGGTGTCGAGGGCAGGCGAGCTGGTCATGGCGCAGGGTGGGTCGGTCAACGAACGGTTGCGTGCCGCGGTGAGGGCAGTTTGGGACGCACGCGACCGCGGCAGTGTGACGTTCGATGCGCTGGCCGGCGACGGGGCAGTGTTGTCGCGCGAACTGGACCTGGCCGTGGGGCTGGAGCGCTGATCGGGATTCGGAGATGATGACCTCGGGTCACGCTGGACGCTCCGCAGGTGGGCGAGACGAGCGAAGCGTTGGGCAGTAGCGTGGTCAACGACCGCCAACCTGAGGAGGAAGCATGAGTTTCGAATCGTTTCGGGGATATGTCCAGCTTGCATCGGGTCTCGGAGAACTCACGCGCGCACGTGCCATGGAGGCCGCGCAGGGCTTGATGTCAATGTCCGGAGTCAGTGTCGCGACCGGCAAGTTCGCTGTCCAGGTGGGTGCGTTGGCCGAGGAGCTGTTGGCCGCCGCTACAACGAATCGTGAGCATCTGACGACGCTGGTTCGAGGCGAAGTGGATGCTGCTGTCACTCGTCTGGGGCTCGTTCCGGCCGAGAAGCTTGAAGAGGCGCGGGCTGAGGCAGACCGCCTTCGGGCAGAGGTCGCCGCGCTGAGATCAGCATCGGAACGTTCGAGCGCCGGGCCGGTGAAGAAGGCTGCGGTGAAGAAGGCTGCGGTGAAGAAGGCTGCGGTGAAGAAGGCTGCGGCAACCAGCCTGGCCACCAAGCCGACGGCGCGCCGGTCGGCAGTCACTACTCGTCGTAAACCTGCTGGCACATGAGCCATTCGGAGATGACGCATGGCGCCGGCGACGAAACGAGCACGGAGTACGAGGGTGTACCGCACATGAATGACGTTGACGAAGAAGCCGACGAAGCGACCGACCCCGCACGGCTGGTCGAGCGTCAGCCCACCGGTGACGATGCCGTCGACACGGTGCTCGACGAGCTCGACGCCGTGGCCGATGAGCCGTTGGACTCTCAGATACAGGCAGGTGAGCAGGTCCATCGCGTCCTGCAAGGTCGACTTGCCGACCTGGGCAAGGAGTGAGCGGGTCCACCCGCCGGCTCGATGTCGAGCTGGTTGCGAGGCGCCTGGCCAGGTCCAGGGGCCAGGCTCGTGAGCTCGTCAAGTCAGGTTTGGTGCTGCTTGACGGGTCACCGGCCAAGAAGGTCTCGACCCCTGTCAGCGCCGGTCAGAGCCTCGAGCTCGAGTCTGGGGTCGAGGACTGGGTGAGCCGTGCGGCATACAAGCTGGCGGCGGCACTGGAGTCGTTCGGCGAGGACGGTCTTCGCGCTGAAGGCAAGCGGTGCATCGACGTCGGAGCCTGTACCGGCGGATTCACGCAGGTCTTGTTGCGAAAGGGCGCACGCGAGGTCGTGGCGCTCGACGTTGGGCACGATCAGCTGGCCGACGAGATCGCAAGCGACCCTCGCGTCACCGAACGCTCCGGCGTCAACATCCGCGATGCCCGTGCCGACGATCTTGGAGGGCCGGCCGAGCTGCTCGTCGCCGACCTCAGCTTCATCTCCCTGCGGCTCGTGCTTCCAGTCCTGCGTGACCTCGTCGAGCCGTCCGGCGACCTGGTGCTTCTGGTCAAGCCCCAGTTCGAGGTCGGGCGCGAACGTCTCGGCAAGGGGGGAGTCGTCAGGTCTGCGCACCTCCGCGCGATGATGATCGAACAGGTCGCGGCCGCAGCCACGGTGGCGGGCCTCACCACCCTGGCTCTGCGCGCCAGCCCCATCCGGGGTGCGACCGGAAACGCGGAGTACCTACTGTGGTTGACACGTCGCCCCGACGAGGGGCTGACGACGGCACAGGTCACCGAGCTGGCCGCCACTCTGTCGACGGAGGCACCCTCATGACCCGCCGCATCCTGCTCGTCGCCCACCCACGACGGGTCGAGGCCCAGCAGTTCGCCGGGGACGTCGCAGATCAGCTTCATGCAGCGGGGCTCGAAGTTGCGCTGCTGCCCGACGCGGCCGAGGCGATCATTCTGGGGGGCAGTCCGAACATCGTCACGGCTGACCCCGCTGACCCGGCCCGAGGGTGCGAGCTGGTCTGTGTGCTCGGGGGCGACGGGGCGATCCTGCGTGGTGCTGCACTGTCCAGGGGAACGGATGCCCCCCTGCTCGGGATCAATCTGGGACACGTGGGATTCCTGGCGGAGGCCGAGCGCGAGAAGCTTGGCGAGACGGTGGAGCGCATCGTCGCCCGCGACTACGCGGTCGAGGAACGGATGACCCTCGACGTCACGGCGACCCATGACGGGGAGGCGATCGCGCAGAGCTGGGCGCTCAACGAGGTCTCGGTCGAAAAGGCGTCACGAGGGCGAATGATCGAGCTCACGCTCGAGATAGATGGACGGCCTTTGTCCACCTGGGGCTGCGACGGAGTGGTCACCGCCACGCCGACCGGCTCCACGGCATACGCGTTCTCCGCGGGCGGTCCCGTCGTGTGGCCTGACGTCGAGGCGATGATGGTGGTGCCCATCTCGGCCCATGCCCAGTTCGCACGCCCCTTGGTGATCGGGCCTCGGTCCGAGCTGGCCATCGAGGTGGTTCCCTACTCGGGGGCCGCAGGCGTCATGTGGTGCGACGGCTCACGCATGGTCGACCTGCCCCCCGGAGCCCGCGTCGAGATCCGTCGCAGCGACACGCCCGTGCGCCTGGCACGTCTGAGCGACTGGCCTTTCGCCGACCGGCTGGTGGCCAAGTTCGACCTGTCCGTCGACGGGTGGCGTGGCGTGGCCCGACGCAACAACGGCGGTTCCGGCCCGGTTGAGCAGGCCTGACACCCGCGGTCCGTAGGCTGTCGCCATGCTTCGCGAGATCCGGATCAAGAACCTCGGCGTCATCGATGACGCCGTGCTGGAGCTCTCGGCTGGCCTGAACGTGCTCACCGGCGAGACCGGCGCAGGCAAGACCATGGTCGTATCGGGTCTTGGTCTGTTGCTCGGCGCGCGGGCAGATGCCGGCCTGGTGCGGACCGGTGCCTCGAAAGCGGTTGTCGAGGGTGTGGTCCAGGTCGGACCAGAACACCCCGCGACGCTGCGCGCCCTCGAGGCCGGCGGCGACGCAGAAGACGTCCTGATCCTGGCAAGAACCGTGTCGGCCGAGGGCCGGTCGAAGGCGCACGTTGGCGGGCGGACGGTGCCGGTCAGCGTGTTGGGTGAGCTTGGTGAGCTCCTGGTGGCCGTTCATGGTCAGTCCGATCAGTGGCGCCTGCGTCAGCCTGAGCAGCACCGCGTCGTCCTGGACCGTTTCGCGGGTGAGCCGGTCGCTGACCCGTACGGGCGCTATGTCGCCCTGTATGACGAGCTCCACCAGGTTGACGCCGAGCTGCGGGAGCTGCGCGGGCGTGCCCGCGACCGGGCGCGGGAGGTGGATGTCCTGCGGGCAGGGCTCGAGGAGATCGAGGCCGTCGACCCCGCGCCGGGTGAGGATCTCGATCTGCGCGCCGAGGATGAGCGCCTGGCGCATGCCGATGGTCTTCGAGCCAGCGCCGGCCAGGCCCACGCCCTGCTCACCGGTGACCAGGACGGTCTCTACCCGGGGACCGGACGGTCCGATGGCTTGAACGCCGGTGACGTTGGCGGGCATCTGGCGACGGCACGGGTGGCGCTGGCACCCATGACTGCTCATGATCCGGCGCTGGCTGACCTCGACCGTCGTCTCCAGGAGCTGGGCTACCTGGCGGCTGACCTGGGCGTGGACCTGGCTGCGTACTTGTCGGAGGCCGAGGTCGACCCGGCGAGGCTGGCCTGGGTCCAGGACCGCAGGGCAGAGCTGGCACGGTTGCAGCGCAAGTACGGCGACACCATCGACGACGTTCTGGCGTGGGGCAAGGAGTCTGCCGCCCGGCTCGCCGAGCTGGAGGGTGCGGATGATCGTGCCGATGGTCTGCAGATCTGGCTCGATACGTTGCGAACGGACCTGGCGACCTGCGCCGGCGAGCTGAGCGCGGCGAGGCGTCTTGCCGCGACCGATTTCGGCGCCCGAGTCACGACAGAGCTGTCCCACCTGGCGATGGGCAAGGCGGTCGTGAAGGTCTCGGTGGCGCGCCGTCCGGACCCCGACGGGCTGCCTCTCGACGATGAGACCGACTGGGTCCGGTTCGGTCGCCACGGAGTCGACGAGGTCGAGATCCTGTTGGCGGCCAACCCTGGCGCACCTTTGCGCAGTGTCGCCAAGGCCGCTTCTGGCGGAGAGCTGTCCAGGGTGATGCTGGCGCTCGAGGTCGTCACCGGGAGCGGGGACGTTCCGACTTTCGTCTTCGACGAGGTGGATGCCGGAGTTGGCGGCAAGGCGGCGCTGGATGTTGGTGCCCGGCTGGCCGCGCTGGCAACCTCGGCGCAGGTCATTGTCGTGACCCACCTCGCCCAGGTGGCGGCATACGCAGACCGTCATCTTGTGGTGCGCAAGACCGATGACGGGCACATCACTGCCAGTGGGGTGGCGGCGGTCACGGGCCAGGAACGGCTTCGTGAGCTTGCTCGAATGATGGGCGGGGTCGAGGACTCCGACGTGGCGATAGAGCACGCCAAGGAGCTTCTCGGTCAGGCTTCGACAAGCCGTCAGGAGGCGGCGGAAGCAGGCAGGCTCCGTACGTGACACGATGGGCGACGATGTTCATGACCTTGCGCCGTCGAGCGCCTCGCGAACCGGATCTGCCCGGGGTCCGGGGGACTCTGAGAATTGACGTGCGCACCAAACAGCTGACCAAACGGCTCAAGCCCGGCGATATCGCGGTCATCGACCACCAGGACATTGACAGGGTCAGTGCCGAGGCTCTGCTGGCCTGCAAACCGGCGGCGGTCATCAACGCCGCCTCGTCGATCACTGGACGCTACCCGAACCTCGGTCCGGAGATCCTGGTCAATGCAGGGGTGCCATTGGTCGACAGCGTCGGCAAGGACGTGATGCTCGAGCTGAAGGATGGGCAGAGCGCTCGTCTGGACGGCAACACCCTGTACGTCGGCGATGTCGTCGTGGCCAAGGGGACCCTCTTCGACCACGACATCGTGAATGCCGCGATGACCGAAGCACGAGCAGGGCTTGCCGTCCAGCTCGAGGCGTTTGCGGCCAACACGATGGAGTACCTCCGGCGCGAACGCGAGCTGCTGCTCGATGGCGTCGGGGTTCCTGACATCAAGACGGTTCTGGATGGCCGTCATGCCCTCGTGGTGGTTCGGGGCTATCACTACAAGGATGACCTGCAGACGCTGCGTTCCTATATCCGTGAGTACCGACCGATCCTGATCGGCGTCGACGGCGGCGCCGACGCGCTGCTCGAAGCAGGGCACCGACCACACCTCATCGTCGGAGACATGGACTCGGTCTCGGACGCCACACTCCGGTGCGGGGCCGAGATCGTGGTCCATGCGTATCGCGATGGCCGCGCGCCCGGGCTGGAGCGGGTTCGCAAGCTGGGTCTTGACTCGGTGGTCTTTCCGGCGACGGGCACGAGCGAAGACGTGGCCATGTTGCTTGCTGATGACAAGGGCGCCTCGCTCATCGTCACGGTCGGCACGCACGCCACGCTGGTCGAGTTCCTGGACAAGGGCCGCTCGGGCATGGCCAGCACGTTCCTGACCAGGCTGCGGGTCGGCGGCAAGCTCGTGGACGCAAAAGGCGTGAGCCGGCTCTACCGTTCGCGCATCTCAAATCTTTCTCTGGGTGTCATGCTGCTCGTTGGCCTGTTTGCACTCTTTGTCGCTCTGGCCTCGACCTATGCCGGCACCACCATGCTCCAGCTGGTGGCTGCTCGTTGGGATGACGCGTGGTCCTGGATCGTGGGGTTGTTCACATGATTGACTTTCGTTATCACCTGGTCTCCATCGTCTCGATCTTTCTGGCGCTCGCGGTGGGTATCGTCCTCGGGGCCGGGCCGCTCAAGGGTGACCTCGGTACCCGGCTCACACAGGAGACGACGTCTTTGCGCGCCGACAAGGCAGCGCTGCGCACGCAGCTTGATGCCGCGCAGCGAGGAACCGATGCGCGCGACTCCTTCTCATCGGCCATCGCGCCGGGGATCATCAACGCAAAGCTGACGGCCAAGACCGTTGCCCTTGTCATCGCCCCTGGAGCAGACTCCGACCTGGTCAAGAACACCACTGCTTCTCTGGTCGCCGCCGGTGCCAAGGTGGGATCGAACATCACGTTGACGGATGCCTGGGCAGACCCGGCCAAACGAACCTTCCGCAATACTCTGGCGGATCAGCTCGCCACTCTGGTCAAGGCGCCTCTTGCTGCCAACAACCCGGACGAGCTTGCTGCCACGGTTCTGGCCCGCGCGATCCTTGGCGGCAAGGACAACTCCACACAGCGGGTCGACCCCGCAGCGAGCGCCGCGCTGGACGGTCTCAAGGCTGGCGATCTCGTCAAGGTGTCGCCGGACCAGATCGTCCCATCCTCGAGCGCTGTCTTCGTGGGTGGACCGGTCAAGGGCTCCTCCCAACAGGACATCGACGCCCGCTTGGCCAGCTACGTACAACTTGTTCGTTCCCTGGAGTCAGCTGGGTCCGGCGTCGTCGTCGTCAGCCCGTCCCAGGCCATCAACCTGAAGGACTCCCCGGATCTGGTGACCGCGGTTCGCAAGGACTCCGACGCCGCCAAGGTCGTGTCGACAGTTGATGACGCAGACCTGCCCATGGGACAGGTCACGGTCGTTCTCGCGCTCGCACAGCAGTACTCCGGCGGCAACGGACAGTACGGCCTGGCCGCAGACGCCAAGGCGATCGCGCCAGACATGACGGCCAAGCAGTGACACGGAGGCGACGGGAGAGCACCTCGAGCGTCCCTGTCGCCTTGGGTGCCTTCAGCGTCGGTGCGTTCGCTTCGCTGGTCGCCTCGACCATCCTGAAACGTCACCCACCCGGCGGCGCCGAACGATGGACCCGCACGAACCACGCCGGCCGCCCCGTCACCTTGTTCGAAGGCCCTGCCTATGCCGTCGGCGCGGTCGTCGGAGCCCTCTCCGGGGGTGCCGGCCCACCGGCGGCGGTGGCAGGTCTGGGCGCGGGTTGCCTGGGTGCTCTCGATGACTGGTTCGGCGGCAGCTCCAGCAAGGGCCTGCGCGGCCATCTTGCTGCCGCCCGACGAGGGCAGGTGACGACCGGGGTCGTCAAGATCGTGGGTCTGGGGGTTACCGGGCTGGCGACCGCATGGATGGCTGACCGGTCACGCGGGATGACTGGGGCGCGTGCGACCGGGCCGTTGACCACGCTCGTGGGCGGTGCCGTGATCGCGGGCTCGGCCAACGTCGTCAACCTTTTCGACCTTCGCCCAGGCAGGGCGCTGAAGGTGGTTCTGCTGCTCATCGTGCCGTTCGCCGCCGGCCGACCCGGAACCCGCCTCTCGACCGCCACAACCGCCGCCGCCGCGGGTGCCGCAGTGGTTGCCCTGCCCGACGACCTGTCTGGTCGGAGCATGCTCGGTGACACCGGGGCCAACAGTGCGGGGGCCCTGATCGGAGCCGCCCTGGTGGCGCGCACGGGTCTTCGTGGCCGGCTGCTCGCCCTTGCCTCGGTGACCGCCCTGACGCTTGTCTCAGAGAAGGTCAGCTTCACGAACGTGATCGAGTCGTCGCCCACCTTGAGCCGCCTCGACGCCTTCGGACGTCCACCACGGCCCTCCCACGGTGATCCTGTCAACCCATGACGCGCCACGACGAGACCTCCCGCCGGGCCACCATGGCCGGCAAGGCAGCTCCGGGGGTCTTCGCGGCCGCTGGACTCATTGCGGTGGTGACCCTCGCAGCCCGGGCCTTTGGGTTTGGCCGCTGGCTGGTGTTCTCCCAGAGCGTCGGGGCCACCTGCGTCGGCAGTGTCTACCAGGCCGCGAACCAGCTGCCGAATGTCATCTTCGAGGTGGCAGCCGGCGGAGCCCTTGCCGCCGTCGCCGTCCCGATCATCGCGGGCCAGCTGGCCTCCGATGCCCAGGACGAGGCAGCTCAGACCGCCTCGGCCATGCTCTCCTGGGCGCTGGCCGTGCTGGTGCCCCTCTCCATCCTGATGGCTGCGGCCGCGAGGCCGTTGTCGACGTTGTTGGTCGACAGCCAGAGGTGTTCTGGTTCAACGGATCTCATGGCTGCCATGCTCGTGGTCTTCGCGCCTCAGATCGCGCTGTATGGCGTCGGTATCGTCCTTGCCGGAGTGCTTCAGGCCCATCGGCGCTTCCTCGCCGCGGCCGCGGCCCCCCTGGTGTCCAGCGTCGTGGTCATGGCGACGTACCTGCTGTATGCGGCCATGGCACAGGGGAGAGGAAACGACCTGACGCGACTTCCTGTCCAGGCCACCACCGTGCTGGCGGCCGGGACGACCCTCGGAGTTGTCGCGTTGAGCCTGCCGCTGCTCATCCCGGTGCACCGTGCCGGCATACGACTGCAGTTGACCTGGACCTTTCCCCAAGGGGTCGCGCGACGAGCCAGAGCCCTCGCCGTTGCTGGGCTGCTGGCGCTGGTCGCTCAACAGGTTGCCGTGCTGGCCGCCCTCTGGGTGTCGCAGCATCGCGGTGGTCCAGGCACGCTGAACGTCTACACCTACGTCCAGGCCGTCTATCTCCTGCCGTATGCCGTGCTCGCGGTTCCCATTGCCACAGCGGCCTTCCCGGCGCTGGCGACGGGCATGAACCACTCGGCGCTTGCGACGGGCATGAACCAGTCGGCGCTTGCGACGGGCGTGAACCAGTCGTCGGTCGAGCGCGCGCAGCAGACGCTGTCCTCATCGGCGCGGGCGATCACCGTGGCCACCTGCGCCGGTGCCGCTGTCCTGTTCGCCGCCGCCCCGCCCATCGGTGCGTTCTTCGGCGCCCTGGATGCCGGCCGTGACAGCCCGGCCGGCCAGGAGGCGCTGGCGGCCCTACCCGCTGCCCTGAGTGCCTTCGCGCCCGGGCTGGTCGGTTTCGGGTTGCTGGCGTTGTTCACCCGTGCGCTCTACGCCAGGGGTCGTCCTGGCGTGGCTGGTGGGGTGACTGCTCTCGGCTGGCTGATCGCGGCGGTTGTGCCTCTGGCCCTGCTCCGAGGTGATGCTGGACCGCAGAACACGTTGCAGTCGTTGGGACTTGCCAGCTCCTTGGGGATGACCGTCGCTGCTGTCGTTCTCATGGTTGCGGTTCATCGGGCGTGGGGTCCGCAGATGTGGCGGGGCTTTGTTCGCAGCGCGCTGGTGGCTCTCGGGGCGGGCGCCCTCGCGGCCGCTGTGGGCCGATACATCGCCGGAAACATCCACCCGCTTGGTCTCGCGTCCACCGCCACGGTGGCCGTTCTGGTCGGGATCGCTGTGCTGGCGTTGTACGCCGCAGCGATCTGGATCGGTGACCGCGATTCCGCTCGACTGGCGGCAGCCCAGCTCCGAAGGCGGCCTCGGAAAGAGATGACATCGTGAGGGTGGTCATGGTCGTCGGCCGCAGCACCGGCGGCATCGGAACCCACGTCGCTCAGCTCAGCGCGGATCTGAGGGACCGTGGTACGGACGTGATTGTCGTGACCCACCCGCTCACGGCACAGCGTTTTGACCTGGGGGCTATGCGGCTGTGGTGGCCGGGGTCGGCCGGGTGGATCCGTGCGCTGCATGACTTCTGGCTTCTGCGACGGCTGGCTCTGGACAGCGACATCGTGCACGCACACGGACACCAGGGCGGGCTGCTGGCGGCCCTGTCCACCATGTCAATCGCTCCCACGCGAGACCGAAATCGACCGAAACTCAGTCGACCGAAACTCATTGTCTCCCAACACAATGCGGTGCTGGAGGGCAGCGGTCGACAGGGGCTCAAACGACTCGCCCAACGATGGGTGGCGCATCGCGCGGATCTCGTGACCGGGGCGAGCAGCGACCTCGTGAAAGAGGCGCTCCTGTTCGGTGCCGGGCGCGCCGAGCTCGCTCAGGTGCCGTCACCCAGAGTCCCGGAGCTGCTCGAGCAGAGGCCACCTGACGCCCAGATGCGCGCCAAGACCAGGGCGACCTTGTTCCCCTCGGTCAACCTGTTGGAGGTCGATCTTGCGCTTCCGCTCGTCGTCACGATCTCGCGGATCGCACCGCAGAAGAACTTGCCGGTGCTGGTCGTGGCGGCTTCGCGGCTGCTCAGCCCGTGCACGTGGGTCGTCTTGGGCGACGGAGACCCTGACTTGTTGACCACGCTGAGGGCGCAGGCGCACGCGTTGGGCGCTCCGGTCCATTTCGTCGGCGCCCGCAGTGACGCCGGCCAATGGTTGCGTGCGGCTGAGGTGTTCGTCCTGCCAAGCGAGTGGGAGGCCCGGGCGCTCGTGGTTCAGGAGGCCATGGCTGCCGGGACACCGGTTGTTGCCACCGACGTCGGCGGGCTGCACGACCTGGTCGCACGGGCCGGACTGCTCGTCATACCGGGTGATCCAGATGCGATCGCGGAGGCGACCGAGCGGGTTCTGAGCGATCCCGGTCTGCGCGCTGACCTCGCCCAAAGGGGTCGAGAGGTTGCCACGAACCTGCCGGACGGGCACGACACGGCGACATGGTGGCTCGAGCGGTACGCCGAGACCCTCTTGATGACGTAGAGTCAAAGCCCGTGGTGAATCAGACGAAACATATCTTCGTAACCGGAGGCGTTGCCTCTTCCCTCGGCAAGGGCCTGACGGCTTCCAGCCTCGGACATCTGCTGCGTGCGCGCGGTCTCAAGGTGACGATGCAGAAACTCGACCCCTACCTCAATGTGGATCCTGGGACGATGAACCCGTTCCAGCATGGCGAGGTGTTCGTCACTGATGACGGCGCCGAGGCCGACCTGGACATCGGCCATTATGAGCGATTCCTGGACGTCCCACTGGTCGGTTCGGCCAACGTCACGACGGGCCAGATCTACAGCCAGGTGATCGCCAAAGAGCGTCGCGGGGAGTATCTCGGGGACACGGTGCAGGTGATCCCGCACATCACCAACGAGATCAAGTCGCGGATGCGCGACCAAGCCCGTGTCGCGGTCAAGGACCGCCCGGACATCATCATCACCGAGATCGGCGGCACCGTCGGCGACATCGAGTCGCTGCCCTTCCTGGAGGCCGCGCGCCAGGTCCGTCATGACGAGGGCCGCGACAACGTCTTCTTCCTGCACATCTCGCTGGTGCCCTACCTTGCGCCCAGCGGTGAGCTGAAGACCAAGCCGACCCAGCACTCGGTGGCTGCCCTTCGACAGGTCGGTATCCAGCCGGACGCCATCGTGCTGCGGGCCGACCGTGAGATCCCCCTGAGCGTCAAGCGCAAGATCTCGCTCATGTGCGACGTCGACATGGAAGCGTGCGTCGCGGCTGTCGACGCGCCGAGCATCTACGACATTCCCAAGGTGCTGCACTCCGAGGGGCTCGATGCCTATGTCGTCAGGCGCCTCGGTCTGCCCTTCCGCGACGTCGACTGGCGTGAGTGGGACGAGCTTCTGCGCCGGGTCCACAACCCCGAGCACGCTGTCGAGATCGCACTGGTCGGCAAGTACATCGACCTACCGGACGCCTACCTCTCGGTCACCGAGGCATTGCGCGCGGGCGGTTTCCACCATGACGCCAAGGTCTCGATCCGCTGGGTCGCCAGCGATGAGTGCGAGACGGACGCCGGCGCCCAGAAGGCACTTGGCGGCGTCGACGCGATCGTTGTCCCAGGTGGGTTCGGCATTCGCGGCATCGAGGGCATGTTCGGGGCGCTCAAGTGGGCCCGAGTGAGGCAGGTGCCGGCGCTGGGCCTTTGTCTGGGCCTGCAGTGCATGGTGATCGAGTACGCCCGCAACGTCGTTGGCATCGCAGATGCCTCCTCCACCGAGTTCGACCCGCAGACCACCCATCCGGTGATCGCCACGATGGAGGAGCAGAAGGCGTTCGTCGAGGGCGCCGGAGACATGGGCGGGACCATGCGGCTGGGGACCTACCCCGCCAAGCTGGTCGGCGGCTCGGTCATCGCCGGCGCCTACGGATCCACGCTCGTGAACGAACGCCACCGCCACCGTTACGAGGTCAACAACGCCTACCGGGACCAGCTCGAGGAGGCCGGGCTCTGCTTCTCGGGCACCTCGCCCGACGGAAGCCTGGTGGAGTTCGTCGAGCTGCCAGCCGATGTGCACCCGTACTACGTCTCGACCCAGGCTCACCCGGAGTTCAAGTCCCGGCCGGATCGCGCTCATCCGCTCTTCGCCGGGTTGGTCGAGGCCGCGATCAACTCACACAGGGCATCGCGTCTGGTCGAGGTCGAAAGGCCCAAGGGCGCCGAACCTGTTGCAGTGCAATGAGTCTGGATGCTCGTGTCCTCCGTGGCCCAGATCTGGCTGACCAGCTCGACAGGCGTCCGGTCTCCGACACTGCTCTCGTCTTTGAGGGCATGGTCTGGGACGTACGCCGCGACATCATCGACCTCGGTGCAGCCGGCGAGGTCACGCGCGAGTACGTCGACCACCCTGGTGCTGTGGCGATCGTTGCCCTCCGCGAGGTCGATGGCCGTGATCACGTGCTGCTCATCCAGCAGTACCGACACCCGGTCGGTTCGTTCGAGTGGGAGCTGCCGGCGGGGTTGCTCGACATCGCGGGGGAGCAACCATGGCTCTGCGCGGCCCGCGAGCTGCACGAGGAGGCTGACCTCATCGCCAGTCGTTGGGACGTCCTCATCGACTTCTTCAGCTCTCCGGGCGGCAACTCCGAAGCGCTGCGCATCTTCCTGGCCCGGGACCTCGTCGACGTCCACGACCACGAGCTCTTCACGCGCGAGGCCGAGGAACACGGTATGCCGGTCGGCTGGGTCGACCTTGATGAGGCCCACGATGCCGTCTTGAAGGGCCAGCTGCACAACCCCGGCGCGGTGATCGGAATCCTGACGGCACATGCGTCGCGGGCTCGCAGTTGGACCACACTACGACCGCACGACGATCCCTGGCCGGAGCACCCGGCATACCGCTGATCGTCGTTCCGTAAGATGTTGGGTGCTGCCCTCGCAGGATCAGGCGCAGGATCCACCACTAGCCACGTACTCACCGAAACTACTGACTCACCGAAACTAGGGACTTCACCGTGCTTCGCACTCACGAGGCTGGCACCTTGCGCGCCGACCACGCTTCGCAGACCGTCACCCTCACCGGATGGGTTGCCCGACGACGCGATCACGGGGGCGTTGCCTTTCTTGACCTGCGTGACGCGTCGGGGGTGGCGCAGGTGGTCGTCCGTGACGAGATCCTCGCCCAGGGTGGGGCGCACGACCTGCGCAACGAGTACTGCGTCAAGGTCACCGGCGAGGTGCGGATGCGCCCGGAGGGCAACGCCAACACCGACCTGCCCTCGGGTGAGATCGAGGTGGTGGCCACCGCTCTTGAGGTCCTGAGCCCGGCGGCCCCATTGCCGTTCCAGATCGACGAGCGCGTCACCGTCGGCGAAGAGGCCCGGCTCAAGCACCGCTACCTCGACCTTCGCCGTCCGGGCCCGGCTGCGGCGATTCGACTGCGCAGCAAGGCGAACCAGGCTGCGCGTACGGTCCTTGCTGAACGCGACTTCGTCGAGATCGAGACGCCCACCCTTACCCGTTCGACCCCTGAGGGCGCCCGCGACTTCCTGGTGCCGGCTCGTCTTCAGCCCGGCTCCTGGTACGCCCTGCCGCAGAGCCCGCAGCTGTTCAAACAGCTGCTCATGGTGGCCGGCATGGAGCGCTACTACCAGATCGCGCGCTGTTACCGCGATGAGGACTTCCGTGCCGATCGCCAGCCTGAGTTCACCCAGCTGGACATCGAGATGAGCTTCATCGAGCAGGACGACATCCTTGAGCTCGGAGAGGCCATCGCGACCTCGGTGTGGAAGCTCATCGGTCACGAGATCTCGACGCCCATGGTGCGGATGACCTATGCGGATGCGATGGCCCGATACGGCACTGACAAGCCGGACCTGCGGTTCGGCCAGGAGCTCACCGACTGCACCGAGTTCTTCAAGGACACCGCGTTCCGCGTGTTCCAGGCGCCGTACGTCGGAGCGGTTGTCATGCCCGGCGGCGCATCTCAGCCACGTAAGCAGCTCGACGGCTGGCAGGAGTTCGCCAAGCAACGGGGGGCCAAGGGCCTTGCCTATGTCCTCGTCGGTGACGACGGTGAGCTCGGCGGTCCCGTCGCCAAGAACCTGACCGACAATGAGCGTGAGGGTCTGGCCAAGCACGTCGGTGCCAGCAATGGTGACTGCATCTTCTTCGCGGCGGGTCCGGCCAAGTCCGCACGTGGACTGTTGGGTGCGGCCCGTCTGGAGATCGGCAAGCGGTGTGAGCTCATTGACGAGAAGGAATGGTCCTTCCTCTGGGTTCTGGACGCCCCGCTGTTCGAGCCGACCAGCGAGGCCGTGGCCTCAGGTGACGTAGCGGTGGGCTCGGGCGCCTGGACAGCCGTGCACCACGCGTTCACGTCGCCCAAGGCCGAGTTCATGGAGACGTTTGACACTGACCCGGGATCGGCGCTTGCCTATGCCTACGACATGGTCTGCAACGGCAACGAGATAGGTGGCGGCTCGATCCGTATCCACCGCCGGGAGATCCAGGAGCGCGTCTTCAAGATCATGGGTCTGTCCGAGGCCGAGTCGCAGGAGAAGTTCGGCTTCCTGCTGGATGCTTTTGCTTTTGGTGCGCCCCCGCACGGCGGTATCGCTTTCGGCTGGGACCGGATCTGCGCCCTGCTCTCCGGCACGGACTCGATCCGCGACGTCATCGCGTTCCCGAAGTCCGGCGGTGGCTTCGACCCCCTGACGTCTGCGCCCGCACCGATCACGGCGGCACAACGCAAAGAGGCCGGGGTGGACGCGACGCCCGAAGCTCAGGGCGAGGGCAAACCCTGACGGTTGGGGACGTGGCTGGTCGCGCGACAGGCCTGGCGAGATAGCCTGCCAACCGTGACCACCGGCGCCGACGACGACCTTTTCGCGGTCTCTTCCCGTGACCCTTCGGCTGGCCCCGATGCCAGCGCATCCTCGATGCCACCTCTGGCTGTCCGGATGCGCCCCCGCACTCTCGACGAGGTCCGGGGGCAGGCAGAGGTTCTGCGTGCCGGAAGTCCGTTGCGGCGGCTGATCGAAGGGCACGCCGGCGCCGCTGGACCCCTGTCAGCGATCATCTGGGGCCCGCCGGGGACCGGAAAGACGACGCTGGCGCATCTGGTGGCAAACGCTGCCGGACGCCGGTTCGTCGAGCTGTCGGCTGTCACGGCCGGCGTCAAGGACGTCCGGGCCGTCATGGAGGCGGCTGCGCGGGAACAGTCCATGTACGACCGGCAGACCGTCCTCTTCCTTGACGAGATCCATCGATTCACCAAAGCGCAGCAGGACGCGTTGCTGGCCGGGGTGGAGAACCGTCTCGTGGTCCTGGTCGCAGCCACCACGGAGAACCCATCCTTCAGCGTCATCGCGCCGCTGTTGTCCAGGTCCATGCTGATCACTCTCGTGCCGCTGTCTGATGACGAGCTTGATGCCGTCATCACCTCCGCGTTGGTCGAACAGCGTGGATTAGCAGGGGTTTTCAGCCTCGAGCCCGAGGCGAGACAACACGTCATACGGATGGCGGGTGGGGACGCGCGTCGGGTTCTCACCTCCTTGGAGGCCGCTGCCGGCGTTGCCCTGGACGCACAACCGGCCGGACGTGTGAGTGACGACGCAATCTCGATCTCGTTGTCCCAGGTCGAGCAGGCCGTCGCCCACGCCGCGGTCCGCTATGACCGGGCCGGCGACCAGCACTACGACGTCGCCAGCGCGCTGATCAAGTCGATGCGGGGCAGCGATGTCGACGCCTCGTTGCACTACCTCGCGCGGATGTTGGAGGCAGGGGAGGACCCGCGCTTCATCGCCCGGCGGATCGTCATCGCCGCCAGTGAGGACGTCGGGATGGCCGACCCAACGGCTTTGCAGACGGCTGTCGCCGCGATGCACGCGGTCGCGCAGATCGGCATGCCCGAAGCGCGGATCATCCTGGCCCAGGCGGTCGTTCACAACGCGATCGCGCCCAAGTCGAACTCCAGCTATCTCGGCATCAACGCGGCGATCGCAGACATCCGGGCCGGCAAGGGTGGTCCCGTGCCGGTGCACCTGCGGGGGAGCGGATACGCCGGAGCCACCCGGCTCGGACACGGCGAGGGATACAGGTACGCGCACGACGACCCCGCCGGCGTTGTTACCCAGCAGTACCTCCCCGATGACCTGCTGGTGGGCACCGACTACTATCGGCCCACCGAACGGGGTTTCGAGCAGACCTTATCCGCGCGTTGGGCTCGGCTCAAAGAGCGAATCAGGGGCAAGTGACCGGTCGGTAACGATTTGTGACTGATGAGTGTCCAAATGCTGGATAAAACACTCTTCGTGTGTCAGATTGCTCTCGGGTCCCGCGGCGTGTCACAAAAACACTCTCGTCGTCCCTCTGAGCGGGAGATTCGGACGGACGCCCGTCCTCGATGATTTGGAGAGTGCATGTCGTTGGGGCAGGGAACCTCGTCTGAGCTTGCGAGCCTGACGGTCGATGGGGACCCCACCGAACCTGATGGATCGGCAGAGGGCACCGACCGCCAACATGGTCGCTCTCCCTCACAGATCGCCTGGGACCGGCTCAAGGGCGACAAGATTG
This sequence comes from Phycicoccus sp., assembly GCA_012927555.1. Lineage (GTDB taxonomy): Bacteria > Actinomycetota > Actinomycetes > Actinomycetales > Dermatophilaceae > UBA4719. Next base: position 19,283 of record JABBOX010000076.1, read on the forward strand.
CGATCATCTCCTTCGGGACCGTTGTCTTCTTCGTCCTCGTTGCAGTGTTCGCCCCCCTGCTGGTCAAGCTCGAGGGGGAGGTGCTCAACCAGTACCACTCTGATCTGATCTCGGCACTGAACACCTACCCGATTATCGGAGCGAACACTGAGCACTGGTTCGGGGTGGAACCTCGCACCGGACGCGATCTCTTTGCCGTCTGGGCCTACGGCGCACGTCCGTCGCTGATCATCGGCTTTACGGCCGCGACCCTGTCGACGATCGTCGGGATCACCCTGGGACTCCTCGCCGGATACCTCGGTGGCAAGGTCGACAAGGTCATCGGGTGGACCATCGACCTGCTCCTCAGCCTGCCGTTGCTGGTCGTGGTCCTGGCCGTGGTGCCCGTCATCCAGCAGCGCTTCACCCCGGTGGGCGAGACCCTGACGGCAGAACAGAAGTCGGGTATTCGCTTCTATGTCCTCATCGCCATCCTCGTCTTCTTCGGATGGATCGGCCTGGCGCGGCTGATCCGCGGCGAGGTTTTCTCGCTGCGGGAGCGTGAGTTCGTCCAGGCCGCGAAGGTCATCGGTGTCAAGACCCGGCACATCCTCTTCAAGGAGATCCTGCCGAACCTCGTCGGGCCCATCATCGTGTCGGCGTCGATCGCGGTCCCCGCCTACATCACCTATGAGGCGACCCTGTCCTACCTGGGCGCCGGACTCGTCGAACCGACCCCGTCCTGGGGCCGGACCGTGTCGAACGCGCAGAACGCCTACGCGAGGTACCCGCTGTTCCTGTGGCCCCCGGTCCTGTCCATCGCCTCGCTCGTCCTCGCGCTGACCATGCTCGGCGAAGCGATCCGCGATGCGTTCGACCCCAACACACGTCGGTAGCGAACCCCGCTGCTGTCAACAGGTTCCCGCCTACAAGCCGCGGGGACCGTCGATGAGAAGGAGCAAATATGCGCGGGACCATAGTCCGCGCCGTTGGTGTTGCCGCGTCAATCGGGCTGATCGCAGCATGTGCTGCACCAGCCAACGACGCGGGGACAAACGGCACTAAGAAGACCACGGACGGCGGCACGATCGCTGCTCCGCTGGATCCGACCGCCAAGGGCCCTGCGCCCGAGGTAGCCGGCGCCAAGAAGGGCGGGATCCTGACGGTGTCCTACGCCTCGGCACCGTCCGACATGGACCCCAGCGCTCAGTTCTACCAGGACTCCGGCATCATCATGACGCGCCTGACCCAGCGGTCGCTCACGTCATTTGTCACGCGAGGCGGCAACCAGGTACTCGTGCCTGACCTGGCCACCGACCTGGGCAAGACGTCCGATGACGGCCTGACCTGGACCTTCACGCTCAAGGACGGCATCAAGTACAGCGACGGCACCCCGGTCACAGCCGAGGACATCGCCTACGCAGTCAAGCGTTCGTTCGCCTTCACGGACACCGGCCCCACCTACCAGGTCGACTTCCTCAAGGGTGGCAAGGACGCCAAGGGCGAGCAGGCCTACAAGGGACCGTGGGAGTCCGGGGACAGCTTCGCCGGCGTCGATGCGCCTGACGCGAAGACTGTCGTGTTCCACCTCGAGAAGCGTTGGGAGACCCTCCCGTACTTCGCTGCGTTCACCCAGACCTCGCCGATTCCGAAGGCCAAGGAGACCAAGAACCGCGACTACGGCAACAAGGCCGTGGGCACCGGCCCGTACAAGATCAAGTCCTTCACCCAGGGTGCCGAGCTCGTGCTCGAGAAGAACACGTTCTGGGACCCGGCCAGCGATGCGTCGCGTCACCAATACCTCGACGGCTACGTGTTCAAGTTCGGTCAGGACGACATCAAGGTCCAGCAGGGCATCCTGGCCAGCAACGGCCCCGACGCCACCACCCTGAACTGGGACGCGATCGACGCGTCGCTGGTCGACCAGGTCACCGGCGCGAAGGCGAGCCAGTTCGTCACCGGCGCGTCCTCGTGCGTGCTGGCCGTCAACATGGACACGCGCAAGATCCCGCTTCCGGTCCGCAAGGCTATTGCCGCGGCGTGGCCGTTCGACGACATCAACAAGGCCGCCGGGTCGACCCCGTTGACGTACATTCCCGCCGACACACTGATCCCGCCACAGATTCCGGGCCGTCTCGACTTCAAGGTGGATGGGCTGCCCGGCGGCAAGGGGAACGGCGACCCGGTGAAGGCCAAGTCAATGCTCGCCGCGGCCGGCTTCGGCCCCGGCAAGGAGTTCCAGCTGGTCTGGTACTACACCGACGATGACCCGAGCAACGTCGCTCAGCAGGTCAACCAGGTGCGCAAGACCAAGCTCCAGGCCGCTGGCTTCAAGGTGAAGGACATTGGCGTTCCGAACAAGGACCGTCGCACCCTGATCGCGAAGACCGACGGCCCGCACAACATGCTCCAGTCGCCTCGTGGCTGGTGCTTCGACTGGCCGTCAGCCGACTCGATCTTCCCGCCCACGGTCTCGTCGACGCAGATCAAGGGCGGTGGCAGCAACTGGGGCAACCTGGCCGACCCGAAGGTCGATGCTGAGATGGACCGCATCCTGAAGCTCACGATCGCCGAGCAGGGTCCCGAGTGGGGCAAGTTCGACAAATGGCTCCTGGAGACCTACCTCCCGGCCATCCCGGACAGCTACGACAAGTCCAACCTCCTGTTCGGCACCAAGGTCCACAACGTCGTCAATGACGTGAACCACGGTATGCCGGTCCTGGACGGGATCTGGGTCGACCAGTAGGTCGGTTCAACGGGCTAGTCGCTAGCACGCGACAACTCAACGCTGTGGGGCGTGGGCCAAAGACCTGCGCCCCACAGCGCAAACCTCGACACATCTATGTTTGGACTGCGAAGTGCTCATCTACATCGCGCGCCGCATCGCCATGGCGATCAGCGTCCTGCTCGTCGCTCTCGTAGCGACCTTCCTCCTCTTCTTCGCCGGACCCGCCGACCCCGCGCAGTCGATGTGCGGCGAGCTCCGGTGCTCCCAGCAGAAGCTTGAGGACATCCGGCACAGCATGCGGCTGGATCGTCCGGTGCCGGAGCAGTTCGCTGAGTACTTCAAGGGGCTCTTTGTCGGCCGGGACATCATCCAGTCCGGGTCCATCAAGGAGTGCAGCGCACCCTGTCTCGGGTACTCCTTCCGCAGCCAACGCGAGGTCAAAGGCGCGATCCTGGCTCGCTTCCCGACCACCGCGACACTTGCCCTGATGGCCATGTCGATCTTCCTCACCATCGGGGTCAGCACGGGGGTCCTGGCCGCACGACGGCGAGGCACAGGCCTGGACCGGTTCGTCGTCGGGTTCACCCAGGTCTTCGGGGCCATTCCCTACTACATCGTTGCGCTCCTGTTCGCTTTGTATCTCACCGTGCTGAACCCTGTCCTGCCGCGCGCTGCGAACATCTCCTCGGGTGTCGGCCCTTGGCTTGTGGGGCTGATCGCGCCAGCCATCGTCCTGGGACTCGTCACGTCGACGGGGTACGTTCGGTACACCCGGTCATCGATGGTCGACACCCTGGCCCAGGACTACGTGCGGACCGCCCGATCGAAGGGGATCTCGGAGATCAGAGTCGTCTACAAACACGCGTTGCGGGCTGCCATCAGTCCTGTCGTGACGATCCTGGGGCTTGACATGGCTGCTCTGCTGTCCGGCACGTTGATCACCGAGCAGATCTTCAGCGTCGACGGGGTCGGCAGGCTCACGATCCAGTCCCTCTTCCAGGACGATCTCCCTGTCATCATGGGGGCCGTGTTGATCAGTGCTTTCCTCGTTGTCACGATGAACCTCGTCGTCGACATCGCCTATTCGTTCGTCGACCCACGAGTCAGGCTGGGATGACCATGGACTTCGAGGAGATCGTGCCCGTCCAAGCGGCCGCGCCGCGCGCTGTCGAGCGCACCGAGACGCCCACTGGGGAAATCGTCCTCAAGGTCGACGATCTGACGGTGCGGTTCCCCAGTGATGAGGGTCCGGTCAATGCGGTGCAGAACCTCAGCTACGAGGCCCGGCTGGGCCGCACGCTGGCCATCGTCGGGGAGTCTGGCTCCGGGAAGTCCGTGTCGTCCATGACCGTTCTCGGTCTTCACAATCCCGAGCGCACCTTCATCAGCGGGAGCGTGATGCTCGACGGTGAGGAGATTGTCGGGGCGAGTGAAGCCACCTTGCGCAAGGTGCGCAGCGCCAAGGTTGCCATGGTCTTCCAGGACCCCCAGTCCTCGCTACACCCCTTCTACAAGGTGGGTGGGCAGATCGCCGAGGCGTATCTGGCCCATCACCGCGTGTCGAAGGCCGTCGCCCGCAAGCGTGCGGTCGAGATGCTGGACCTGGTCGGCATCCCCAACCCGGACCGACGCGCCAAGCAATACCCCCACGAGTTCTCCGGTGGCATGCGACAGCGGGCGATGATCGCGCTCGGTCTGGTCAACGACCCGATGCTCCTGATCGCCGACGAGCCCACCACTGCCCTCGATGTGACCGTCCAGGCGCAGATCCTGGACCTCATCGGGGACCTTCAGAAGGAGTTCGGCTCCGCCGTCATACTCATCACCCATGACCTGGCCGTGGTGGCCGAGGTCTCTGATGACATCTTGGTCATGTATGCCGGACGTGCGGTTGAGCGTGGGCTGACCAGGGACGTGCTCGCCCGGCCCAACCATCCGTACACCTGGGGACTTCTGCAGAGCCTGCCGTCCGCGTCTGAGGACGCCGACTCACTGAAGGCGATCAGGGGCGCACCTCCCAGCCTTGTCCATCTGCCGCCGGGGTGCTCGTTCCACCCCAGGTGCGACTTCCAGGATCTCGTCGGTGACGCCTGCCTATCCCAGCTGCCGGAGCTCCGTTCAGTGGCCCCAGGGCGCCTGATCCGGTGCCATCTCGCCACTCCGGATGAGACCTTGAACCCGGAAGCGGCGCTGATCGACCACCAGGAGATCTCGTCATGAGCGTCGTGCCCCAGGACAGAGTCTCCGCACCTGCGGCGGCGACCGAGTCCGACTCGTCCCATGCCCCGCTGCTCGAGGTGCGCAACCTGGTCAAGTACTTCGCGGTCAAGGAGGTCCAGGGTCTGAGGATGACCCACGGCACCGTGAAGGCCGTGGATGACATCTCTTTCATCCTGCGCGAGGGAGACACCCTCGGGCTGGTGGGGGAGTCCGGGTGTGGCAAGTCGACGACGTCGCGCTTGATCACCTGCCTGGACAGGCCCACGTCCGGATCGATCCTGTACCGGGGCCAGGAGATCAGCTCGCTGCGTGAGAAGGACCTCCGGCCCCTGCGGCGCGAGATCCAGATGATCTTCCAGGACCCCTACTCGTCGTTGAACCCCCGCCAGACCGTGGGCGCCATCCTGAAGACCCCACTGAAGGTCCATGGCCTGGCCAAGGGCAAGGAGAAGGCCCGCATCCAGGAGCTTCTCGAGCTGGTCGGGCTCAACCCGGAGCACATCAACCGCTACCCGTCCGAGTTCTCCGGCGGGCAGCGTCAGCGCATCGGGATCGCGCGGGCGCTTGCCGTGGAGCCGAAGCTCATCATTGCCGACGAGCCGGTCTCCGCCCTTGACGTGTCGATCCAGGCGCAGGTGATGAACCTGCTGACCAAGCTGCGCAAGGAGCTGGATCTCTCGTTCATCTTCATCGCTCACGATCTCGGCGTCATTCGGCATTTCTGCGACGACGTCGCGGTGATGTATCTGGGCAAGATCGCCGAGAAGGGAAACAAGGCGCAGATCTATGGCGCGCCGCAGCACCCCTACACCCAGGCGTTGCTCTCGGCCGCTCCCGACATCAACGTGGTCCGTGGCGTCCCGCCCAAGGAGCGCATCCGGCTGGTCGGCGACGTGCCCAGCCCGATCAACCCGCCGAGCGGTTGCCGTTTCCGGACGCGATGCTGGAAGGCCCAGGACATCTGCGCGACGCAGGAGCCGGTCCTGGAGCCGAAGAACGCGGCCGGCGACCCGCTCGCGGACCAGCACACGATCGCCTGCCACTTCCCGGAGGTCAAGACAGAGTTGGTGGCTGAGGTCCTCGTTCAGGACGTCACCCGCTAGGGTTCTGGCTCCGGTCGTGATCAGTATCTGTCGTAGTCCCATCTGTCGTGAGGTGAGAGTGGATGAGCGTGGCACCAGTGTCCATCGGTGACGTGGCAGGTGTGGTTGCAGCGCTGTCCTTCGCCTTCCTGGTCCTGCGTCTGGGCAGCCTCATCGGCAAAGCCGGCGCGGTTCTGGACGAGGCCCGCATCGGCGTGCGCGGTGTTTCCGAGCAGACCGTCCCGCTGCTCTCGCAAGTGACCGACACCGTGGCGTCCACCAATGAGCAGATCGTGCGGCTGGACACCATCACCGCCAACGTCTCGTCGATGACGACGAACGTCAACGCCCTCACATCGCTCTTTGCGGCAACGTTGGGCTCTCCAGTTGTCAAGGTGGCCGCCTTCACCTACGGCGTGCGCTCGGCGATACACGGTGCTGGCAAAGGCAACCCCAAGGCCCGGCGCGGCCGACGCAGGAGGGGCTGACGCATGCGTCGTCTGTTCTGGGTTGCCCTCGGCGCCACCGTCGGCGTGCTCGTCGTCCGCAAGGTCGCCAAGACCGCGCAGGCATACTCGCCCTCGGGTTTGGCAGAGGGTCTGTCCGGCGGACTGTCCGACCTTGGTGAGGGTCTGCGCGAGATGGCAGAGGCGGTCCGAGAGGGCATGGAGCAACGAGAGACCGAGCTGCGCTACGCCCTTGGCATCGACACCGGAACCATGCCGGACGGGCGCGAGATGAGCGCCGATCAGGCCCGGGCCCTGCTCGAGGACCCCACCTCGCCGCGAGCTCGCTAGGGGATCGGCCCCATCCCCATCCCCATCGCTCCCGGTCGGGCTCGCCACCCCAAGCGGCACCCGGCATACCCTTGGCTTTGGCTTGCCCGCCGCAGGCCTGCTCAGACCGTTAGGAACAACACGATGGAAACCGCCGAGATCAGGCGACGTTGGCTCGCGTTCTTCGAGAGCAAGGGCCATGCGATCGTGCCCAGCTCATCCCTGGTGTACGACGACCCGAACCTGTTGTTCGTCAACGCCGGCATGGTGCCGTTCAAGCCCTACTTCCTGGGTCAGGAGACTCCACCCTGGCAGCGGGCAACCAGCGTGCAGAAGTGCCTGCGCACCGCCGACATCGACGAGGTGGGCAAGACCAGCCGCCACGGCACCTTCTTCCAGATGAACGGCAACTTCTCGTTCGGCGACTACTTCAAGGCGGACGCGATTGCGTACGCCTGGGAGCTGCTGACGACCAGCCAGGACGAGGGTGGGTACGGCCTGGACAAGGAGCGGTTGTGGGCGACGGTCTACCTCGACGACGACGAGGCCGCAGACCTCTGGCTCACCCACTCCGAGATCCCGGCTGAGCGCATCGTCCGCCGCGGCATGGCCGACAACTACTGGTCCATGGGCGTCCCCGGACCGTGTGGGCCGTGTTCTGAGATCTACTACGACCGCGGTCCTGAGTACGGCGCTGAGGGCGGTCCGGCGGTGGACGAGGACCGCTACATGGAGATCTGGAACCTCGTCTTCATGCAGAGCATCCGTGGCGAGGGCAACACCAAGGACGACTTCCCGATCCTGGGCGACCTGCCGGCAAAGAGCGTTGACACCGGCATGGGTCTGGAGCGTCTCGCCTGCGTGTTGCAGGGTGTGGACAACCTGTACGAGATCGATGAGGTCTATCCGGTCCTGGAGAAGGCAGCCGAGCTGGCCGGCAAGCGCTATGGCGTGAACTCCGCGCACGACGCTGCCCACAGCCACCCTGACGACGTCCGACTTCGCATCGTGGCCGACCACATCCGCAGCTCGCTCATGCTCATCGGTGATGGTGTGACCCCGGGAAACGAGGGCCGGGGCTATGTCCTGCGCCGGATGCTTCGGCGTGCGGTGCGGTCGATGCGGTTGCTCGGGTTCGACCAGCCGTGCCTGCCGCACCTGCTGCCGGTGAGCATGGACCGGATGAAGGCGTCCTATCCCGAGCTCGAGACAGGGTTCTCCCGGATCTCGCAGATCGCGTATGCCGAGGAGGAGGCGTTCCGTCGCACCCTCGCGTCCGGGACCACGCTCCTGGACACCGCCGTGGCCAAGGCCAAGTCGTCTGGGCAGAGCACCCTGGCGGGGGACCAAGCCTTTGCGCTGCACGACACCTACGGCTTCCCGATCGACCTGACGCTGGAGATGGCTGCAGAACAGGGACTCCAGGTCGACCAGGACGGCTTCCGTCGCCTCATGAACGAGCAGCGGGACCGGGCCAAGGCCGATGCCAGGTCGAAGAAGAGCGCGCATGGCGACACCTCCGTATACCGCTCCGCACTGGACTTGCTCGGACGCGCGGTGGAGTTCACGGGATACCAGGAAACCGTCTCGGAGGCGCAGGTCACGGGTCTGCTCGTCGACGGCGCGTCCGTCCCGTCCGCCCATGCCGGAGACGAGATCGAGCTCGTTCTGGACCGGACGCCGTTCTACGCCGAGGGTGGCGGACAGCTGGCCGACGCCGGGCGAATCGTGCTGGGCAACGGCGCGGTCATCGAGGTCCGTGACGTGCAGTCGCCCATCAAGGGGCTCGTCGTGCACCAGGCAACGGTTGTCTCCGGCGAGGTGATCGTGGGGGAGCCGGCGCAGGCTCTGGTCGACCTCGACCGCCGCCGTGCGATCTCACGTGCCCACACCGCCACCCACATGGTCCACAAGGCCATCCGTGAGGCGCTGGGTGATACCGCAACCCAGGCCGGTTCCGAGAACGCGCCCGGACGGTTCCGGTTCGACTTCATGGCATCCGGTGCGGTACCGCTGTCGGTGCTGTCCGATGTCGAGGCCAGGGTCAACGCGTTGCTGATCGAGAACCTGCCGGTCCACGCCGAGGTGATGACCCAGGACGAGGCGCGCGCATCCGGCGCCATGGCCCTGTTCGGTGAGAAGTACGGCGAGGCTGTGCGAGTGGTGTCTGTCGGGGACTGGGCACGCGAGCTCTGTGGTGGCACCCACGCGCAGAGCTCGGGGCAGCTCGGCCTGGTCAAGCTGCTCGGCGAGGCGTCCATCGGTTCCGGCGTACGACGGGTCGAGGCTCTCGTGGGAACTGACGCCTACGACTTCCTGGCTCGTGAGCACGCTGTGGTTGGACAGCTCACCGAGGCGCTCAAAGTGCGATCCGAAGAGCTACCCGAGCGGATCGCGAGCATCCTGGGCAAGCTCAAGGATGCCGAACGCGAGATCAACACGATGCGCCAGCAACAGGTGCTGGCCGCGGCGTCCACGCTGACGACTGCCGCGCACGACGTCTTCGGTGTGAGCTTCGTCGGCCACGATGCCGGCACAGGAGTCGGCGCCGACGACCTGCGCAGCCTCGTCCTCGACGTGAGGTCGAGGTTGGGCAACGATCGCCCGTCTGTGGTGGCCATTGCCAGCGTCGCCAAGGATCGTCCAGTGGTGATCATCGCGACCAACGACGCAGCCCGTCAGTGGGGTCTCAAGGCCGGAGCGCTGGTCAGGCTTGCGGCTCAAACGCTCGGCGGCGGCGGCGGTGGCAAGGACGATGTGGCACAAGGTGGGGGCACCGACTCCAGCAAGATCGGCGAGGCGTTGGCCGTCGTTGAGCACGCTGTTGGCGAACGTGTCACGGCAGGACGCTGAAGCATGCGCGAAGGCGTCCGGCTGGGAGTGGACGTGGGCAGTGTCCGCGTCGGGCTTGCGGCCAGCGATCCCGGTGGGGTCCTCGCCACTCCGGTCGAGACCATCGAGCGTGATCTTGGGTCGGGCACTGACCTGGGCGTGATCGCCTCAGCGGTTCTTGAACGGCACGTGCTTGAGGTCGTGGTCGGCCTGCCGCGTTCGCTGTCCGGCGACGAAGGGCCTGCGGCCGCGGGCGCGCGAGCCTATGCGGTTGCCCTTGCCGCCCGAATCTCACCGATTCCGGTACGGTTGATCGACGAGCGACTGACCACCATCGACGCCCACCGTCAGCTACGTGACAGCGGCATGGCCGGACGGGCCCAGCGAGCAGTCGTGGACCAGGCGGCCGCCGTACTGATTCTGCAGGCGGCCCTTGATGCCGAGAAGGAATCGGGTTTGGCGGCAGGAGAGCTCGTCGGAGCACGTAAGCCGCGTGCGTCCCGGACGAAGGCAAAAGGTCAGCAACGATGAGGAAGCGCCATCTCGAGACGTCAATCTTCGGTGACCCTGAACACGACCCCGAAGAACCTCACGGCCGTGCCTCGGCGGATAGCTCCGCGGGGGCCGGAGGCGCACCGGCGCGGAGCCGTGCTGAGAGTCGGCGCGCGCATCGGCGGAAGAAGGGCCGGCGCCGGATCATCGTGCTGCTGGTGGCGCTGAGTCTGGTTGTCGGGGCAGGGGCGGCGGCCATCTTGGTGCTGCGGCCGCTCCTCTCCGGCAGGTCGGTGAGCAACGACTATGACGGGGCTGGGTCGGGCGCTGTGACCGTTGTGGTGCACTCCGGGGACGCCACTCGGACGATCGCCGCGGCGCTGGAGAACGCCGGAGTGGTCAAGTCGGCCGCTGCGTTTCTCGCTGCGTCTGCCGCAGACCCCCGGTCGGGTTCCATCCAGCCGGGCACGTACAGCTTGCGCGCCCGCATGAGCGCAGCGTCATCGCTTGCGATGTTGCTGGACCCGGCCAACCGCAAGGTTCCGCGAGTCACTATTCGTGAGGGTCTGTGGGTCTCCGAGATCATCCGCGCCCTCTCCGCCGGCACAGGTCAGCCCCTCGCCGACTACACATTGGCTCTGGAGGACCCTGCGATGCTGGGTCTGCCGGCTGCGGCCAACGGCAACGCAGAAGGATATCTTTTCCCGGCGTCGTACGAGTTCGACGCCAGCGTCACTGCTGCAGACCAGCTGCACGCGATGGTCGCCAAGTCCCTGGAGGAGCTCGACAAGCTCGGCGTGACTCCCGACAAGATGCAGCGTGTCCTGACCATCGCGAGCATCGTCGAGGCGGAGGCCGGCGATAGCGCCGCCCGTCCGAAGGTGGCACGCGTCATTGAGAACCGTCTGGCCAAGCAGATGCCGCTGCAGCTGGATTCGACCGTGAGCTTCGTCGCGAAGCGCCGCGGCAAGATCACCACCACCAACGCAGAGAGAGCGAGCAGGAGCCCCTACAACACCTATCTGGTCGCAGGCCTTCCTCCGGGACCGATCGACAGTCCCGGGTTGTCGGCCATTGAGGCAGCACTCCATCCGGCATCCGGTCCGTGGCTGTACTTCGTGGCGGTGAACCCGGAGACGGGTGAGACCAGGTTTGCCATCGGCCCAGATGGCCACGCGGCCAACGTGAAGCTGTTCCAGAAGTGGTGCTCGGACCATCCAGGCAAATGCTGACCGCACAAAGTCGGCGCGCCGCCGTGCTGGGGTCGCCTATCGGTCACTCTCTGTCGCCTGTTCTTCACGAGGCGGCATACCGCGCCCTCGGGCTTGCGCACTGGTCCTATGAGGCCCACGAGGTGCAGGCTCAGGCACTTCACGGTTTCGTCGCCGCGCTGGGCCCCGAGTGGGCGGGTTTGTCGCTGACCATGCCCTTGAAAGAGGCTGCTTTCGAGGTGGCCGATGAGGTCTCGGACCTGGCCCGGGAGGTCGGTGCGATCAACACGCTCGTCCGCCGCTCTGACGGTGGCTGGGGTGGCGGCAACACGGACGTGTATGGCGTGTCGCAGGCGCTTCGTGAGGCCGGCGTTGGGCCGGTGGCTGGCTCCATGGTGCTCGGGTCAGGGGCGACCGCCCGGTCCGTCGTGGCGGCCCTGGCGGCCCTCGGGTGTCCCAAGGTGATCTTCGCGGTGCGCTCGGGGGCTCGTCCCGAGACTGTGCAACAGGCACGCCGTGCTGGGCTTGAGGTCGAGGTCGTCGAGCTGGGACAGCTCGCGCGCCGGGTCGGCGACGTCCCGCTGGTGATCAGCACGTTGCCGGCCAACGCCTTGTCCGCCGACGTGCTGGCCGACCTGTCTCTGCCCTCCGGCTGGCCGCGCCCGGATCATCTTCTGCTTGACGTGGTCTACTCGGGTTGGCCGTCGCCGTTGGCGCGGATCTTTCAGGGCGCGGGGGCAAGCGTGATGTCCGGTTTCGAGATGTTGGTCCACCAGGCCGCCGAACAGGTGCACCTGATGACTGGTCTGGCCGCGCCCGTCGAGCAGATGCGGGCAGCCGGGCTGGCCGCGATGGCATCCACATGACGCTCGTGCTCCCACCACAGGCCGGTCCGTGGTGGGCGATCATCCTGCTGGCGGTCATTGGCGCCGCCGTGGGCGCATGGTTGTCCAGGGTGCTGGCTGACGCGGGCTACCGGCGCCCCGACGAACGGGACCGACCCCTACCCCGATACACGATGTGGCTCGTCGTCGCAGTGGCACTCACGTGGGCCAGCCTGACGTTTCGGTTTGGTGGCCAGGCGCATTGGTCTCTCCTTCCGGCGTACCTCTATCTGGGTGCGATCGGGGCGGCGCTCACGCTCATCGACCTCGACGTGCATCGGCTGCCCGACCTGATCGTCCTGCCGTCCTACCCGATCGCGTTCGTGCTGTTGCTCGTGCCCACCGTGGTGTCCAGTGACTGGGTTGCGCTGCTGCGGGGTGTGCTGGCCGGGCTTGCACTCTTCGTCGGCTATCTCGTGCTGGCGCTCGTCTCGCCGGGGGGTGGGGGGCTGGGC
>JABBOX010000218.1 GCA_012927555.1 Phycicoccus sp.
GTCCGCTCCACGTACTCCTGCTGTGAGCCACCACCGATGAACTGCATAACAACTCCTCTCGACGTGAACACCTGACCCCACACAGGGTGGAGGCAAGTCGTCCTCGTCAACAGGTATCAGCCAGAAGCACGGTCAGCCCGAACGGTCAGCCGTAAGCACGGTCAACAGAGGGAGTACCGCCATGCGCATCCTCGTCGTCGGGTCCGGGGGTGTGGGCGACGCGTTCGCCCGCATCGCGGTCCAGCGGGACTTCTTCGAGCTGCTGGTGGTGTCCGACTTCGACGAGGCCAGGGCATCGGCAACGGTTGCCACAGCCACGGCCCGACGCCCGGGGGAGCGGCGTCTGGTTGCCGCGAAGGTCGACGCGTCATCGAGTGAGTCGGTGGCCGCGCTGGCACGTGAGCACGCCATCACGCACGTCCTCAACGCGGTGGACCCGCGCTTCGTCATGTCGGTCTTCGAGGGGGCGTTCGTCGCCGGTGCCGACTACCTCGACATGGCCATGAGCCTTTCGGCGCCCCACCCTGATCGGCCGTATGCCGAGCCGGGAGTCAAGCTCGGGGACGACCAGTTCGCGGCGGCGCAGCTGTGGGAGAACGCGGGCCGGCTGGCGCTCGTCGGGATCGGGGTCGAGCCGGGGCTCTCCGACGTCTTCGCGCGCTACGCAGCCGATCATCTGTTCAGCGAGATCGACGAGCTCGGAACCCGCGACGGGGCCAACCTGGTCGTCCGCAACGAGCTGGGCGAGGAGATTTTTGCCCCCAGCTTCTCGATCTGGACCACGATCGAGGAATGCCTCAACCCGCCTGTCGTCTGGGAGAAGGACAAGGGCTGGTTCACCACGGCTCCGTTCAGTGAGCCCGAGGTGTTCGACTTCCCCGAGGGGATCGGCCCGGTCGAGTGCGTCAATGTCGAGCACGAGGAGGTTCTGCTCATGCCGCGCTGGGTCGATGCCAAGCGCGTGACCTTCAAGTACGGCCTGGGCGACGACTTCATCGGGGTGCTCAAGACCCTGCACGCGCTGGGCCTCGACCGGACCCAGAAGGTGACGGTCGGCGGCATACAGGTTTCTCCGCGCGACGTGGTTGCCGCGTGCCTGCCCGATCCGGCCACGATCGGCCCGCGGATGACCGGCAAGACCTGTGCCGGTCTCTGGGTGACCGGCACGGGCAAGGACGGCGCACCCCGCGAGGTCTATCTCCACCATGTGGTCGACAACGAGTGGGCGATGCGTGAGTACGGCACCCAGTGCGTGGTGTGGCAGACGGCGATCAATCCCGTTGTGGCACTTGAGCTTCTGGCGACCGGGGTGTGGCAGGGCACGGGCGTGCGTGGGCCGGAGTCGTTCGACGCCGTGCCGTATCTCGACCTGCTCAAAGCGCCCCAGCCCGGCGGCTACGGCTCACCCTGGGGGATGGAGGACCGTTGAGGACGATCGGGATTCTGGGTGGCATGAGCAGTGTTGCCAGCGCGGAGTACTACCGGCGCATCAATGAGGGCGTGAATGCGCACCAGGGCGGCCACAGCGCCGCGGAGCTCGTGCTTTACAGCGTGGATTTCGGCGTGATCGAGGGCTTCATCCGCGACGAGCGCTGGGACCAAGCGGCGCAGTACCTCGCCGAGCGGGCGCAGCGGGTCGAGCGCGCCGGGGCGGAGTTCTTGGTCCTGGCCACGAACACGATGCACCGGGTGGCCGTCGAGCTGCAGGACGCCATCGGCATCCCCCTGATCCACATCGTCGACCCGACGGCGGACGCCGCCATCGCTGACGGCGTCCACACTCTGGGTCTGCTGGGCACAGCACCGGTGATGGAAGCTGACTTCTACCGGGCGCGCTTCGCGGGCTTCGGGCTCGCGGTTATCGTCCCTCCCGAGCGGGATCGGGCCGTGGTGCATCGCGTCATCTTCGAGGAGCTGACCCACGGGATAATCGACGACGACTCCCGCCGGGAGTACGTGCGGATCATGCGCGACCTGGTCGGCCAGGGGGCACAAGGCATCGTGCTCGGATGCACTGAGATCAGCCTGCTGGTCGCACCCGAGGACATCCCAGGCACGGTGCTGTACGACACGACGGCGCTTCACGTCGACCGAGCCGTTCGGATCAGCCTGGGACTCGATCCTCTTTCGCGAGCAGCGTCTGCCCCCGCCTGAATAGCTGCGTCTGAACAGCTGCGCCGGCCCAGACGTCAGCCGGGTTTGGTGGCCAGATAGACGGTGTTGGTGGCCAGACGGTCCTGGAGCGGGTTGGGGAAGCTGACGACCTCGGCGGCGACGTCCTTGAACACCTTCGACAGGACCGCCAGGTAGGCGTCGTCAGGCGGGTCGTTGGACCAGAGGGAGTAGACACCACCCGGTCGCAGGTGACCGGCCAGCCGTTGCGTCCCTGCGACGCCATAGAAGCCGGCGCTGCCGTCGGCAAGCAGGTGCTCCGGGGAGTGGTCGATGTCGACGATCACGGCGTCGAAGACCCGACCCTGCATGTTGGGGTCGCACCCCGGACCGTCGGCCATCGCGAAGAAGTCCCCGGGCACCAACCGGCAGCGGGGATCTGCGGTCAGGATCGGCCCGACCGGGACCAGACCGCGCTGGTGCCACTGGATCACGGGCTCAAGCACCTCAACCACCACCAGCTCGCGCACCCGTGGATCCTCCAGGACGGCCTGGGCGGTGTAGCCGAGTCCCAGTCCGCCGACGGCGACGTCGAGCTCGGACCCTTGGAGGCGGGCCAATGCGCGTCGGGCCACCTCGATCTCGGCGACGGTGAAGAGACTGGACATGAGGAACTCTTCGCCGAGCTTGACCTCGAAGATGTCAATGCCGGTGACCGGGTCGCGGCGCCTGCGGAGGCTGATCTCACCGATCGGCGTGGGACTCCAGCCGAGCTCCTCCAGCCGAGCACTCACACGACCACCGCTCCTCGAGAAGAATTCGGGTGATCATACAAGCCCCGTCGCCGCGCCCATACCCCGAGATGACACGCGCGGATCGGCCGCTGTATGACGACCGCTCAGCCTTGCCCTCCCTCTAGGAGCCACCATGGGAGACGCTTTACTTCTTGTATGACGCACACGGTGAGCGCACCCTCCAGCATCGCGGTACTCACCAGTGGTGGAGATGCCGGAGGGATGAACGCTGCGGTCAGGGCAGTGGTTCGGACGGCGTTGTTCCACGGAATCGACGCCTACGTGATCTACAACGGATATCAGGGTCTGGTCGACGGAGGCGAGGCCATCCGACGCGCGTCGTCTGCGGACGTCGGGGGGATCCTCCATCGCGGTGGCACGGTGTTCGGCACCGCTCGCTGCGCCGAGTTCCGCACGAAAGAAGGCCGGCGCAAGGCGGTCGGCAACCTGCTGGAACGTCGGATCGATGCGCTGGTCGTGATCGGTGGCGACGGCAGTCTGGCCGGGGCGAACGAGTTCAGGGAGGAGTGGGCCGACACGGTTGCGGAGCTGGTCGAGGCTGGCCAGGTGACCGCCGAGGTGGCAGCCTCCCACCCGTTCTTGCGGTTGGTGGGTCTGGCGGGATCGATCGACAACGACATGTCGGGGACCGACATGACGATCGGCGCCGACACTGCGCTCCACCGGATCACAGAGGCGCTGGACTCGATCCGCAGCACCGCATCGAGCCATCAGCGCACGTTCGTCGTCGAGGTGATGGGGCGACACTGCGGCTACCTGGCGTTGACGGCCGGGCTGGCGACGGCAGCCAACTGGCTGCTGATCCCCGAGCGCCCGCCGGAGGGCGAGGACTGGGCACAGCAGATGTGCACGGCGATGCGGGCAGGCCACGAGATCGGCCGTCGGCAGAGCCTGGTGCTGGTCACTGAAGGCGCCCAGAGCCGTGATGGCGAGCCGATCACGGTGGAACGTGTCAAAGACGTGTTGGAGGAGCAGCTCGGCGAAGATGCCCGCGTCACCATCTTGGGCCACGTCCAGCGCGGCGGCGCACCGAGCGCTTTCGACCGGTGCCTGGCCACCCTGCTCGGACACGCTGCTGTCGAACAGCTGCTCACCGAAGGGCCGGACGCCACACCGCAGCTGATCGGGATTCGGGGGAACCAGGTGGCGAGCTCGCCCCTGATGGAATGTCTGGCGCGGACCCGCGAGGTCGCCGACCGCATCGCCAAGCAGGACTACGACGGCGCGATGCTGCTGCGTGGCGGCAGCTTCTCCGAGTCCGAGGTCATCCTGAGCACCATGCAGCAAGCCGCGCCGCGCCCCACCGCGCCCGGGCGCCGACGGTTCAGGCTTGCCGTGCTGCACGGAGGCGGACCGGCGCCGGGCATGAACACCGCGGTCCGGGCCGCGGTGCGGTTGGGCCTCGACCGCGGATATGAGGTCCTCGCCGTCAAGAACGGCTTCCTGGGCCTGCGCAACGGCGACATCCACGACATGGACTGGATGAGCGTCAGCGGTCTGGTTTCCGAAGGTGGAGCCGACATTGGCACCAACCGGTACGTACCCGACGGACCCGCGATCGAGCAGATCGCCAAACAGATCGCGGCCCATCGCATCGACGGGTTGCTGATGGCCGGCGGATGGTGCGGCTACCAGGCCGCACACCTGCTCCACACCCACCGCCGGACCTACGCGTCTTTGGACATCCCGATCGTGTGCATGCCGATGACCATCAACAACGACCTGCCAGGCACCGAGCTGACGATCGGCAGCGATACGGCCTTGAACAGCATCGTCGCTGATGTCGACAAGATCCGGCAGTCAGCAGTGGCGTCGCGGCGGGTCTTCGTGGTCGAGGTGATGGGCCACGACTGCGGCTACCTGGCTCTGATGAGCGGCTTGGCGACCGGAGCCGAGCGGATCTACCTGCCCGAGCAGGACATGACGCTCAACGATCTCAGCGTCGATGTCCACAACCTGTCCGAGGGCTTCCGATCAGGGAAACGCCTGGGCCTCGTGATCCGAAGCGAGAATGCCGATCCGGTCTACACCACCGGCTTCATCACCTCGGTGTTCGAGAAGGAGGGCGGCGACCTCTTCGATGCCAGGCCGGCCATCCTCGGGCATGTCCAGGAGGGCGGGGACCCCTCGCCGTTCGACCGCGTCCAGGCCAACGGGCTGACCGCGCACTGCATCGAGTACCTGGCCGAACAGCTCGAATCCGGCGGCCGGGCAAGCGCAATGATCGGCTTCCAGTCCGGGCGTATTCAGTTCACCGACCTGACCTCGTACCCCAACCTCATCGAGGCCGATGCCCAGCGTCCGCGAGAGCAGCGATGGATGACGCAGCTGCCGCTGGCCGAGATCATGTCGACATGAACGAGCGACCAACCTGACGGGTGCCGAACCGCCCGCGCGCCACGAGCTCGACGGTGACGAGCACCGCGATGGACTGCACCAACAGCAGGGCCACGAGGACCACCAGCTGGACGGCGGCGGCCTGCAGCGGTGAGGCGCCACCGAGCAGCATTCCCACGAAGGCTCCCGGAAGGGTGACCAGGCCGACGGTCCGGGTCTGGTCCAAGCCGGGAACGAGGGCCAGCGCGGCATCGTCGCGGGCGATGAGCAGGGCCGAGTCACGCGGCAGCAGGCCGATGGACAGCCCGGCTTCGTACTCTCCGTGACGGGTGCGAAGGGCATCGAGCGAACGCCTGCCGGCGAGCGTCGTCGCCGTCATCGCCCCGCCGATCAGGATGCCGACGATCGGCACCACGGCGATGGGTTGGCGGGGGATCAGGCCACTGAGCAGCAGGCCGACGGCGACGGGGACGGCACCCAGGGCGACGGGTGCGGTCGCCAGCCACCAGGCGCCATGTCTGTTCAGCCGCCTTCCGGCCGTCAGCGATGCCACCGACAGCATCAGGGTGATGAACCCCAGAGTCAGCCACCACGACTTGAGCACCGCGAAGATCAGCAGTCCGACGACGCCGAGCTGCACGCACGCTCGCAGGGCGGCCAGGATGTCGTCGCGGCCATGTCCGAGGTGTCCCCAGTGGTTGATGGCCGCGGCCAGCCCCGTGCATACGACGACAACGAGCGCCAGGCGGACGAGCCCGCCGAACCCGTCCACACTGACCAGCGCAGCGGCGGGTCGTATCGCGGAAAGCATCACGGGCCGCATTATCCGCCGGTGGCTGGACACCTGGCCTGTCGGCGCGCGAGACGACCTAAACTCACAGTGTGCCTACCAGGATCGTGATTGCAAGGATCGATCTGCGTGGCCGTGCGCTCGACGCGCGGGCCCTGCGCGACGTGCTGCCCCGAGCCGAGTTCGACGTCGAGGCCGCGCTGGCGGCGGTTCGCCCGATCTGTGACGACGTACGCACTCGCGGCGCCGAGGCCTTGCGTGACCTGGGAGAGCGTTTCGACGGGGTCCGGCCGGGGGAGCTGCGCGTCCCTGCCGAGGTCCTGACATCGGCTCTGGACCTGCTCGACCCTGACGTCCGCGCGGCGCTCGAAGAGACCATCCGGCGGGCGCGCATCGTCCACGAGGACCAGCGCCGCGCCGACACGACCACCCAGGTGGCGCCCGGCGGCACCGTGACCGAGCGGTGGGTGCCGGTTGACCGGGTCGGCCTCTACGTCCCTGGCGGCGTGGCGGTCTACCCCAGCAGTGTCGTCATGAACGTTGTGCCCGCACAGATCGCGGGTGTGGGCTCGGTCGCGGTCACGAGCCCGCCGCAACGCGACAACGCCGGAGACTTCATCGGCTACCCGCACCAGACCGTTCTGGCGGCGTGCGAGCTTCTTGGCATCCGTGAGGTCTACGCCGTCGGGGGGGCTCAGGCGATCGCGATGTTTGCCTACGGCGCAAGGGAACCCGGCTTCGATGGCACTCCCAACGCCGGTGCAGTGGTCTGCGAGCCGGTCGCCATGGTGACCGGCCCGGGCAACATCTATGTCGCCGCAGCCAAGCGCCTGCTCAAGGGCGTGATCGGCATCGACGCCGAGGCCGGGCCCACCGAGATCGCGGTGCTGGCCGACGACAGCGCCGATCCCGAGCACGTCGCGGCCGATCTGCTCAGCCAGGCCGAGCACGACACGCTCGCCGCTTCGGTGCTCGTCACTGACAGCGAGGATCTCGCCCGACGGGTTGAGGCCGCATTGGTCCGCCGCGTTGCCGCGACCAAGCACATCGAACGAGTCACGGCTGCCCTGTCCGGTCGGCAGTCAGGTGTTGTGCTCGTTGACGACATCGAGGCCGCCATCACCGTGGTCAACGCCTACGCCGCAGAGCACCTCGAGATCCAGACCCGCGACGCGCGCGCGGTTGCCCTGCGGATCCGCAACGCCGGGGCGATCTTCGTGGGCGCGTTCTCGCCGGTGAGCCTTGGTGACTACTGCGCCGGCTCCAACCACGTGTTGCCGACGGGTGGATCGGCCGGCCACAGCAGCGGTTTGTCCGTGCAGTCGTTCCTGCGTGGTATCCACGTCGTGGACTACACCGAGGCCGCCCTGCGCGAGGTCGCCGGCCAGGTGATCACATTGGCCGGCGCTGAGGACCTGCCGGGGCATGGCGAGGCAGTCGTGGCGAGGTTCCGGGAAGGTGCAGGTTTCGGGGACAGCGCAGGTCTCAACGACGGTGCCGACTCATGACCAGCTCGCTGAGCGATCTGCTGCGCCCTGACCTGCTGGGTCGAACTGCCTATGGCGCACCGCAGCTGGACGTGCCGGTTCCGTTGAACACCAACGAAAACTCGTATGCCGTGCCCCAACAGGTGGTCGATGCGATCCTGGCGTCCGTTGCCGAGGTGGTGCCAGGCCTGAACCGCTACCCGGACCGCGAGTTCGTCCGACTACGCGAGGATCTTGCGGCCTACCTGACCCGGACCAGCGGCGCCGCCATCACGGCTGGGCAGGTGTGGGCGGGCAACGGCTCCAACGAGGTGCTGCTGCACATCCTCCAGGCGTTCGGCGGGGCCGGCAGGGTTGCGCTCGGCTTCACCCCCACCTACTCGATGCACTCGATCATCACGGCGACCGTTGGCACCAGATGGGTCGATGGACAGCGCGGCGGCAGCGGCGGTCCATTCCACCTGGACGTCGCATCCGCGGTTGCCCAGGTCAAGGCACACCAGCCGAACATCGTGTTCCTGTGTTCGCCGAACAACCCCACCGGCACGGCGCTGGGGCTCGACGTCGTTGAGGCGGTCTATGACGCCGCGGGGCAGGCGCTCGTGGTGGTGGACGAGGCCTACGCCGAGTTCGCCCGCTCCGGCACGCCAAGCGCGCTGACGCTTCTGGCAGGCCGGGACCGTCTGGTGGTCACCCGCACCATGAGCAAGGCATTTGCCTTGGCCGGTGCACGGGTCGGCTATCTCGCGGCGAGCCCTGAGCTCACCGAATGCCTGCGACTCGTCCGTCTGCCGTACCACCTCTCGGCCACGACCCAGGCTGTCGCCTGTGCGGCGCTCGAGCACTCCGAGGGTTTGCTGGCAGCAATCGAGCTCGTCAAGGTCCAACGCGACCGCATCGCGTCCGACCTCGCCGAGATGGGCCTTGACCCGGTTCCGAGCGACGCCAACTTCGTGCTCTTTGGCGGGCTCGCGGACGAGAAGGCCACCTGGCAGTCGTTGCTGGATCAGGGCATTCTGATTCGTGACGTCGGGTTGGCCCACTATCTTCGTGTCACAGCAGGGACGCCCCAGGAGACCGAGGCGTTCCTCGGGGCGATGCGTCGCCTCGCCCCGACCCACCGGCAGGAGCAGTCCTCATGACCCAACAGGACACCGAGCGCAACCACCGTGACGCCGTGCCTCCCAGCGCAGCTCCGGCCGCACCTCGCATCGCGCACCTGACGCGGTCGACGGACGAGAGCACGGTCGAGGTCGAGCTCGACCTTGACGGCAGCGGCGACTCCCGGATCAGCACCGGTGTGCGCTTCTACGACCACATGCTCGCCAGCCTTGCCAAGCACTCGCTGATCGACCTGCACATCGAGGCCACCGGCGATGTCGACGTCGACGCCCACCACACCGTCGAGGATGTCGCCATCGTCCTGGGTGACGCTTTTCGCGAAGCAGTGGGCGACAAACGTGGGATCTCGCGCTTCGGCGATGCGACCGTCCCCCTGGACGAGGCGCTCGTTCAGGCGGTCGTGGATGTCGCCGGGCGTCCGTACTTCGTCCATGAGGGTGAGCCCGAAGGCCAGGCATACGCGCTCATCGGTGGCAACTTTGCAGGGTCACTGACCCGGCACGTGTTGGAGACCTTCGCCCAACACGCCGGCATCGCGCTGCACGTGCGGGTCCTGTCCGGTCGGGATCCGCACCACCTGGTCGAAGCACAGTTCAAGGCCGTGGCCAGGGCGCTGCGGGCAGCTGTCGCACTGGACCCGCGTGTGAAGGGCATCCCGAGCGCGAAAGGCAGTCTCTGATCCCGTGATCGTGCCGTGGCACTCTGCCCGTCAGGGGCGGGGGATGCTCCTCCTGAGGGGCACGCCGGACGCGGTCTCGACCTGGGCCCGGCGTGGTCTTGCGCCTGTGCATGTCGTGCCTCTCAATGGCTGGACTGCGGTGCTTCCCGCCGGACCGTCCCGCGCGCTACCACCGTATGACGACACGATCCAGACGCTGGCCGGACGCCACGTGGCCTCTCGACTGCGTTCTGCCATCGGCCTTTTCGCGGTCGACGGCAACGCAGTGGTCACCGTCCATCCCACGGGGTGGCGGGCCATACCGCGGTGGTTCGTCTGGTCTCCGGGACGGGGGGTGGCGTCCCCTTGGCATCTGGCCCCGGGGCGCCCGGCAGACCTGGTGACCGCCGCCGGCATCCGTGACGCGCGGGTTCGCCGAGATGTCAGGGACACCCTTGTCGAGGCTGGCGGTGATGCAGACGGTGTACTTCACGAGCTGATGGCCCTGCTGTTGTTGCCGGGGTCCGATCTGCTCGACGGAGGACAAGACCCCGCCACCGCACAAGGAGCAACCCTGGTTGAGCCGGACGCGCAGCAGATCGTCAAGTTCGAACGGATCGTCAGTGACCAGGCCCTGCATCGGGCCGAGATGGAGGAGGACTAGGTGGCCGCGCATGTAGTGGTGCTGGACTACGGCAGCGGCAACGTCCGCTCGGCGGTCCGCATGCTCGAGCGTGTGGGAGCCAGTGTCGAGCTGAGCTCTGACCATCGGGCCGTTCTGTCCGCAGATGGCCTCTTCGTGCCGGGAGTGGGCAACTTCCACGCCTGTATGCGCGGCCTGCGGGCTGTGGACGGACCGCGCCTGATCGACGTTCGACTCGCCGGCGGCCGGCCCGTGATGGGGGTCTGCGTGGGGATGCAGGTTCTCTTTGATGGGTCGACCGAGCCCAGTGCGGGCGGACTGGAAGACGGCCTGGGGGAGTGGCCTGGTGTTGTCGAGCGGCTTGCCGCGCCGGTCGTCCCACACATGGGATGGTCGGCCGTGGAGGCCGCAGCAGGTTCTCGCCTCTTCGACGGGGTCGAGAACGAGCGCTTCTACTTCGTCCACTCCTACGCGGCACTGCGATGGACGCTCGAACCCGAGGGCAGCATGGTCGTCATGGCCCCCAAGGTGAGTTGGGCCGAGCACGGGTCATCATTTGTCGCGGCGGTCGAGAATGGGCCCTTGGTGGCCACCCAGTTCCACCCCGAGAAGTCCGGGGACGCCGGTGCCCGGTTGCTCGAGAACTGGGTGGCGTCGTTGTGACAGATGAGCAACCACTGACCGATGAGCAACCACCAAGGAGACCCACCATCGTGCCGACAGCTCCCCGCCTTGAGCTCCTCCCAGCGGTCGATGTCGCTGACGGCCAGGCCGTTCAGCTCGTCCAGGGTGTCGCTGGCACCGGCGGGCAGTTCGGTGACCCGTGGAGCGCAGCCAAGGCCTGGCAGGACCAGGGCGCCGAGTGGATCCACCTGGTCGATCTCGATGCCGCCTTCGGCCGCGGCTCCAACCGTGAGCTCCTCGCCAGCATCGTCGGCCGCCTCGACATCCAGGTCGAGATGTCCGGTGGCATTCGTGACGCCGAGAGCCTTGAGGCCGCGTTGGCGACCGGGTGTCGGCGGGTCAATCTCGGCACGGCAGCCCTGGAAGATCCCGAGTGGACGGCCCGGGCCATCACGGAATACGGCGACCGCATCGCGGTGGGGCTCGACGTCCGCGGAACCACCTTGGCGGCTCGAGGCTGGACCCAGGAGGGCGGCGACCTCTGGGAGACTCTCGATCGGCTTGATGGGGAGGGCTGCGCCCGATACGTCGTAACCGATGTCAACAAGGACGGCATGCTCAAAGGTCCCAATCTCGAGCTGTTGAAGCAGGTATGCGCGCACACCGACCGCCCGGTCGTCGCCTCTGGCGGGGTGTCGACCCTCGCCGACCTCGAAGCGATTCGCGCCCTGGTCACGGTGGGGGTCGAGGGAGCGATCGTCGGGTCGGCACTCTACCGACACGCATTCACCCTGCCGCAGGCACTTGACGTGGCCGGCCAACCATGACCGACATGACCGACGCGCATCGTGACGCACCGTCTTCCGACTCGTCCGGCATGCGGTGGACCGGACGCGCGCTGAGGGGCACAGGATTTGATGATGATCTGGGAGAGGCTGACTTCGACCTGATCGCGGCGCTGGACGATCCGCAGGACGAGACAGGTTTGATGAAGGCCGTGGCACGGGCCCGACTGCTCGTCCCCATCGTTGCCGTGCGATCCGGGGTCGATGACTCAGCCGCGCCATCCGGGGTCGATGACTCAGCCGCGCCAACGGCCGAGGCGGTCGCACTCAAGAGCGCCACCGACCTGGCCGTGGTGACCTTGACCTTGCCGGACGGTCAACGCGCGCTACCGGTCTTCAGCAGTCTCGCTGCGCTCTCGGCATGGGACATCGCCGCGCGCCCCTCCCCGGTCACCAGTGCGAGGGCCGCTCAGGCAGCGGTCTCCGAGCGCTGTGACGTGATACTGCTCGACCTGGGCTCGGGACACGAGTGCGTGCTGCGTCCCAGCATGGTGTGGGCCTTGGCGCAGCAACGTGAGTGGCTGCCCGCGCATACCGATCCCTTTGTGGCACAGGCGCTTTCGCGAGCAACTGCCGACGAGGCCGACGTGATCGACTGCGTCGGCGAGAGCGACCCCGTCGGGGAGGGCATCCTTCGCGTGGTGCTGCGCCTTCGCCCAGGACTCGACTCGGCCCAGGTGCAGGCGCTCGCGACTCGCGTCGGCGAGCAGATCGCCACGGACGGTGAGGCTCGGGCGCGGATCGACGGCCTGGCGTTCACCATCCGCCAAGCCTGAGGGAAACCCTGTCGTCAGCTCGCCGTGGGCTGTGGAAAACTCGGTGCCATGGCGCTCGATCCGTATCGCCGCGTGCTGTCCGTCCCCGCTCTACGACAGGCGCTGCTCCTCGGCATCCTGGTGCGAATCCCCATCTTTGCCGGTGGCGTGATCCTCACGCTCCACGTCGTCCAGACCCTCCACCGTGACTACGGCTCTGCAGGGCTCGTGAGCGCCGCGGCCACCCTCTGTATCGCGGTCAGCGGGCCATGGCGTGGCAGGTTGCTGGACACCAAGGGTCTGCGTCGCGTGGTCCTGCCGTCGTTGGTCATCACCGCGGTCTGCTGGTCGATCGCGCCCTTCGTGGGCTACCTCCCGTTGCTCCTGCTTGCCGCGCTCGCCGGTTTGTTCGTCGTCCCGACGTTCTCGATCATCCGACAGGCGGTCATCGCGGCGGTGCCCGAGCGTGATCGGCGGACAGCGCTGTCGCTGGACTCTGTGGCGGTTGAGCTGTCCTTCATGATCGGTCCGGTGCTTGGCGTCTGGGCGGCCACCATCTGGTCGACCGACTGGGTCCTGTTCACCCTCGAGATGCTGGGCGTCGTGGCTGGCTTCGGCCTCTGGTTGGCCAACCCGGTCCTGCATCAGGAGCACGTTGACCCGGCTGGCGCGGTTGGCGACCCCATCGGGAGTCTGCCGCGCAGCGCATGGTTCCGGCCCCGGTTCCTGGCCATGTGCGGCGCTGCGGCGGCCACCACGATTGTTCTCTCCGGCTCCGACATCGCCTTTGTCGCCGTCCTGCGTGATTTCGGCAAGATCTCTCTGCTCGGACCCGTCCTCGCCATCTGGGGTCTCGGATCCCTGGTCGGCGGTTTCGTCTACGGGGCGCTCCACCGGTCGATCCCGGCCTTCCTGCTCCTGGGCGCGCTGAGTGTTGCGACCATCCCGATGGCCCTCGCCCCGAGCGTCTGGCCGCTGGCCGTGCTGGCCTTCCTGTCGGGGCTGCCCTGCGCGCCGACGATTATCGCCACGGTCGACCAGGTGAGCAGGATCGTGCCCGAGGCGGCCAGGGGAGAGGCCATGGGCTGGCACGGCTCCTTCATGACGGCTGGTTCCGCCCTGGGTGCCCCGCTGGCCGGTCTGGCGATCGACCACTGGGGTTGGGGCGCCGGCTTTGTCTGCGTCTCCCTCGTCGGGCTCGGGGTGGCGCTGGCCGGGGCAGGTGCCACGCACACCCATCGCCGCCTCCGAGCACAGGCGACGACCGGCGCAGGATTGGGAGTCTGGAGGTCGCGCTGGTAGCGTTATCGATTGACCAGCTGTGTCAACAGGTTGCCCTTGGGTCGCTCACCGTCACAGCGTGCAAGAGAAGCCATGCAAGTCGCTTCCACCCGCGTCGGCGCGCTCGCAGTTCACTGCGAGCAAGTTGCCGGGTTCCAGGTCCGCCCGGCTGGGGCGTCGCACCGATGGTGCAACGTGGCAGACGTGCAGCGTCTGACGCGTGTTTGCCACCCGTCATACGCGGCGGTTTGGTTGGATGCTCCTTGTTCTCACAGCTCCTCGCGCACCACTCGGTGGCGGGGAGCTGTTCCCGTCTCTGATGGTTGCTTTGACGGACAACCCTGTCCCCCTTGACGGACAACATAAGGAGAACCACATCAGCGAACCTCGTATCAACGACCGCATCCGGGTTCCGGAAGTGCGGTTGGTTGGCCCCAATGGTGAGCAGGTCGGCATCGTGCGCGTCGAGGACGCGTTGCGACTCGCTGCCGAGTCGGACCTTGACCTGGTCGAGGTGGCTCCGATGGCAAAGCCGCCGGTCGCCAAGCTCATGGACTTCGGCAAGTTCAAGTACCAGGAAGCCATCAAGGAACGGGAAGCGCGCAAGAACCAGGTCAACACGGTCATCAAGGAGATCAAGCTCCGGCCGAAGATTGACCCGCATGACTACAACACCAAGAAGGGCCACGTCGAGCGTTTCCTCAAGTCCGGCGACAAGGTCAAGGTGACGATCATGTTCCGCGGCCGCGAGCAGTCCCGGCCCGAGCTTGGCTTCCGCCTGCTGCAGCGCCTCGCCGAGGACATCGGTGAGCTCGGCTTTGTCGAGAGCACGCCGAAGCAGGACGGCCGCAACATGATCATGGTGATCGGTCCGACCAAGAAGAAGGCGGAGGCCAAGGCCGAACAGCGCCGCAAGCGCGAAGAGGCTGGCCCCGGTGGCGCAGCGCCGACCAAGGTGGCTGCGAGCACCGTCGATGCTGCCCCCACAGTTGCCGAGACCCCGTTGGTTGTTCCTGAGGTCGTTGCGCCCGAGGTCGTTGTTCCTGAGGTCGTTGCGCCCGAGGTCGTTGTTCCTGAGGTCGTTGCGCCCAAGGCGCCGACCGCCAAGGCTGCAACGCCGAAGGCGCCGACCGTCAAGGCTGCAACGCCGAAGGCGCCGACCGTCAAGGCTGCAACGCCGAAGGCGCCGACCGTCAAGGTGGCTACCAAGAAGGCCGCTGCCAAGAAGGCCGTTCCCAAGGTTGCCGACACCAGCGCCGAGGCCGAGGTCCCGGCCGCTGACTAGCGCCAAAGAGCTTCACGACAGAACCCCCCCCCGGGGGGCGGCCACCCCCCCCACAACTGAAGGAGATCGGCCCCATGCCGAAGATGAAGACCCACAGCGGCGCCAAGAAGCGCTTCCGCCTCACCGGCACCGGCAAGGTCATGCGTGAGCAGGCCGGTGGCCGCCACCTGCTCGAGCACAAGTCTTCGAAGAAGACCCGCTCCATCGCGAACGACGTGGAGCTGCCGAAGCCCCAGGCCAAGAAGATCAAGAGGCTTCTCGGCAAGTAGTCAAGACCGCTCAGGGTCAAGACCGCTCAGGGTCAAGACCCGGAGCCAGAGACACTCAGGGCAAGTCAGCCCACACATATTCGTCGTACGAAATCAAGGCAAGGAGTCTCACGTGGCACGCGTGAAACGGGCGGTAAACGCCCACAAGAAGCGCAGGGTTGTTCTCGAGCGCGCCAGCGGCTATCGCGGACAGCGTTCGCGCCTGTACCGCAAGGCCAAGGAGCAGGTCACCCACTCTCTCGGCTACGCCTACCGCGACCGCCGCGCACGCAAGGGTGACTTCCGTCGTCTCTGGATCCAGCGGATCAACGCCGGCGCCCGCGCCAACGGTATGACCTACAACCGCTTCATCCAGGGTCTGAAGGCCGCCGAGATCGAGGTCGACCGACGCATGCTGGCCGAGCTCGCCGTCAGCGACGCCGCAGCCTTCACTGCCCTGGTTGAGATCTCTCGGGCGAACGCGCCGGCGCAGACCGCCAGCCCGGCAGCAGTCTGAGTCACACCCTCACGTTGCGCGCCGGTTCTTCGCCCAGAAGATCTGACCAGGAGATGCTGACCAACATCAGCTCCGACCGGGTCAGGTCAGTGCGGGCGTTGAGTCGGCGCGCGGTGCGTGAGCGCGAGGGTCTGTTCCTCGTTGAAGGGCCGCAGACCGTTGGCGAGGTCGTTGCGCACCGTCCTGATGCGGTCAAGGATCTCTACGTCGACGTGCAGGCGGCTGGCCGGCATACGGTCGTGCTCGAGGCGGCGCAGACGGCTGGCCTGAGCATCCGCGAGGTCAGTTCCGACGTTCTCTGCGCCATGTGCGACACCAAGGTCCCGCAGGGGATCGTCGCAGTCTGTCGGCCCATCGATGTCGACCTCGACGTGGTGCTTGAGCTGCGTCCGAGAGTCCTGGTGATCCTGACCAACATCCGCGACCCCGGCAATGCCGGGACGGTCATCCGCAGCGCCGATGCGGCGGGAGCTGACGCCGTCCTGCTCAGCGGCTCCAGCGTCGATATCTACAACCCCAAGGTGGTTCGATCGACCGTTGGGTCGCTGTTCCACCTGCCGATCGTGACAGGGGTGCCCATCCCTGACCTGCTGGAGCGCGTCCGTCGCTCAGGTCTTGCGCTGCTGGCCGCCGACGGTTCCGGGCAGTCGTTGCTGGGCGACGTTGACCTGGCCAGACCCCACGCGTGGGTGATGGGAAACGAGGCATGGGGGCTCGGATCCGACGTCCTCGAGGCCTGCGACGACGTGGTGCGGGTTCCGATCTACGGCAAGGCCGAGTCGCTGAACCTGGCGATGGCGGCGACCGTTGTCCTCTATGCGTCAGCGGCCGTGCAGCGCAGTGACCCCTCGAGTCGCTAAAGTCACCCCTATGGGACAAGGGGTGAGTTCACAGGACGGGGCGCTATCCAGCGGATGGCACTCCGACGTTTGTGACGCTCACCCCGACGGACTTCTGGTGGCCGACGAGCAGGGCTTCATCGTCTACGTCAACAAACGAGCCGCCGCGATCATCGGGACCCCTTCCTCCGAGCTGCTCGGCCAGGACATCCGGACGGCACTTCCGTTGCAGGAGAGTGACGGTCGATCCTGGTGGGCCTGCACCGATCCATGGAAGGGCCTGGCGACCCGCACCGGTCACCGCGAAAAGCTGCTGATCATCCCCGGACGGGACGAGGTCCTCGTGACCGCCCGCTATGTCCGCCCCGGACGCAGTATGCCGGTCACTCAAGTGATCGTTGGACTGCGCGACGCAGAGGCGCGGCGTCGCGCAGAAGCCAACAACTCCGCCCTGATCTCCACGATCGCCCACGAGCTGCGCTCGCCCCTCACCTCGGTGAAGGGTTTCTCTTCCACGCTTCTGCGTCGGTGGGATCGTTTCACCGATGACCAGAAACGGTTGATGCTGCAGACCATCGAGGCCGATGCGGACCGCGTCACCCGATTGATCACGGAGCTCCTGGATATCTCGCGGATCGACTCCGGACGGCTCCAGGTGCGCAAGCAGCCGGTGGACGTCACCGCGGCGATCAACCGGCACATCGAACGTTTCGTGGCCAGCGGCTACGACCGGGTGCGGTTCGATCTCAGCAACGGGCATGATGTGGCGCTGCCCGAGGTGTGGGCCGACCCTGACCGGCTTGACCAGATCCTCGCAAACCTGATGGAGAATGCCGTGCGCCACGGGGCGGGCACCGTCAGCATGTCCGTTGTTCCGATCGGACGCGAGGGCGACGAGGCCGTTGCCGTCACCATCAGCGACGAGGGCGAGGGCATCTCGCCCGAGCAGTACCCCATGATCTTCACCCGCTTCTGGCATGGGCGCACCCGCGGCGGCACCGGCTTGGGCCTGTACGTCGTGCGAGGACTCGTCGAAGCCCACGGTGGGACGATCAGCGTCGGCCGGGCGGCAGCCGGAGGGGCCGAATTCAGGTTCACGTTGCCTGCCGGCACCCCTGAGCACGTCGTCTGAGTCACCAGCACCACGCCACTCCCACCACGCCAACAGATTTGAAAGCGATGTCTGGACCCAACAAGAGCTACGACCCTGTCGAAGTCAGCGCGCTCGATCCGACCACCCTCGCAGAGGCTGTCGCCGAAGCCCTGGCTGCCTTCGCCGCCTCCGACTCGCTGGACTCACTCAAGACGGCGCGCCTGGCCCACCAGGGTGACTCGAGCGCCTTGTCCCGGGCCAACCGCGAGATAGGCGCCCTGCCTCCGACCGCCAAGGCTGATGCCGGCAAGCGCGTCGGTATGGCGCGCGGGCAGGTTGCCAAGGCGTTGGCGACTCGTCAGAGCGAGCTCGAGGTCGAGCGCGATGCGCGCTTGCTCGTCGAGGAGACGGTCGACGTCACCGCGCCGGCGGCCCGCCGCCCTGTCGGTGCGCGACATCCTCTCGAGCTCATCTCCGAGCGCATCGGCGACATCTTCGTGGCCATGGGCTGGGAGATCGCCGAGGGGCCCGAGCTCGAGTCCGAGTGGTTCAACTTCGACGCGCTCAACCTGGGTGCCGACCACCCGGCGCGCCAGATGCAGGACACGTTCTTCGTCGACCCGCCGGACGCCGGCCTGGTCCTGCGCACGCACACCTCTCCGGTTCAGGTCCGGTCGATGCTTGAACGCGACCTGCCCCTGTACATCGTCTGTCCCGGCAAGGTGTTCCGCACCGACGAGCTCGACGCCACGCACTCTGCGGTGTTCCATCAGATCGAGGGACTCGCGGTGGCCGAGGGCCTGACGATGGCGCACCTTCGGGGCACGCTCGATCACTTCGTCGAGGCGCTGTTCGGCGCAGGGCTGGAGACCCGCCTGCGGCCGTCATACTTCCCCTTCACCGAGCCCAGCGCCGAGCTCGACTTCCGGTGCTTCATCTGCGGGGGGTCAGATGATCACTGCCGCACGTGTGGTGGCACCGGCTGGATCGAGTGGGGCGGCTGCGGGATGGTCAACCGCCATGTCCTCACCGCCTGCGGCATCGACCCCGACCGCTACACCGGCTTCGCGTTCGGCATGGGCATCGAGCGGGCGCTGATGCTGCGCCACGGGGTCAAGGACATGCGCGAGATGGTCGAGGGTGACGTGCGGTTCAGCACCCAGTTCGGGATGGAGATCTGATGCGGGCGCCAGTTTCATGGCTGCGTGAGTACGTCGAGGGTGCGCCGGTCGCAACAGGTCGCGAGGTGGCAGCCCGCCTGGTTCGTCTGGGGCTGGAGGAGGAGGACCTGCATGGTGGCGACATCTCCGGTCCACTCGTCGTCGGTCGCGTCCTCGAGTTCGTCGAAGAGCTGCAGAAGAACGGCAAGCCGATCCGCCGGTGCCAGGTGGACGTGGGCCAGCACGGTCAACGGATCTCCGAGGGCACGCCTCAGGGGATCGTCTGCGGTGCGACCAACTTCGCTGTCGACGACCTCGTCGTCGTCGTGCTGCCGGGCGCCGTCCTGCCCGGTGGCGTTCACATCTCCGCCCGCAAGACCTACGGCCAGGTCAGCAACGGGATGATCTGCTCCGCGGCCGAGCTTGGCATCGGCTCCGGTCCTGATGCCACGGACGGCATCATCGTGCTGCAGTCGTTGCTCGGCGATGAGGCCGCAGCCACGCTGACCCCCGGAGACGACGCGATCGAGCTCCTTGGCCTGGCTGACGAGGTCGTTGAGGTCACCGTCACTCCCGACCGCGGCTACTGCCTCAGCATGCGCGGCATGGCCCGTGAGTACTCCCATGCCACCGGCGGAACCTTCCGCGACCCTGCCAACATCCAGCCGGAACCGGCCAACGACAGCGGCTATGCCGTTCAGCTGACCGACGAGGCACCGCTGAACGACCGCACGGGCTGTGACCGATACGTGGCACGAGTGGTGCGCGGGGTCGACGCGTCAGCGGTCTCGCCGCCGTGGATGCAGAAGCGGCTCACCCAGATGGGGATGCGGCCAATCTCGCTTGCGGTCGACGTCACCAACTACGTGATGCTCCTGCTCGGTCAGCCGTTGCACGCCTTCGACGTCTCGACCCTGCGAGGGCCGATCGTCGTACGCCGAGCGCAGGCCGGCGAGACGCTGAAGACCCTTGACGATGTGGTGCGCACGCTGTACCCGCAGGATCTGCTGATCACCGACGGTGGCACAGGTGTCCTGGCCATCGCCGGCGTGATGGGTGGCGCCACCTCAGAGGTTGCCGCGTCCACGACCGACGTGCTGGTCGAGGCGGCGCACTTCGACCCGACCTCGGTGGCGCGCTCTTCTCGTCGCCACAGGCTGATCACGGAGGCTTCCAAGAGGTTCGAACGCGGGGTGGACCCGGACATCACCGCCGTTGCCGCGCAGCTGGCTGTCGACCTGCTGGTGGAGTTCGGCGGGGGAGTCGCCGATGAGGGTGTTACGGACGCGGATCACCGTCCGGACCGTGCGCGGATCGATCTCGACCCGAGCCTTCCGGCCCGGCTGGTCGGTCTCCCGTACAGCCGCGCGGAGGTCATCGCCACGCTGCGCGAGATCGGCTGCGACGTTCTTGAGCTGTCCGGGTCTGGATCAGAGCACGGGACACCGGCTGACTCGTCCGTGCTGTCGGTGCTGCCACCCTCATGGCGCCCGGACCTGACCAACGGGCCTGACTTCGTCGAGGAGGTCGTGCGACTTCGTGGCTACGACCAGATCCCTTCGGTCCTTCCGCAGGCTGGCAGCGGCCGCGGGCTGACCCACGGCCAGCGCGTTCGGCGCGTTGTGGCCAACTTCCTTGCCGCGCAAGGCTTTGTCGAGGTGCTGACCTATCCGTTCGTGTCGCCGCAGAGTCATGACGACCTGGGGCTGCCGGCGGATGACCAACGTCGCCACACCGTGCGTATTGCCAATCCGTTGTCTGACGAGGCGCCGCTGATGCGGACCTCCGTGCTGTCGACGCTGGTCGAGGCGCTGCGCCGCAACGTCTCTCGCGGGCAGCGTGATACTGCCATCTTCGAGCTCGGGCTTGTCACCCGACCGAGCGGCGTACTCCTGGCGGCGCCCGTCCCCGGCACCCACGCGCGTCCGGACGACGCGACGCTCACGCAGATCCTGGCGGCTGTTCCGCCTCAGCCGCGGATGATTGCTTTTGCGCTGACGGGCGCGTCCGACCGGGCGGGATGGTGGGGACCCGGCCGTCCGGCTGACTGGGCCGATGTGGTCGGTGCGGCGAGGGCCATGGCATCGGCGCTCGCGATCGAGCTGGTGGTCACGGCCGATGACTATGCACCATGGCACCCCGGTCGATGTGCACGCCTGACGCTGGCTGACGGCACGGTTGTGGGTCACGCCGGAGAGCTGCACCCCAAGGTGGTGGCTGCCGTCGGCCTGCCACCACGCACCTGTGTCGGCGAGCTGAACGTCGACGTTCTCACCGCGGCGTGCGAAGCGAGGGTCCAGGCACGCGAGCTGTCGACCTACCCCGTGGCACGCAGCGATGTTGCACTTGTCGTCGATGAGCAGATCCACGCATCCGCCCTTGAGTCCGCCCTGCGGCATGGGGCGGGCGAGCTGCTCGAGTCGGTCTCGCTCATGGATATCTATCGCGGTGACCAGATCGGGTCGGGCCGCAAGTCGCTTGCCTATCATCTGGTCTTCCGCGCACCTGACCGCACCCTGACCACGAAAGAGGTCAACGGGCTTCGGGATCAGGCGGTCGCGTCAGCCGCGACCGCTGTGGGTGCCGTACAACGCTGAATGCGACGTGCTTCACACTGCATAAGTTCCCAGAGGCATGTATAGTCATACAATGGTGACGGCGGCGATTGCGGGTGCCAGCGGCTATGCCGGGGGAGAGATCCTCCGGCTGCTGCTCGGACACCCCGACATGTACGTGGGGGCGGTCACGGCCGCCTCCAGCGCAGGCGCCAGCCTGGGCTCCCTCCATCCGCACCTCCCGGCCTTGGCCGACCGCGTGCTGCAGGAGACCACGCCGGAGACGTTGGCCGGCCATGACGTCGTCTTCCTCGCCCTGCCCCACGGCGCCTCGGCCGCGCTGGTGGACCGGCTGCCGGATGACGTGATCGTGATCGACTGCGGCGCCGACTTCCGGTTGGCCGACGCCGTGCAGTGGGAGCACTTCTACGGCAGCGACCACGCGGGAACCTGGCCCTACGGGTTGCCCGAGCTTCCGCTGCCCCAAGGCCACAAGGGCCGCGAGGCGCTGGTGGGGGCTCGCCGTATCGCCGTCCCCGGCTGCTATCCGACAGCGTGCACGTTGGCGCTCGCGCCAGGGTTCGTCGAGGGACTTCTCGAGGTGGACGACGTCGTCATCGTTGCGGCGAGTGGCACCTCGGGTGGAGGCAAGTCGCCGGCGCCGCACCTTCTGGGCGCAGAGACCATGAGCTCCATGTCGCCCTACGGTGTCGGCGGCGTTCATCGGCATACTCCCGAGATCGAGCAGAACCTCGGCGCTTCGGCCGGGCGCCCCGTGACCGTCTCGTTCACGCCCACTCTCGCGCCGATGCCTCGCGGCATTCTGGCCACGTGCACGGCAAAGGCGAAGCCCGGACTCGAGGCGGTCACCCTGCGCGACGCCTGGCACGCGGCCTACGACGACGAGCCCTTCGTCCACCTGCTGCCGCAGGGACAGTGGCCTCGGACGGCGGATGTGCTGGGCAGCAACAACATCTACCTACAAGTTGCGCTGGACGAACGCACCGGACGAGTTATTGCCGTGGCCGCTGTGGACAACCTGACCAAGGGCACCGCCGGGGCAGCTGTCCAGTGCGCCAACCTGGCCTTGGGGCTGTCTGAGACCACCGGACTGCCCACCGCGGGGGTGGCCCCGTGAGCACCGGTGACATGGGCGCGCATGACATGGGCGCGAATGACATGGGCGCGAATGACATGGTCCGCGCGGCGGGTCGTCAGAGCCGGCTGGACGCGGCCGCCAAGGCGCAGACACTGGTCGAGGCGCTGCCATGGCTCGAACGTTTTCGGGGTTCCCTCATCGTCATCAAGTACGGCGGGAACGCCATGGTCGACGACGCGCTCAAGGCGGCGTTCGCCCAGGACATCGTGTTCTTGCGCTATGCCGGGCTCCGACCGGTGGTCGTGCACGGCGGCGGCCCGCAGATCGCAAGCATGCTGGATCGGGTCGGCCTGGTCACCGAGTTCAAGGCCGGTCTGCGGGTGACCACGCCAGAGGTCATGGAGGTCGTCCGCATGGTGCTGACCGGTCAGGTGGGGCGTGAGCTTGTCGGGCTGCTCAACCAGCATGGCCCCGTGGCGGTGGGCCTGTCCGGTGAGGACGCTGGTCTGTTCGGAGCTCGCAAACGGGTAGCGATCGTCGATGGCCTCCCGGTGGACCTTGGCCTGGTCGGTGACGTCGAGAGCGTGAACCCCTCCGCGGTCATGGACATCCTGGACGCCGGGCGGATCCCGGTGGTCTCGACGGTGGCCCCCGACCTAGACGTCGACGGCCAGGTCCTCAACGTCAACGCAGACTCTGCCGCGTCAGCCCTCGCGGTCGCGCTGAAGGCGGAGAAGCTTGTGGTTCTCACCGATGTGGAGGGCGTCTATGCCAACTGGCCCGACAAGGACTCCTTGCTCTCGCGACTGACGGTGAACGCGGCGGCAGATCTGATGACCCGGGTGAGCGAGGGCATGGTGCCCAAGCTGGAGGCCTGCGTGAGGGCCGTGACCCAGGGGGTGCCGCAAGCGCACGTCATCGATGGGCGACAACCGCACTCGCTGTTGCTCGAGGTATTCACCAGTGAAGGCATCGGAACGATGATCGTCCCGGACACAGCATGAGTCCGGCCGTGGACAGCGCGACCTATCTGGATCGCTACGCACATTCGGTGATGGGCGTCTTCGGTCGTCCCAAGGCTGTCCTGACGCGCGGCGAGGGCTGCTACGTATGGGACGCCGACGGCAAGCGTTATCTCGACCTGCTCGCCGGGATTGCCGTCAACGTCCTTGGCCACGGGCACCCCGACGTGGTCGATGCGGTCTGCAAGCAGGCTGGGTCACTGATCCACGTGTCCAACTTCTTCGCCACCCCGCCACAGATCGAGCTGGCTGAGCGGCTGCTGGCGGTCGCCGGCGCACCGGACGGGTCTGCGGTGTTCTTCGGAAACTCGGGCACCGAGGCGATCGAAGCCGCGATCAAGCTGAGTCGTCGGACCGGCCGCACGGCACTGGTCGCTGCGGAGGCGTCCTTCCATGGGCGCACCACGGGGGCTCTGGCACTGACCCACAAGCATGCGTATCGCGAGCCGTTCGCGCCGTTGATACCGTCTGTCACCCACGTCCCGCTCAATGATGAACGGGCCCTTCGTGCCGCTGTCACGGAGGACGTCGCCGCACTTTTCCTCGAGCCCATCCAGGGCGAGGCTGGAGTCGTGGCAGCTGACGCGGCATACCTGCAGCTCGCCCGTGAGCTGACCACAGCCACAGGGACGTTGCTCATCCTCGACGAGGTCCAGACGGGCGTGGGTCGTACCGGGACGTGGTTCGCGTTTCAGCAGGCCGGCATCGTTCCCGACGCCATCACGGTTGCCAAGGGGCTCGGCGGAGGCGTGCCGATCGGCGCTCTGCTGACCTTTGGCCCCACCGTCAGCGGACTGCTGACCGCGGGTCAGCACGGAAGCACCTTTGGTGGCAATCCGCTGGCGACCGCCGCCGGACTGGCCGTACTCGACGCGATCGACAGGGACGGACTTCTCGCCCACGCCACATCAGTTGGCAACCATCTGGCCGATTCGGTTGCAGCGCTTGGTCATCCGTTGATCTCAGGCGTTCGCGGGGTCGGGCTCCTCCGCGCCATCGTGCTGTCGGCAGACGTGGCGGCCATCGTTGCTGATCGTGCGCTGACGGCTGGCTTCATCATCAACGCGCCGACCCCGGACGCACTCCGGTTTGCGCCCCCGCTGATCGTCACTGTGGCGCAGGTCGACGAGTTCGTGGCGGCGTTGCCGCAGCTTCTCAACGGGCTGGGGGTGGCGTCGTGATACCGCAGACGAGGGCTGGTCGGCGTCAGCTCATCCTCGACATCCTCGGACGCCAGAGCGTGCGCTCCCAGGGAGAGCTCCTGGAGATCCTGTCCCGAGACGGTATCGAGGTCACCCAGGCGACCCTGTCGCGCGACCTTGTCGAGCTGGGCGCCGTCAAGATCCGCGAGGGCAAGGCCCTGGTCTATGCCGTGCCCGGGCTCGGCGGAGATCGCACTGTCCGTGTGGCCCTTGGCCTTGATGAGGCGAGCTCACACCTGCGGCGACAGTGCGAGGAGCTGCTCGTGACCGCGCGGGTCTCGGCCAACCTCGTGATCGTGCGCACGCCGCCGGGAGCCGCCAACTACTTGGCCTCAGCGATCGACCACGCGGGCGAGCCGGACATCTTGGGCACCATCGCGGGCGACGACACCGTCATGATCATCACCAGCGGAGCACGACAGAGCCGGGCGTTGGTGAGCCGGCTACTGGCTCTGGCGGGTCGCGGACGAGCCGATCCGATCCATGAACCCGACCCTGCAGGCCCATCAAGTCGTCATTTCGACGATGACACCAACAAGGAGTCCCCGTGACTGACCGCGTTGTTCTCGCCTATTCCGGAGGTCTTGACACCTCTGTCGCCATCGGCTGGATCGCCGAGGCCATCGGCGCCGAGGTGATCGCCGTCGCCGTCGACCTCGGCCAGGGCGGAGAGAACCTTGACACCATCCGCCAGCGCGCGCTCGACTGCGGCGCCGTCGAGGCATACGTGGCCGACGCCCGCGATGAGTTCGCTGACGAGTACTGCCTCCCGGCGATCCAGGCGAACGCCCTCTACATGGACCGCTACCCGCTGGTCTCGGCGCTGAGCCGTCCACTGATCGTCAAGCACCTGGTCAAGGCCGCCAAGCAGCATGGCGCCACCGTCGTCGGCCACGGCTGCACGGGCAAGGGCAACGACCAGGTCCGATTCGAGGTCGGCATCTCGTCCCTCGCGCCCGACCTCACCTGTATCGCTCCCGTCCGAGATCTCGCGCTGACGCGTGACAAGGCGATCGACTATGCCGAGAAGCACAACCTGCCGATCGAGACCACCAAGAAGAACCCGTACTCCATCGACCAGAACGTCTTCGGCCGTGCCGTCGAGACCGGCTTCCTCGAGGACATCTGGAACGGCCCCATCGAGGATCTCTACACCTACACCAAGGACCCCGCCCGTCCGCACGAGGCCGATGAGGTCGTCATCACGTTCGAGGCCGGTGTGCCCGTCGCCATCGATGGTGTGAAGGTCAGCGTCCTGCAGGCCATCCAGGCGCTCAACGAGCGGGCTGGCAATGCCGGTGTGGGCCGCCTCGACCTGGTCGAGGACCGTCTCGTCGGCATCAAGAGCCGTGAGATCTATGAGGCCCCCGGCGCCATCGCCCTCATCACCGCTCACCAAGAGCTGGAGAACGTCACGGTGGAACGTGAGCTCGGCCGTTACAAGCGCCTCGTCGAGCAGAAGTGGGGCGAGCTCACCTACGACGGTCTGTGGTTCAGCCCGCTGAAGCGCTCGCTGAATGCGTTTGTGGCATCCACCCAGGAGCACGTCTCCGGCGACATCCGAATGACGCTGCACGGCGGTCGAGCGGTCGTCACCGGCCGGCGCTCCGAGACCAGCCTCTACGATTTCGGCCTGGCAACCTACGACGCCGGCGACACGTTCGACCAGAGCCAGGCCAAGGGCTTCATCGAGCTGCACGGCCTCTCTAGCAAGATCGCCGCCAGTCGCGACCTGCGACCGGGCATGTGACAGGAACTCGCGAGTAACAGGGAGACATCGTGGTCGACCCACAGACCGGCATACCGCAGCCCGGTATGCCGGAGCCTGACTTCGTAGCGCCGGCCAAGGTCAGTCTCTGGGGTGGCCGTTTTTCCGGCGGCCCATCGGAGGCATTGGCCCGACTGTCAAAGTCGACGCACTTCGACTGGCGGCTCGCGCCCTACGACATTGCGGGCTCTCGCGCGCACGCCCGGGTGCTGCACCGCGCCGGTCTGCTCGACGACGCGGGGCTGGGCGCCATGCTTGCCGGACTCGGGCGGCTCCTGGTCGACGTGCAGTCGGGTGCGTTCGGCCCTGACGAGGACGACGAAGACGTTCACACGGCGCTCGAAAGGGGTCTGATCGAGCGCGCCGGCGCCGACGTCGGAGGTCGGCTCCGTGCCGGTCGCTCGCGCAACGACCAGGTGGCCACCTTGTTCCGTATGTACCTGCGCGACCACGCCCGAACCATGAGTGCGCTGGTGCTCGAGGTCGTGGATGCACTGGTCGCCCAGTCGCACCAGCACATCGACGTCGCGATCCCCGGCCGCACCCACCTTCAGCATGCCCAGCCCGTCCTGCTGTCCCACCACCTGCTGGCTCACGCCTGGGCCCTGCTGCGCGATGTCGGGCGCTGGCAGGACTGGGACCGGCGGGCGGGCATCTCGCCCTACGGATCGGGGGCACTGGCCGGCAGCTCGCTGGGACTGGACCCTGAGGCGGTGGCCGCCGACCTCGGCTTCACCGGCGCGGTGGAGAACTCCATCGACGGCACCGCGAGCCGCGACTTTGCCGCAGAGTTCGCCTTCGTCAGCGCCATGACGGCAATCGACATCTCACGACTCGCCGAGGAGGTCGTCATCTGGTCCACCAAGGAGTTCTCGTTCGTCACCGTGGACGACGCCTACTCCACGGGCTCGAGCATCATGCCCCAGAAGAAGAACCCCGACGTGGCCGAGCTCGCTCGCGGCAAGGCGGGGCGTCTGGTGGGGGACCTCGCCGGTCTGCTCACCACGCTCAAGGCACTGCCCCTCGCCTACAACCGCGACCTGCAGGAGGACAAGGAGCCCGTATTTGATGGCGTTGACACCCTCGAGGTCCTGCTTCCCGCTTTCGCCGGGATGATCGCGACCCTGCGGTTCAACACCGAGCGACTCGAGTCACTTGCCCCTCAGGGATTCTCGCTGGCCACGGACATCGCCGAATGGCTTGTCCGCCAGGATGTGCCGTTCCGCATCGCCCACGAGGTCGCGGGCGCCTGCGTTCGCGAGTGTGAGGGCCGTGGCATCGAGCTGTGGGACCTCACCGATGACGAGCTGGTGGCCATCTCGGCGCACCTCACGCCAGATGTGCGCGCGGTGCTGAGCGTGCGAGGGTCACTCGAGTCCCGTGACGCCAAAGGTGGCACGGCGCCGGTGCGGGTCCGCGAGCAGCTCGAGACTGTGAAGAGCATCGCGTCCGAGCGACGAGCATGGGCCACGACGGCGGTCTCCGTTGCCACCTGAGCTACTGAGCTCCCGTCATGACAGCCCGCCTTACAGAGGCTCAGATGAGGAGGCTAAGGTCTGACCGCGGGGCCTATTGCGGGGTATACCCCGCAGGGCATACTCCCCGCTGACCACTTTGCAGGACATACCGCAGGACATACCGCGGCCAGACGGTCGCGGTTCGTGCGCCCATCACCTGGAGGTTCGATGGCGGTAAACGAGCACCCCACCACGGCAGCTAAGCACCTTGGGGGGCCGCGCCAGTGAGCAAGACCATCTTCCCAGAAGGCGTTGACGCGCCAGGGAGAGCGAAGATCTCGGTACGAACCCTGCGTATCGACAATTGGCGGAAAGCCCCGATCTGGACCTTCCTGGGTCTGACGGCCTTCGTGGTCTACGCCACGGCCCGGGTTGCCACCCAGAGCGCCTACTTCGCTGAGGGTCCCGGCTACTCCTACCTCACACCCTTCGCCTCACCTTGCGTGAGCGCGAACTGCGTCGAGGGATCCAGCCACTTCGGTGTGTGGTTCGGCACATTCCCGATGTTCGTTCCGCTGGCGATCGTCACCCTGACGTTCATCCTCTTGTTCCGGCTGACCTGCTACTACTACCGCAAGGCCTACTACCGCGCGTTCTGGATGTCGCCATCCGCCTGCGCGGTGCCCGAGCCGAAGACCAAGTACACCGGCGAGACCCGCTTCCCGCTGACCATGCAGAACGCGCACCGCTACTTCTGGATGGCAACTGTCCTGGTCTCGCTGATCAACACGTACGACGCTGTGAAGTCCTTCCATGGCACGTCGGGCTTCGGCCTGGGCCTGGGCAACATCATCATCGTCGTCAACGTCATCCTGCTGTGGTCGTACACGATGGGCTGCCACTCCTGCCGGCACATCACCCTCGGCCGGATCAACCACTTCTCCAAGCATCCGGTGCGCTACTGGCTCTACCAGCAGGCCAGCAGGCTCAACCTGAAGCACATGCAGCTTGCCTGGACCACTCTGGGCACGCTGTGCTTTACCGATGCATACATCGCGCTGGTCTCCTCCGGCACTATTTCTGATCTGAGGTTCTTCGGATGAGCGAGTTCGAACGTTACGAGTACGACGTTGTGGTCATTGGAGCCG
Organism: Phycicoccus sp.; assembly: GCA_012927555.1. Lineage (GTDB taxonomy): Bacteria > Actinomycetota > Actinomycetes > Actinomycetales > Dermatophilaceae > UBA4719. The sequence continues at coordinate 28,863 of JABBOX010000218.1, forward strand.
GCGGAGCCGGGCTGCGGGCCGCGATCGAGGCCAGGGAGCACGGCCTGCGTACGGCCATCGTGTGCAAGTCCTTGTTCGGCAAGGCACACACGGTCATGGCCGAGGGCGGTATCGCCGCGTCCATGGGCAACGTCAACTCCAAGGACAACTGGCAGGTCCACTTCCGCGACACCATGCGTGGCGGCAAGTTCCTCAACAACCCGCGCATGGCCGAGCTGCACGCCAAGGAGTCCCCGGACCGGGTCTGGGAGCTTGAGACCTACGGCGCGCTGTTCGACCGCACGGAAGACGGACGGATAAGCCAGCGCAACTTCGGTGGGCACGAGTACCCGCGGCTGGCCCACGTGGGCGACCGCACGGGACTGGAGCTCATCCGATCCCTGCAACAGAAGATCGTCTCGCTCCAGCAGGACGACCTTCTAGAGCACGGCGACGCTGAGGACCGCCTCAAGGTCTTCGCCGAGTGCACCATCACCGACCTGCCACGGACCGACGGCGCGGTGTCCGGCGCCATGGGCTACTGGCGCGAGTCCGGCAAGTTCGTCGTGTTCGAGGCGCCGGCGGTCATCATCGCGACCGGCGGTATCGGCAAGAACTTCAAGATCACCAGCAACTCCTGGGAGGGCACCGGCGACGGTCTCGCCCTGGCGCTGCGAAGCGGCGCCACGCTGGTCAACATGGAGTTCATCCAGTTCCACCCCACAGGGATGATCTGGCCACCGTCGGTCAAGGGCCTGCTCGTGACTGAGTCGGTTCGAGGTGACGGCGGAGTCCTGCGCAACTCCGAGGGCAAGCGCTTCATGTTCAACTACGTCCCTGAGGTCTTCCGAGGGCAGTACGCCGAGACCGAGGAAGAAGGGGACCGCTGGTACAAGGATCCCGAGCACAACAAGCGTCCACCCGAGCTGCTGCCCCGTGACGAGGTTGCGCGCGCGATCAACAGCGAGGTCAAGGAGGGTCGTGGCACCCCACACGGTGGCGTCTACCTGGACGTGTCGACGCGACTGCCTGCCGAAGAGATCCTCCGCAAGCTGCCAGCGATGCACCACCAGTTCAAAGAGCTGGCGGACGTTGACATCACGAAGGAGCCGATGGAGGTCGGTCCGACCTGTCACTACGTGATGGGCGGCATCGAGGTCGACGCTGACACCGAAGAGACTCGCGTCCCTGGGCTGTTTGCCTGCGGCGAGTCCGCCGGCGGTATGCACGGATCCAACCGTCTCGGTGGCAACTCGCTATCCGACCTGCTCGTCTTCGGACGACGCGCCGGAGCGGGTGCGGCGGCATACGTCCTGGGTCTGGGCAAGAACCGGCCCAAGGTTCTGCCGTCAGATCTCGTGACCGGCGAGGCTGCAGCCGTGGCACCGTTCGAGAACGAGGGTGAGAACCCTTACACGCTGCACCAGGAGCTTCAGCAGACGATGAACGACCTGGTCGGCATCATCCGAAGTGAGAGCGAGATCCGTCAGGCGATCGCCTCGTTGGAGGGCCTGAAGGTCCGCGCGGACAAGGTCAGCGTTGAGGGACATCGACAGTTCAACCCCGGCTGGCACCTTGCGCTGGATCTGCGCAACATGCTGACGGTCTCAACCTGTGTGGCACTGGCGGCTCTTGAGCGTGAAGAGAGCCGTGGCGGGCACACTCGCGAGGACTTCCCCGGGATGAACCCGAACTGGCGCAGCGTCAACCTCATCTGCTCGCTGGATGGCGAAGGCGGCTCAGTGTTGATCGAGCACAAGCCCGTCCCCACGATCCGACGCGACCTGCTCGAGCTGTTCGAGCGCGGCGAGCTGTCGAAGTACCTCACCGAGGCCGAGGTGGCCACTCTCGACGACCCGTCGGTCACGCCCGAACAGGGGATGAGCTCATGACCTACGCGGCGCACTTTCGCGTGTGGCGCGGAGACGCCAACGGCGGCGAGCTGAAGGACCACACGGTCGAGGTCAACGAGGGTGAGGTCGTCCTCGACATCGTCCACCGGATCCAGTCCGAGCAGGCGCACGACCTGGCTGTTCGCTGGAACTGCAAGGCCGGCAAGTGCGGTTCGTGCAGCGCTGAGGTCAATGGTCATCCGCGCCTGATGTGCATGGCCCGGATGAACACCTTCACCAAGGAAGAGACCGTGACGATCACTCCGTTGCGCACCTTCCCGATCATCCGTGACCTCGTGACGGACGTGTCCTTCAACTATGCGAAGGCTCTTCAGATCCCTGCCTTCGCGCCGCCGAAGGACCTGGCTCTGGGTGAGTACCGCATGGCCCAGGTCGACGTCGAGCGTTCGCAGGAGTTCCGCAAGTGCATCGAGTGCTTCCTGTGCCAGGACGTCTGTCACGTGGTCCGCGACCACGAGGACCACAAGAAGTCCTTCTCGGGCCCGCGGTTCCTCATCCGTGCTGCCGAGCTCTCCATGCATCCGCTGGATGCTCGCAAGGACCGGGCGGACTTCGCCAAGGAGGAGCAGGGGATCGGCCTGTGCAACATCACCAAGTGCTGCACCGAGGTGTGCCCCGAGCACATCAAGATCACCGATAACGCCATCATCCCCATGAAGGAACGGATCGTCGATCGCCGATACGATCCACTGGTATGGCTGGGCAAGAAGATCAGTC
>JABBOX010000102.1 GCA_012927555.1 Phycicoccus sp.
TGGTGGCAGTGGGGACCCGAGGCTCTCGCCGAGGCGGAGCGTCTCAGCAAACCCATCCTGCTGTCGATCGGGTATGCAGCCTGTCACTGGTGCCACGTGATGGCCCACGAGTCGTTCGAGGATGACGAGGTTGCCGGAGCCATCAACGCCAGCTTCGTGGCCATCAAGGTCGACCGCGAGGAACGCCCTGACCTCGATGCGATCTACATGTCAGCGACCACCGCGATGACCGGCCACGGCGGCTGGCCAATGACCTGTTTCCTCACGCCGGCCGGAGAGCCCTTCTTCTGCGGCACGTACTTCCCCAAGGCCTCATTCCTGCAGCTGCTGTCAGGTGTCTCCGACGCCTGGCGCGATCGACGCGAAGAGGTTGTCGCCAGCGGTTCACACGTCGTCGAGACGCTGCGCGCCGCCACGACCGTCGGGGCGGGCGCACCGCTGGGGGCAGTCGAGCTCCAGCAGGCCGAAGAGGTGCTGGCCGGCGCATATGACTGGCAGTATGGTGGATTCGGCCGGGCACCGAAGTTTCCACCGTCAATGGTCCTGGAGTTCTTGTTGCGCCATGGGGCACGCACCGGTTCAGAGCGCGCACTGCTGATGGCCGAGGGCAGCTGTGAGGCGATGGCCCGTGGCGGGATGTACGACCAGCTGGCCGGCGGCTTTGCGCGCTACTCGGTGGACGCAGGCTGGGTGGTGCCTCACTTCGAGAAGATGCTCTACGACAACGCCCAGCTGTTACGCGTCTATCTTCACCTGTGGCGGGCCACCCGATCTCGGCTCGCAGAGCAGGGGTCGCATGCTGAGCAGGCGCTGCTGGCAGAGCGGGTTGCGCGTCAGACTGCGGACTTCCTGCTGCGCGATCTCGGGACTGTCGAGGGTGGCTTCGCGTCGGCTCTCGATGCCGACACCGACGGGGTCGAGGGGCTGACCTACGCCTGGACCGAGCAACAGCTCGTGGACGTGCTGGGCGAGGATGACGGCCGCCGGGCCGCCCAGCTGCTCGAGGTCACCGAGACAGGGACTTTCGAACACGGGATGTCCACGTTGCAGCTTCGTACGGATCCGGCTGACGCGCCGTGGTGGGAAGTCGTCCGCGACCGTCTGCTTGCCGCTCGCGATCTGCGGCCACAGCCGGCTCGCGACGACAAAGTGGTCACGAGCTGGAACGGTCTGACCATCGCGGCGCTGAGCGAAGCCGGTGTGCTGCTGGAGGATCCACGATATGTGGAGGCGGCCCGAGGGTGCGCACAGTTTCTCGTGGACGCCCACCTGGTTGACAGCAGGCTGCGCCGGGCATCGCGCGAGGGCGTCGTCGGAACCGCGATGGGGGTTGCGGATGACTACGGCAACCTGGCCGAAGGCCTGCTCACCCTGCACCAAGCCACCGAGGAGCCACGGTGGCTCAGTGCGGCAGGCAGTCTCCTTGACACGGCGCTGACCCACTTCGCAGATGGTCAGGGCGGTTTCTTCGACACCGCGGACGACGCCGAGGAGCTGTTCGCCAGACCGCGCAGCGCAGCGGACAACGCCGAGCCTTCAGGTCATGCCGCGCTCGCGGGCGCCCTGCTGACCTTCTCGGCGCTGACCGGTTCGACCCGGCACAGAGAAGCAGCCGACGCGGCAGTCAGGTCCGCCTCACGTCTTGCCGCTCAGGACCCACGGTTTGCGGGCTGGACCCTTGCCGTGGCCGAAGCGATGGCCGCAGGCCCCCTGCAGGTGGCCGTCGTCGGCGACGGACCGCAGGCGCGAGAACTGGTCCGCACAGCGCGTGCCAACACCTCCCCCGGACTGGTCATCGCTCACGGGTTGCCTGACGCGCCGGGGATTCCGCTCCTGGCCAGCCGGCCTCTGGTAGCCGGCGACGCAGCGGCATACGTCTGTCGTGGCTTTGTCTGCGACCGCCCGGTGACCACGGCTGCTGAGCTGGCGGCGGCACTGACGTAGCCGGGTCCGGTCAGCTGAGCTGGCCAATCACGTCGAGACCGATCTTGACGATGAACGCCCCGACCACGACAACCAGAACGACGCGGATGAACCCGGAGCCCTTTGCCACCGCGGTGCGTGCCCCGATGTAGCCGCCAACCAGGTTGCCCAGGCCCATGAGCAGTCCGACCTTCCACATCACCGCGCCGGCCGGGATGAAGATCACGAGTGCCGCCAGATTGGTGGCAACGTTGGCGATCTTGGCCTTGGCGCTGGCCTCCACGAACGCATAGCCGAGCAGCCCGACGAGGGCGAACACGAGGAACGAGCCGGTTCCGGGGCCGAGCGCTCCGTCATACATGCCGATCAGGAAGCCGACCCCGGTGGCGGCCAGCAAATGGCGGCGGCCCGAGAAACGCAGGTCCGTCGCGCGGCCGAGTGTCGGGTTGACCAACGTGTAGGCGCCCACCCCGATCAGCACCACAAGGATGATCGGGTTGAAGGCGGCTCGCGAGATCTGCGACACGAGCGAGGCACCGATCAGCGAACCGCAGAACGCCAACAGTGCCAACGGAATCGCTGTCTTCAGGTCTGGCCTGACTCGGCGGTAGTAGGTCGCCGCACTCGCTGTTGTGCCGCAGATCGAGCTGAGCTTGTTGGTCGCCAGCAGCTGAACCGGAGCCGCCAGCGGGAATCCGAGCATCAACGCCGGGAGCTGGATCAGCCCGCCACCGCCGACAACTGCGTCGACCCACCCCGCGCAGACCGCGGCCAAGACCATCAACACGAGCGTCGTGGTCGAAGGGTCGCTCACCTCGACTGCCACCCGTCCACGATGTCGAGGACGTCGAGCAGCTGATGAGCAACCCCATCGGGAGTCACGTCGACTGAAACCTGTTGTGCCACGGGGATCTCCGAGTGCGGCACCCAGATGGCGCGCATCCCTGCCGACTGGCTCCCGTGGACGTCCTCGAAGGGCCGATCCCCCACGTAGACGGCCTCGGACGGCTCGACCCCGAGCGCCTCAGCGGATGTCTGGAACGCTTTCGGGTGCGGCTTGGTCCAGGCGATCTCGCTGGAGTAGACATCCGAGTCAATCAGGTCGAGGACGCCGTCCCGCTCGAACACGCCACGGTGATAGTCCCCCGACCAGATCGTGTTGGACAAGATCCCGACGCGGATTCCCCTCTCGCGCAAGCCTTCCCAGACCGGGCGCACCTGCTCGTCGGTGATCGTGTGTGGTTCCCAGAAGTGGCGGTATGCCGTCAGCGCAGCGTCGTGCACAGCATCGGTGGTGTCCACTCCCACCTCACGCAACAGGTCGTCCATGTGCGTGCTGCCCTGACCCGTGCGCGCTCGTTGCCATGCCGCGGCCTCCGCAGCGAAGAGGCGCGCTGCGAGGTCGGCGCTGGCGCGTTCATCGTCATCGTGAACAACACGGGCGTAGACCGCCCACTGCTCCGCAAGGTCAAAGGTGTGCCACGGCGTGAGGGTGCCGCCCCAGTCGAAGATGACCGCTCGAAGCTGTGGCACAGGACGACCCATCAGCTTGCAGAACCGCGCACCTCGGACACGACGGCATCGACGATCTGGTCGACAGGAACCTCACGTCGGACACCGGTCGCACGGTCCTTGATCTCGATCGTGCCAACCTCCAGGCCCTTGCCGACAATCACGATGGTCGGCACGCCGATCAGCTCGGCGTCCTTGAACTTCACGCCGGGCGAGACCTTGCGACGGTCGTCGTAGAGGACCGAGACGCCCTGTGCGGCAAGGGCATCGGTGAGCTCCGCCGCCTTGGCAAAGACCTCTTCGGCCTTGCCGGTCGCCACCACATGAACATCGGCGGGAGCGAGCTCGCGAGGCCACACCAGACCGAACTCGTCGTGACAGCCCTCGGCCACAGCCGCGACGGCACGACTGACTCCCACGCCATAGGAGCCCATGGTCACCGTCACCAGCTTGCCGTTCTGGTCCAGGACCTTCAGACCCAGCGCCTCTGCGTACTTGCGCCCGAGCTGGAAGATGTGCCCCATCTCGATGCCCCGGGCGGTCTCGAGCACCTGACCGCAGCTGGGGCACTCATCACCGTCACGAACCTCGGCAGCCTCGATCGTGCCGTCGGCCGTGAAGTCGCGTCCGGCCACCAGCCCGATCACGTGTCGGTCCGGGGAGTCGGCTCCGGTGACCCAGTCCGTGCCGTCGACGACACGGGGGTCCAGCAGGTACCTGATCCCCGACGCGGCGTCCTCGCCCAGCGCCCCGGGGCCCATGTACCCCCTGGCCAGTGCGGGGTGCTTCGCGAAGTCCGCCTCGTCGAAGGCCTCGATCTCAGCCGGCTCGACCTGGGCGCCGAGTCGTTTCTCATCGATCTCGCGGTCACCGGGAACGCCGATGGCCAGCGGCTCGCGGCGGCCGCCGGGGTGGACCACCATCACGAGCACGTTCTTGAGGGTGTCGCTGGCCGACCAGGGGCGGTCGGCCCGGGGGAAGGCCGCGTTGAGGTGGTCCACCAGGGTGTCGATGGTGGGCGTGCCGGGGGTGTCCTCGACGTGGGCGGCGGGCAACCCGTCATACGGGATGGCGGGCGGCGAGGGCACCTTCACGGCCTCGACGTTCGCCGCGTAGTCGCAGGATGTGCAGCGGACGTAGGTGTCTTCACCGTTCTCGGCCGTCGCGAGGAACTCCTCTGACGCAGACCCGCCCATCGCCCCGGAGGTCGCCTTGACGATGACGTAGTCGAAACCCAGACGGTCGAACATCTTGATGTAGGCGCCGCGGTGGGCGTCATACGAGGCCTGCAGACCAGCGTCATCCACGTCGAAGGAGTATGAGTCCTTCATGACGAACTCGCGACCGCGCAGCAGGCCGGCACGCGGACGTGCCTCGTCGCGGTACTTGAGCTGGATCTGGTAGATCGACAGGGGCAGGTCCTTGTAGGAGCCGTAGAGGTCCTTGACCGCCAGCGTGAACATCTCTTCGTGTGTGGGACCCAGCAGGTAGTCCGCGCCCTTGCGGTCCTTGAGCCGGAAGATGTTCTCGCCGTATTCCGTCCAGCGGCCGGTCGCCTCGAAAGGTTCCCTGGGCAGCAGGGCCGGGAAGCTCAGCTCCTGGGCGCCGATGGCGTCCATCTCCTCACGCACGATGCGCTCGACGTTGCGCAGCACCTTCAGACCGAGCGGCAGCCAGGTGTAGATACCGGGGGCGACGCGGCGGATGTAGCCGGCCCGGACCAGTAGCCGGTGGCTCGGCAGCTCCGCTTCGGCCGGATCCTCGCGCAGGGTTCGCAGGAACAGGGTCGACATGCGCATGGCCGGCGTTGACACGGGGAGCTCCTTGGTCAGGTCAGGTGACATCCGGACATTGGTGCACCGGACCCCGTGAGGATATCGGCACGAGGTCGAGGCACTCACGCCAATATCGCGGGAAGTCCCCCAAGACCCTTTCGTGACGAGGGCAAGACGCTCACAGGAGCACTGTGGCGAAGCTTCCGATCTCGCTGAATCCAACCCGCGCGTAAGTGGCACGAGCCGCCAGGTTGAAGTCGTTGACATAGAGCGTGACCACCGGAGCGATCTCGGCGCGCACCTGCTCGACGACCGATGCCATGGCGGGCGCAGCGAGTCCTTGGCCCCGCCAGCGCGGAGCCACCCAGACACCCTGGATCTGAGCCACCCCCAGAGCCACCGAACCGACATCGGCCTTGAACATGACCTCACCGTCGACCACCCGAACGAAGGTGTGACCCGCGCTGATAAGGGCTGCGACGCTCTGGCGGTAGATCTGGCCCGAGCCCCAGTACGGCGGGTAGCCGATCTCCTCGGTAAACATGGCAGCCGCGGCGGGCATCACCAGGTCCACCTCGTCGAATCGAGCCCGACGGACCGCGGGGTCGTGGGACACATCTGGCGGAACGGGGCCGGCGGTGGCCATCACTGGCTGGTTCTTACGCACCTCGCGGGGCCTGCCCCAGGTGGGCCTCAGCTCGGCCCACAGGGGCAGCACCATGTCAGCGGGTCCGAACACCGATGAGCAGCGGCGCCGCCAGTGGTCGAGCTTGGTGGCGAAGGCTTCGAGGGCAACGATGTCGCACCCTACGGGGACGAGGTTCGCCGAGGCCCAGCAGATGGCCTGCAGCCCGGAGCCGTCCGCATAGCCCAACAGCGCACCGGGAGAGGTCACCAGTGCACCTTCGAGGATGCGCGCGGCCACAAAGACATTCGTGCGGGTATCGCGCGCGCAGACTTCCAGCGCCTGATCACGGTCTGCCGCGGTCAGGGCTCGTACGGGACTCTTCGTGCGGAGCACGTCTCCAGCCTGCCCTGCGTCGGCTGGTCTGTCGACCGTCACCACGAAATCGCGGCTTCAGCCAACGGTGACGACGGGACCAGCGGACTTTCCTTCGCCGTCCACCGGCTCGCCCATCTCTTCGGCGAGCCGCATGGCCTCCTCGATCAGGGTCTCGACGATCTGGGACTCAGGCACCGTCTTGATGATCTCGCCCCTGACGAAGATCTGGCCCTTGCCATTGCCCGATGCGACACCGAGATCGGCCTCACGAGCCTCGCCCGGCCCGTTCACGACGCAGCCCATGACAGCCACGCGCAGAGGCACCTCGAGACCCTCCAGGCCAGCCGCCACCTGGTCGGCCAGGGTGTAGACGTCGACCTGAGCCCGACCGCACGAAGGGCACGAGACGATCTCCAGCTTGCGCGGGCGCAGGTTCAGGGACTGCAGGATCTGGTTGCCGACCTTGATCTCCTCGACCGGTGGGGCCGACAGCGAGACCCGGATGGTGTCGCCAATTCCTTTTGCCAGCAACGCTCCGAAGGCCACGGAAGACTTGATCGTCCCTTGAAAAGCTGGGCCGGCCTCGGTCACCCCGAGGTGCAACGGCCAGTCGCCGCGTTCGGCCAGCAGCTCGTAGGCCCGGATCATCACCACCGGGTCGTTGTGCTTGACCGAGATCTTGAAATCGTGGAAGTCGTGCTCCTCGAACAGGCTTGCCTCCCAGACCGCCGACTCGACCAGGGCCTCGGGAGTGGCCTTGCCGTACTTGGCCATGATCCGCGGGTCCAGCGAGCCTGCGTTGACGCCGATCCGGATGGAGACGCCGGCATCCTTGGCGGCACGGGCAATCTGTTTGACCTGGTCGTCGAACATACGGATGTTGCCCGGGTTCACCCGGACCCCAGCGCAGCCGGCGTCGATCGCGGCGAAGACGTACTTGGGCTGGAAGTGGATGTCGGCGATGACCGGGATCTGGCTCTTCTTGGCGATCTCGGCCAGTGCGTCGGCGTCGTCCTGGGTGGGGCAGGCCACTCGCACGATGTCGCACCCCGTCGCGGTCAGCTCAGCGATCTGCTGCAGCGTCGCGTTGACGTCAGTGGTGGGGGTCGTGCACATCGACTGCACCGAGATGGGGGCGTCGCCACCGACCTCAACCTTGCCGACCTTGATCTTGCGGGACTTGCGCCGCGGGGATACCACCGGCGGCGGCAGCAGCGGCATACCCAGAGAAACCGACATGGCGACAGTATTCCTCACGTGCCGCGACGAGCGGCGTTCAGTCGAGCAGGGTTCAGTCGAGCAGGGTTCAGTTGAGCAGGGTTCAGTTGAGCTCAGCGGTCAGCCGCCGATCTTGATCGGGTTGACCAGGTCGGCATAGATCAGCAGGACGGACATGCCGATGAGAGCGATCGACACGGCATAGGCCACAGGCAGAGCCTTGGCCACGTCGACATAGCCAGGGTTGGGCCGGCCGCGAAGCCTGGCCACCTGCCGCTTGAGGCCTTCCCACAGGGCACCGGCCGCATGCCCACCGTCCAGGGGCAGCAGCGGGATGAGGTTGAAGACGAACAGCGCAATGTTGAGGGACCCGATCAGGCTGATCAGGATGACGAACTTGGATGACGTCGAGTCAGCCAGGCCGGACAGCTGCCCGTCGGCGACCTCGCCGGCCACCCGCCCCACACCGACCACGGACATCGGGCCGTTCGGGTCGCGCACCCCGCCGCCGAAGGCTGCCTCCGCGATGCCGGCCATCTTCTCCGGGATCCTCAACACCACGCCGGCGGTGCGCGAGACCTGGTCGCCGATGAGCGCGGGGACGGCCGTGAGAGGTTGCTTGACGATCTCTGCGCTGGGTGAGAAGCCCATGAAGCCGACGCGATCCGTGAGGGCCTTGCCGTCCGGGCCGACGACGAGGTTGCCGGCGGCGTCGACCCGCGGCACATTGTTGAGGATCGGCGTGGCAGTCAGGTGAAGGGTTTTTCCGGCGCGTTCGACGACGACGCTGATCTGCCGGCCGCCGTTGGGCCGGACCAGGGCGCGAACGTCGTCCCAGTTGTTGACCGGCTGACCGGCAAGGGCGATGATCCTGTCGCCGGGGCGGATGCCCGCCACGTTGGCTGGAGCCTGAGGGTCGGACGGCGAGCAGGTCGCGGGGGCGGAGCCGTTGGCCTGGACGTTCTGGACGCACTGCGACACGGCGCTGACGCGAGCGGTGATCTCGCCGATGCCGTACAGGGTGAAGATGACCCCCAGCACGACCACGGCGATGACCAGGTTCATGGTCGGCCCCCCCAACATCACCACCAGCTTCTTGGGCGTCGAGAGCTTGTAGAAGACACGGTCCTCGTCGCCGGGCTTGACCTGCTCCATGGACTCGTCGCGGGCCTGGTCCATCAGCTGGGAGAAGCGGCCGGTGCTCGAGCCGCGCAACACCGACGGGTCCGCGCCGGGTTTGGGCGGGAACATGCCGATCATGCGGATGTAGCCACCGAGCGGGATCGCTTTGAGGCCGTACTCTGTCTCGCCCCGCTGGCGCGACCACACGGTCGGGCCGAAACCGACCATGTACTGGGTGATCTTGACGCCGAACCGCTTGGCGGGCAGGAGGTGGCCGACCTCGTGCAAGGCGATCGAGACACTGATGCCGAGGGCGACGAACAGCACGCCGAGGAGATACATCACAGAACCAGCGTCTCACTTCCGGTAAGGCCCAGGACCGCACGGGCTCGTCGTCGCGCCCATGTCTCGGCGCTCAATACGGTATCAACGTCCAGCAGCGCCGAATTGTTCTCCGGGTGGTCGCTCCACTCGTCCACCACCCGCCCGACCGTGTCGACGATGTCGACGAAGCGAATGCTTCCGTGCAGGAACGCGGCAACGCACTCTTCGTTGGCTGCGTTGAAGACCGCGGGGGAGCAGGGGCCGGCCGCTCCCCCCATCAGGGCGATGGGAATCAGCATGCTCGGGGGGGAGACCTGGGCGATGGTGGACCCGTCGACGAACTCCACCATCGAGTGGACCAGGGACTGCGGGTGGACGACGACCTCGATGCGCTCGAACGGTATGTCGAAGAGCAGGTGAGCCTCGATGACCTCCAGACCCTTGTTGACCAGCGTTGCCGAGTTGGTGGTGATGACCGGTCCCATGGCCCAGGTCGGATGGGCAAGAGCCTGCTCGGGAGTGACCGACTCGAGCTCAGCGCGGGTCCTCCCCCGGAAAGGTCCGCCGCTGGCCGTGATCACCAGCTTGCGCACCTCGTCCGCCGTGCCACCGCGCAGGCACTGGGCGATAGCGCTGTGCTCACTGTCGACGGGGACGATCTGACCAGGCACGGCCGCTGCCTTGACCAGCGAGCCACCGACGATCAGGGACTCCTTGTTGGCCAGGGCCAAGGTGCTGCCCGACGTGAGGGCAGCCAAGGTTGGACGCAGACCGATCGAGCCGGTGATGCCGTTCAGCACCACGTCTGCTCCACTCGCCGCCAGGTCGGTGCTGGCCTGGTCCCCGACAAGAATCTGCGGCATGAAGCCCTGACGTCCCGCCTCACCCGCCATCTGGTGGATGGCCGCCGCGACGACTTCGTGCTCCCCTCGCGCCACGCCGACCGCCTGGACATCCAGCACGACCGCCTGCCGGGCCAGCCGGTCGAGGTTGCCGCCACCGGCGCTGATCGCGGTCACCTGGAAGCGCGCAGGGTTGGCGGCCACCACTTCCAGAGCCTGGGTGCCGATCGAACCTGTTGATCCCAGGATGACGATGCTGCGCGGTGAGGTCACTCCTCCATTGTCCCGTCAATGTCGTGCTGGCAGGGCCACACGTCCAGATCGAGGCCTACTCCTTGAAGATTCGATCGTCGACCAGCTCTTCCGCGACCCGTCCACCGTCGGTGTCGAATCGGGCGTTCTCGAAGCGCTTCCTGAACTCAAGGTCCACGTCGTCCACGCCGTTGCGGTTCTTCTCGATGCTCATGACCACCCAGTGGTGGAACTGCTCGGCGTTTCCCGTGTTGAACATCAGGTGATGCCGGGCAACCACGTCGAACTTGTGATTGAGGATGAGCACGATGTCGGCCTCATGTGCGAGGGCTGAGGATCCGCGCAGATCCCGGACTCGCGTCCTCGAGGCGGCCGCCAAGCCACTCTTGTCGACCGCGACAAGGGCGAGAACAGCGACAGCCAGGTCCAACGACATGTCCTTGAGCCCCTCAACGACCACGGTGATCCGGTCTTCCTCAGACAGCTGGACGGACCGGCGCCGTTCACCCGGAGGTGCGGCGGCCTTGACCTTCTGGAGGTAGTCGACCACCACGAACGGCGTCCGACCCGTGCGCTCGCGGATCGCCTCGATGGTCGATCTCATGACATCGACATCGGTTTGAGCTCCGCTGGAACGGTGCAGGTACAGCAGATCGCAGTAGCCTTCCAGCGCCTCGACCGCCTCGACACCTCCCTGGGTGCCGTACAGCCGCCCCTCCATCATCATCCGATCCGGACCCTGTGAAATCCGGAACGCCTGACGGACCTCAGGCAGCCGCACCGCGCTGGCACCGGCGATCTCGGCTGCCTCCATGACGATCAGCCGCTCCATCAGAGAGTGGTAGTCATGCTCAAACGAGAAGAAGACGACGCTGTGGCCGGATGTGACGAGGTTGCGTGCCACCTGCAGCGCAAACGTGGTCTTGCCCAGACCCGGCCCTCCGCCCAGGAGCGCCAGCTCACCTGCACGAAACCCGCCAGTCAGCACGGAGTCCAATTGAGCGAAGCCGGACGGCCAGACCCTGGCTCCGGCTGGTTCATCCACACTCAGCACTTCGTTGGTCGCTTCAAGAACGGCGCGCAACGTCTTGAGCCGCTCTGTCTGGGTGGTTGCTTCAGGCATGATGCTTGGATCCAGCAAGGTCATGGCTCATTCCAGCACGAAGTCTGGCGGTCGGCCGCTATTCGACGAAGATCCGCTCGTCGATCAGCTGTTCGGTGACGTATCCGCCACCGGTGTCGAACCTGCCCTGGTCGAAGCGCTTGCGGAACTCGAGGTCCACCTTGTCCACACCATTGCGGTTCTTCTCGATGGTCATGACCACCCAGCCGCGGAAGCGATCGGCGTTGGCCACGTCATAGATCAGGTGATGCCGGGCGACCACGTCGTACTTGTCGTTGATGATCAGCACGACGTCGGGCTCGTAGGCAAGGGCCGATGAACCGCGCAGATCATGGACCCTCATGCGTTTGCCGGTGACCAGACCGCTCTTGTCGGCCGCGACGATGGCCATCACGGGGAGAGTCAGCTCCAGTGCCAGGTCCTTGAGCGCTTCGACAACCACCGTGACCCGCTCATCCTCGGACATGCCGGCGGACTGGGGGACGTGGACCTTCTGGAGGTAGTCGACAACCACGAACGGCTCTTCCCCCGTCTCATCACGGATGGTCTCGATAACCCGTCGCATGGCTTCGACATCGGTGTCGGACCCGTTCGAACGGTGCAGATGGAGCCGCCGGGCATAGCCCTGGAGCGCCTCGACCGCCTCGACCCCACCCAAGGTGCCTTCGAGTCGTCCCTCCAACGTCTGCTCCGTGCCGTGCCGCGCCTCGAACGCCTGGCGGACCCGATGCAGCGGGACCGCTGTGGGGCCGGCGATCTCGGCTGCCTCCATGGCAATCAGCCGCTCGAGCAGAGTGTGGTTGTCGTGCTCGAACGAGAAGTAGACGGCACTGTGGTTGGCGGCAATGAGGTTGCGCATCACCTGGAGCCCGAACGTGGTCTTGCCCAAGCCCTGGGGACCGCCCAGCAGTACCAGCTCACCCGAGCGGAAACCACCGGTGAGCGCCTTGTCCAGGGCGCCGAACCCGGACGGCCACACCTTGGCTCCGGCGACCTGACCTGCTTTGAGCCGGTCGTTGGTCTCTTCCAGGAAGCTGTGCAGGGACTGCAGCCGCCCCGTCACCACCTCGGTCACCTTGGCTGTTGATTGCAGTGCTGTCATGGTTTATTGCATCACGGAGAGGGGCAGTGGCGTGAGCGATTGAGCGAGGTCTGACCGAACAGCTGATGCTGCCCTGCGGACCCGGCTACTCGACGAAGATTCGGTCGTCCAGCAGCTCTTCTTCGACCCGCCCGCCATTGGGGTTGAACCTGCCCTGCGCAAACTCCTTCTCGAACTCGAGGTCCACCTTGTCGATGCCATTGCGGTTCTTCTCGATGCTCATGATCACCCAGCTCTTGAACCGTTCGGCGCTGGCCAGGTTGTAGACCAGGTGATGCCGCGCCACCACATCGAACTTGTCGTTGACGATGAGCACGACGTCGGCGGGGACGGCAACGTTCGACGACCCGCGCAGGTCCTTGACCCGCATCCGCCTGCCGGAGATCGGTCCGGCGGCGACGATGGCAAGAATCGGCACACCAGCATCCAGCGTCAAGTCCTTGAGCTCATCGACGACGAGGGTGGCCCGATCGTCCTCCGAGAGCAGTCCGGAACCGGCGAGATGGACCTTCTGCAAGGAGTCGACGACCACGAACGGCGCCTGCCCCGTGTCCTCACGGATCGTCTCGATGACCTTCTTCATGGCCTCGACGTCGGTGTCGGATGACTTGGAGCGATGCAGATGCAACCGCCTGCCGTATGCACGGAGCTCCTGAACCGCTTCAACCCCCGCCTCCGTGCCGGCGAGGCGCGTCTCAAGCTTTGGCTCATTGCGTTGTCGCGTCTCGAACGCCTCACGGACCCGCTTCAGCGAAACCCCGGACAGCCCGGCGATCTCGGCCGCCTCCATGGCGATCAGCCGTTCGATCAGCGTCGTGTTGTCGTGATCGAACGAGAAGTAGACCGCGGTGTGACCGGTCGCGACCAGGTTGCGCATGACCTGTAGTGCGAAGGTGGTCTTGCCCAGTCCCTGGCCTCCGCCCACGAGGACCAGCTCACCCGAGCGGAACCCACCGGCCAGCGTCTTGTCCAACACGGGGAATCCCGACAGCCATACCTTTGCCCCGGCGGCGTGACCCGCTTCCAGCCGGATGTCAGTTTCGTCCAGAACGCTGTTCACCGTCTGCAACCGCTCAGTGGTCATACGTCGATTTCAGCACGTCGACGGGGTCCCCGGCAAGGTGTGGCCGCGCGATCACGGCAACCGCCCTGGGGAGTCAGAACCGTACTGGAATCAGCGTCCCTCCAGCAGCGGCTGAGTGGGATCCCACACGGTTCCATCGCGGGCGTCCTGACGACGTCGTGCGATCGCCGAGAGCGCCTCCAGCACAACGCGATTGGCCAGGGCCGCGGTGATGTCCGCATGATCAAAGGGTGGGCTGACCTCGACGATGTCGACGCCGACCACAGGAAGCTCGAGACAGATCCGCCGCACCGAGTCCAGCAGCTCTCGAGCAGTCAGTCCGCCAGGTTCAGGGGTGCCGGTGCCCGGTGCGTGGCCGGGGTCGCAGACGTCGATGTCGACCGAGAGGAACACGCCATCGCACTCGTCCATCGCGGTGACAAAAGCCTCGGTCAGGCAGTCCTGCAGACCCCGGCGACCGATCTCGGTCATCTCGTACGAGCGCATCCCCTGGACGGCCATCCAGTCCAGCGTCTCGGGCGGCGGCCAATAGCCCCGCAAACCGATCTGGAGGAACCTGTCGCCGCGCAGGGCGCCCGACTCGATCAACCGGCGCATCGGCTGACCGTGTCCCCAGAGGGAGCCGAACTCGATGTCACCGGTGTCGGCATGCGCGTCGAAGTGAAGCATCGAGACCCGCCCGTGCCCGAGCACGTTGGCCACACCCTTGGCGTCCGGAAACGCGATGGAGTGGTCGCCACCGAGCACGATCGGTATGGCGCCCGCCCGGGTCACCTTCTCGACGGCTGACTCGAGCGCCGGGAGGGCCTTCTCGATGTCGCCGGAGTACATCTCGACGTCGCCGGCGTCGAGCACCCGCAGGTCAACCAGACCGTCAGTTCGAAGGGCAAGGCTCGGGCGTGAACCGTCGTGCGGCAGGTAGTCGGTCATCCGGATCGCCATGGGGCCGAACCGCGCACCGGGGCGGTTCGAGGTGCCACCATCGAAGGGCGCCCCGAGGATCACGACGTCCGCGTCGGCATACGTCCCGGGGTCGTCGAGGTCACAACGCGGCACGCCCAGGAACGTGATGTCAGGTCCGAACTGCGGGCCATAGCGAGTCATGGCAGTGATCCTCATTCCAGCAAACGTCATTTGGCAACCAAGGGCTCCGGCTCAGGAGTCGAAGCCCAGACCGAGTCTGTCCAGCAACCGTAGCCAGATGTCGCGCCGTCCACCATGTTCGTCGGCTCGCGCGATGCTGCGTCTTGTCATCTGAATCCCCAACCAGCGCAACGGCTCCGGCGGCCAGGGCAACGGCGGACGCCGCACCATCTCAAGCCTGGTGCGTTCGTTGTCCCGGCCGGCCAACAGGTCCAGACAGACCTGCGCGCCGAACCGTGACGCGCCGACGCCCAACCCGGTGTATCCCAGGACCGAGACGGCCTTGCCCCCGAAAGCCCGCTGCCACGAGGCGCTGAACCGGGTTGACGTGTCGATGGCACCACCCCACGTGTGTGTGACGCGCACCCCTTGCAGGCCGGGGAAGGTCGCGAGCATGTGGCGGTAGAGCAGCTGCTCGGTCTCGGGACGACGCTGACGTTGTTCGGACAGGTCGGAGCCGTAGTAGTACAGGGCGTCATAGCCGCCGAAGACGAGCCTGTTGTCACCGGTGAGCCGGTAGTAGTGGAACTGGTTGCCGGCGTCTCCCACACCCTGTCGGCCCTGCCAGCCCAGCGAGGCACGCTGGCTCGGGCTCAGCGGCTCGGTGGCAATGATGTGATCCCAGACCGGGACGACATACGGGCGAGCTCGTCGAAGTGGTGAGGGGAAGACGTTCGTGGCCAGGACCACCTGGCGGGCGCGCACCGTGCCGTTCGCCGTGGTCAGTGCGACCCGCTCTCCTGCCGACCGCAGCCGCTGCACCCGTGTCGACTCGTGGATCCTGCCGCCGGAGCTCTCGACGGCATCGGCCAGACCCCACGCCAGCCGCGCCGGGTTGACCATGGCAACACCGCCTCGATCCAGGAGGCCCCCCAGGTATGTCGGTGAGTCGACGAGCGCTCGGGTCTGAGCGGCAGTCAGGAGCTCGACATCCTCGCCCAGATCGCTCATCGTCCGGTGAAGGCTGCCCAGGTCCTTCAGCTGCCACGGCTCGACCGCCACGTCGAGCTCCCCGGTGCGTTCGAAGTCGCAGTCGATGCCACGATCGCGGATCGTCGCCTCGATCGCGTCGAGGTTGGCTACGCCCAAACGCTGCAACAGCGGCATCTCGCCGGGCCAGCGCGCCAGACCGTTGCCCACCCCGTGGGTCAGGCTGGCCGCACAGAACCCACCATTGCGCCCCGTCGCGGCCCAGCCAAGGCGCTCAGCCTCAAGCACCACGACCTCGCGCTGGGGATCTTCCTCCAACGCGAGAAGCGCCGCCCACAAGCCGGAGAATCCCCCACCGACAACCGCCAGATCGACGTCGCCATCGCCCTCAAGCGCGGGCCGGGGCTCGGGCCGGCTGCTGTCGTCCCACCACAAGGGGGTGGATGACGCATGCGCGAGCGCTGCTTCGACCTCGCGCGTCGCCAACAGGTGACTCTCGTCTGACGGCATCAGCTCGTCGTGCGGCGTGAAGGCAGCACGTCAGGCAGCCGTCTTGGCGCGCCGGTTGCTGATCAGCTGGCCAGTTGCGACCAGGAGCAGGGCCGCCAGGAACATCACCGTGCCAATGACGTTGATCTGCACCGGTGTACCTCGCTGGGACGCGCCCCAGACAAACATCGGGAAGGTCACAGAGCTGGGGCTCGCGTTGAAGTTGGTGATGATGTAGTCGTCGAACGAGAGAGAGAAGGCCAGCAGGGCCCCGGCCGCGATACCGGGAGCCACCAGCGGCAGCGTCACCCGGATGAAGGCCTGGAACGGGTTGGCGAAGAGGTCCGCCGCGGCCTGCTCGAGACGTGGGTCGAGGGAGGCGATTCGCGCCTTCACCGTGACCACGACGAAGGACAGGCAGAACAGGATGTGCGCGATCAGGATGGTGACGGTGCCGGGCGCGATACCCATCGCGATGAACAGGGTCAACAGGCTGGAGCCCATCACGACCTCAGGTGTGGCCATGGGCAAGAAGATGAGCAAGTTCGTGCTGGAGCGGCCGCGGAAGCGATACCGACCGATCGCGAACGCCACCATGGTCCCGAGAATGGTCGAGACGAGGGTGGCGATGAAGCCGACGCGCAGGCTCAGTCCGAGCGCATCACAGATGCCTGGGGTGCCGCAGGGGTTGGTCCAGGCGTCGAGCGAGAACCTCTGCCATTCGTAGTTGTAGTTCCCCTTTGGCTTGTTGAACGAGAACACGATGACGACGATGTTGGGCAACAACATGTAGGACAGGACCAGCAGCCCGGCGATGGCGACGAGGTGCGCGCGGATCCATCGCATCAGACCAGCTCCTCGGTGCCCGCACGCCGGACATAGAAGGCAACAATGACCACGATGATGGCCATCAGCACGAAAGACACAGCGGCGGCCGTGGAGTAGTCCTGAACCCGCAAGAACTCCGAGTCGATGACCTGGCCGATCATGACGGTCTGGGTGTTGCCAAGCAGCCGGGAGTTGATGAAGTCACCTGCCGCAGGGATGAAGGTGAGCAGCGTGCCACCAACGACGCCCGGCAGTGACAGTGGCCAGGTGACCTTCCAGAACGTCTTGATCGGCGTGGCGTAGAGATCGCCGGCTGCCTCGATCAGGCTGTGGTCGAGGCGCTCGAGATTGGCGTAGAGCGGCAGGATCATGAACGGCAGGAAGTTGTAGGTCAGACCACAGATCACCGCAAACCGAGAGTTCATCAGCGAGTCGTTGTTCGTGAGCTGCACCCACTGCAGCAGGTCGGTGAGGTGGGTCGAACGGGCGAGAGCCACCACCGGGCCGTTGTCGGTCAGAATGGTCTGCCAGGCCAGGGTTCGGATCAGGAAGCTGGTGAAGAAGGGCGCGATCACCAGCACCAGCAGAAAGTTCTTCCACCTGCCAACCTTCTGGGCGATGAAATACGACAGCGGATAGGCGAGCAACAGGGTCAAGAGCGTTGCTATACCGGCAAAGATGATCGAGCGCGCGAAGTGTGGCCAGAAATGTGACAGCGCGTCGACGTAGGTCTGGAAGTGCCACGTCAACGTGTAGCCGGTCTCGACGTTCCCGGTCTGCAGCGACTGGGAGGCCAGCGAGAGCGTGGGCACGACGAAGAAGACAACGAGCCAAGCCAGCCCGGGCAGAAGCAACAGGTATGGCGTGTAGCTGGGTCTCACCCGCCGAGGGCGTTGCACCTCCGTGACCGCAGCGTCACCCCCCGGCTCGGACACTATGCGGCTCCGCTGTCATCGGCCTGGTCCTGTGCACCCGCGTGGGCGTCCTGTTTCGCGTCCAGGGCAAAGCCGTGCTCGGGAGCCCAACCGAGGGTGACCTGCGCCCCTGCGGCGACTCGCGACGTACCGTCGTTCTGCTGCACCACCATGAGCTCCTGACCCCACGGCAGCCGGACCAGATAGTTGGTGGCCAGCCCGGTGAAGGAGGCGTCAGTGACGACTCCCGTCAGTCGGTTGCTGTCGCCGGTCCCGTCAGGTGCGGATCCGTTCGCAACCAGCCGCAGCTTCTCCGGCCGAACTCCGAGCCACACCGCCGACGCGCCGTTCTCGAGGCGATCCACCGGCAGCCGCAGGCTCACGCCGTGGACGTCGAGCTCGGCGATGCTGCCATCGCGACTCTTGACGGTGGCCTCCAACAGGTTCGACTGCCCGAGGAAGTTGGCCACGAACGTCGACTTGGGGTGCTCGTAGAGGGTTGCCGGGTCACCGACTTGCTCGAGCCGCCCGGCGTTCATGACCGCGATGGTGTCGGCCATCGTCATGGCCTCTTCCTGGTCGTGCGTCACGTGGACGAACGTGATCCCGACCTCGGACTGGATCATCTTGAGCTCGATCTGCATCTGACGACGCAGCTTCAGGTCGAGGGCGCCGAGCGGTTCGTCGAGCAGCAGGACGTCGGGCCGGTTGACGATCGCCCTGGCCAGCGCCACACGCTGCTGCATGCCGCCGGACAGCTGACCGGGCTTCTTCGTCGCGATGTGTGCCAGCTGGACGAGCTCGAGTGCCTCCATGGCCTTGGCCTTGTGATCCGAGACCTTGCGGCGGCGCAACCCGAAGGCGACGTTGTCGATGATGCTCAGGTGAGGAAACAACGCATAGTTCTGGAAGACCGTGTTGACATTGCGTTGGTAGGCCTTGGTCTCGGTGATGTCCTTGAGGCCGATCCAGATCTGGCCAATGGTCGGCTGGTCCAGTCCGGCCACCATTCTCAGCGTCGTCGTCTTGCCACACCCCGAGGGACCGAGCAGCGCAAAGAACGACCCGCGTGGGATCACCAGGTCGAGCTGGTCCACCGCGGTGAACGTGTCGTACCTCTTCGTGACGTTCGTCAGTCTCAGGTCACCTGAAGTCCACTCAGTCACCGACCCACTCAACCCGTCACGATCGTCTGGAACTTGCGGTTGTAGTCGGTCTCCTCGGCCGCAGTCAGCCCGCGGAAGACGTGGGAGCGGGACAACACATCCTGGGAAGGGATGATCAGGGGGTTGGAGGCGACGGGGGGATCGATCTTCAACAGCACCTCCTTCGTGCCCTTCACGGGAGAGATGTAGTTGACGTAGTCGACAACCTCAGCCATGACGGCAGGGTCGTAGTAGTAGTTGATCACCATCTCGGCATTCTTCTTGTGCTTGGCCAGGTTGGGGATCACGAAGTTGTCCGACCAGAGCATGAAGCCCTGAGCCGGCAAGGCATAGCCGAGGCTGGGGTTGTCCGCCTTGAGCTGGACGACGTCGCCCGCCCACGCGATACAGGCCGCCGTGTCCCCGGAGGCCAACGGCTTGGTGTAGTCGTTGCCGGTGAATCCCTTGATCTGCCCGGCGTCCTTGGCCTTCTGGATCTCGGCAATGGCGGCGTCGAAGTCCGCCGCGGTGAAGCTCGCGGGGTCCTTGCCCAGTGCGAGCAGCACGAGGCCGACCGTGTCGTGCATCTCGCTGAGCAGGGTCACCTTGCCCTTCAGGATGGGGTCCGTGAGCAGCTGGTCGATGGTCTCGATCTTCTTGCCGCCGGTCGACTTGGGGTTCCAGGCGATCCCGGTGAACCCGCTCTGCCATGGCAGGGAGTACAACCGGCCCTTGTCGAAGCTGACGTTGAGCAGCGAGTCGTCGACATTGCTGTGGTTGGGGATGTTTGCCAGATCGAACTTCTGGACGTAGTCCTGGCGGATCAGCCTGGCCACCATCCAGTCGGTGCTCACCCACATGTCGCGGCCGGTGTCGGAGCCGGCTTCGAGCAGCGGGCGTACCTTGGCGTAGAACTCTTCGTTGTCGTTGTAGTCCTCGGTGTAGTTGACCTTGATCCCGGTCTTCTTGGTGAACGCATCCAGGGTCGGGTGGCTCTTGGTCTTCTCGTTGACGTCCATGTAGGCCGGCCAGTTCGACCAGTTGACCAGCTTGTCCGTGTCCGAGGTGTCGGTGGCTGCCTTGACCCTCGCCTTGGTGGTGGCACCGGGCGTAGGGGTCTTGCCTGCCGAGCCGCACGCTGCCAAGCCGGCGATACCGGCCAGACCAGCCACGCCGGCCATTGCCGTACGCCGTGAAATCAGACCTCGGGCCAAAGCCGCTTGGAAGGCCGACGGAACCTGATCACTCATGAACGCTCCTTGGATTGCTGGGGTGAGCTGAAACTGGGTTTAGCCGTGATCTATGAGTCGATGTTGGCCATGACGTGCTTGATCCGTGTGTAGTCCTCAAAGCCGTACATGGAAAGGTCTTTGCCATAACCACTGTGTTTGAAGCCGCCGTGAGGCATCTCGGCCACGAAGGGAATGTGGGCGTTGATCCACACCACGCCGAAGTCCAGCTTTCGCGACATCCGCATGGCCCGGCCGAAGTCCTTGGTCCAGACACTGCTGGCCAGCCCGTACTCGACCCCGTTGGCCCAAGAGAGCGCCTCGGCCTCGTCGGAGAACTTCTGCACGGTGATGACGGGCCCGAAGATCTCGCGCTGGAT
Organism: Phycicoccus sp.; assembly: GCA_012927555.1. GTDB lineage: Bacteria > Actinomycetota > Actinomycetes > Actinomycetales > Dermatophilaceae > UBA4719. The sequence goes on from JABBOX010000102.1 coordinate 20,339, forward strand.
CACCTCGTCGTCCTGGTGCAGCCCGGACAGCACCGTCGGCGCGAAGAAGTAGCCGTCGCCGAGACCGCTGACCCGGCTGCCTCCGGTAACGATGTTGGCGTGGTCGGGCAGTCTGGACAGGAACCCCTCGACGTTGGCGAGCTGGTTGACGTTGTTGACAGGACCGAACGTCGCATCCTCGTCGTCGGGCAGGCCGACCTTGGCGCTGGACTGCGCGTAGTGCGCCAGGGCTGCGACGAAGTCATCGTGGATGCGCGGGCCGGCAATGACGCGGGTGGCCGACGTGCAGTCCTGTCCGGCATTGAAGTACCCGGCCATCCCGATGCTTTCGACAGCCGCCTCCAGGTCAGCGTCATCGAAGACGACGACGGGTGCCTTGCCCCCCAGCTCGAGGTGCACCCGCTTGACATCGTGGGAGGCGCTTTCGGCGACCTGCATGCCCGCGCGAACCGAGCCGGTGATCGAGACCATGGCCGGGGTCTTGTGCTGTACGAGGGCACGTCCCGAGTCGCGGTCGCCGGTGATCACGTTGAACGTCCCCGCCGGAAGGAACTCGGAGGCGATCTCCGCCAGGAGCAGCGTCGTCTCCGGCGTGGTGTCGCTCGGCTTGAGCACCACCGTGTTGCCGGCGGCCAGGGCGGGGGCGATCTTCCAGATCGCCATCATCATCGGGTAGTTCCATGGTGTGACCTGACCGATGACACCGATCGGCTCACGGCGGATCCATGAGGTGTGACCCCGCATGTACTCGCCAGCCGAGCGCCCCTCCAGGATCCGGGCGGCTCCGGCGAAGAAGCGGATCTCGTCGACCATCGGCGGCAGCTCCTCGCTGGCCGTCAACGCGTACGGCTTGCCCGTGTTCTCCGCCTCGAGGTGCACGAACTCATCGGCGCGGGCCTCGACCGCATCCGCGAACTTCAGCATCGCCATCTGACGCTCGGCGGGCGTTGTCTCGCCCCACACCTCGAAGGCTGCGGCGGCGGCGGCGTAGGCCCGGTCCACGTCGGCAGACGAGGACACCGGAGCCGTGGCGACCACCTGAGCGGTCACCGGGCTGACGATGTCGGAGGTCGCGTCGCTCTCGGGCTCGACATAGTTGCCGTTGACGAAGTTGCGAAGGATGCGAGGTGCACTCACAAGAGACTCCTGACGGGTACGTGTTCCGGTCGCGTACGTGTTCCGGTCAGGGAACTCTAACCACACGATGGGTCTTTTCAACAGGGTTGTGGCCGAATTTCTGCTGAATCCGTTGTCAAGTTGCGATCTGGCCAACGGTTTCAGTCGTGCAGGTACTTGCCAAAACGGGCCCGGACCAGACACCATCGCCTCGTGACCTCACGCAAATCGGTGATCAACAATCGCCGGCCGGTCGACCGCAAGCCTCCCAGCGGCATCCTTGACGACGTCTCCAAGTCGATCATCGAGCACCTGCAGGCTGACGGCCGCCGTTCCTACGCGGCCATCGCCAAGAGCGTGGGACTGTCCGAGGCCGCCGTCCGGCAGCGCGTGCAACGGCTGCTCGACAGCGACGTCATGCAGATCGTGGCGGTCACGGACCCTCTGCAGATGGGCTTCACCCGCCAGGCCATGGTCGGTATCCGGGCCGAGGGCGAGCTGAGTCTCGTCGCCGATCGCCTGACCGCGATGCCCGAGGTGGATTACGTCGTCACCACGGCCGGGAGCTTTGACCTGATCATCGAAGTCGTCTGCGAGGACGACGACGAGCTGCTCAACCTGTTGTCGCGACGGATCCGCACCCTCCCGGGTGTGGTATCCACCGAGACGTTCGTCTATCTGAAACTCAACAAGCAGCACTACAACTGGGGTACGCGATGAGCACCACTGAGACACCCAACAACCGACCGTCCGGCACCACACCCGCGGGCACGGCATACGCCGAAGCTGCCCGCGACCACCTGTGGATGCACTTCACGCGACAGTCCACGTATGAGCCGACGGACTCCGGCGGCGCCGGCGCCTCGGTCCCGATCATCGTCAAGGGCGAGGGCGCCTACATCTGGGACGACAAGGGCCGCAAGTACCTCGACGCCCTGGCCGGTCTCTTCGTCGTCCAGGTCGGGCACGGCCGCGAGGAGCTGGCCGAGGCGGCCGCCAAACAGGCCCGCGAGCTGGCCTTCTTCCCGCTGTGGTCCTATGCGCACCCGCGCGCCATCGAGCTGGCAGAGCGCCTCGCGGCAGACGCGCCGGGTGACCTCAACCGGGTCTTCTTCACGACGGGTGGTGGCGAGGCGGTCGAGTCGGCCTGGAAGCTGGCCAAGCAGTACTTCAAGCTCACCGGCAAACCTGGCAAGTACAAGGTGATCAGTCGCAACATCGCCTACCACGGCACCCCTCACGGCGCACTGTCCATCACCAGCATCCCGTTCGCCAAGGAGCCGTTCGAGCCGCTCGTCCCGGGCGCGGTCAAGGTCCCCAACACCAACCTGTATCGCGCGCCGGAGCACCTTCGCGAGGATCCCGAGGCGTTCGGCCGCTACGCTGCCGACCGGATCGCCGAGGCGATCGAGTTCGAGGGTCCGGACACCGTGGCGGCCGTCTTCCTGGAGCCGGTGCAGAACTCCGGTGGCTGCTTCCCACCGCCGCCTGGCTACTTCGCCCGGGTCCGTGAGATCTGCGACGAGTACGACGTGCTCCTGGTCTCCGACGAGGTCATCTGCTCCTTCGGCCGCATCGGCAGCATGTTTGCCAGCACCGACTTCGGCTACCAGCCGGACATCATCACCGTCGCCAAGGGCATGACGTCCGGCTACTCCCCCATCGGCGCGATGATCGCCAGCGACCGGCTGTTCGAGCCGTTCAAAAAGGGCCACACGATGTTCCCGCACGGCTACACGTTCGGTGGTCATCCGGTCTCTGCCGCGGTGGCGATGGCCAACCTGGACATCTTCGAGCGTGAGGGCCTCAACCAGCACGTCAAGGACAACGCCCCGGGGTTCAGGGCCACCCTGGAGAAGCTGCTCGACCTGCCACTGGTCGGCGATGTCCGCGGCGCGGGCTACTTCTACGGGATCGAGCTGGTCAAGGACAAGACGACCCGAGAGACGTTCAACGACGAAGAGAGTGAGCGTCTGCTGCGCGGATTCCTGTCCAAGGCGTTGTTCGACGCCGGCCTCTACTGCCGAGCCGATGACCGCGGCGACCCGGTGATCCAGCTCGCACCACCGCTGATCATCGGCCAGCCCGAGTTCGACGACATCGAGCAGCGCCTGCGCTCCGTCCTGACCGAGGCCGAGAACCACCTGTGAGCCATGGGGCCACCGGCCCCCTCTGGTGGGCCGGCCGGCGGGCTGGTGCGACCCGCCCGGCGCTGGCCCAGGACGAGACCGTCGACGTCGCCATCGTGGGAGCCGGCTACACCGGCCTGTGGACTGCGTACTACCTGCTCCAGGCTGACCCCTCGCTGACCGTGCTGGTCCTGGAGGCGGAGCACGTCGGCTTCGGTGCGAGCGGACGCAACGGGGGGTGGGTCTCGGCCCTGTACCCCGTGGGGCCAAGGACGCTGGCTCGGGACCATGGTGAGTCCGCGGCCAGGGATCAGTACGCGGCGCTGCGGGACAGCGTCGACGAGGTCGGACTGGTCGCCCGGGCCGAGGGCGTCGACTGTGGGTTCCACAAGGGCGGGACGCTCGTCGTCGCCCGCAACCGGGCGCAGGCGGCACGGGGTCGGGCCGAGGCAAAGGACTCCGACTACTGGGGCTCTGGCACGATGTGGCTCGAGGCCGAAGAAGCGACCGATCGGCTTGCTGTCCAAGGACTTTCGGGCGCGACCTTCAACCCGAACTGCGCCCGCATCGACCCGTTCCGACTGGCGGTGGGACTTGCCAAGGAGGTCGAGAAACGGGGAGCTCGGATCCACGAGCACACTCCGGTCACCAAACTGGGCGCCCGTTGGGTGCTGACCGAGGACGGGATCGTCATCAAGGCCCGCCACGTCATCCGGGCCACCGAGGCCTGGACCGCCCGGCTGCCGCGTCACCGCCGGACCGTGGCGCCCGTCTACTCGCTCATGGTGGCCACGGCACCCCTGCCACAGACGCTCTGGGACGAGATAGGCCTGGCTGACGCCGAGACGTTCAGCGAGATGCGGCACGTGATCGTCTATGGCCAGCGGTCGATGGACGACCGGCTCGTGTTTGGCGGTCGCGGTGCCCCATATCATTTCGGCTCCAGCATCAAGCCTGAGTTCGATTCAGTCGCAACGGTATTCGCGAACCTGCGGCGCAGCCTGACGAACCTTCTCCCGGCCACCGAGGGCATCGAGTTCACGCATGCCTGGGGCGGACCACTGGGCATCTCGCGTGACTGGCACCCCAGCGTCGGATACGACCCGAAGACCGGGATGGGCCACGCCGGTGGCTACGTCGGCGACGGGGTTGCCCTGAGCAACCTGGCGGGACGCACGCTGGCGGACCTGGTGACGGCCAGCGATACGGCTCTGACCCGCCTTCCGTGGGTCCAGCACCGTTCTCGGCGATGGGAACCCGAGCCGTTGCGCTGGCTGGGTGTGAACGCCGGACTGCAGCTCGCCAACCTCGCCGACCATGAAGAGCGGCTGACCGGACGTCCGGCGCTGCTGGGCGGAGTGCTCTCAGCCCTCACCAGCCACTAGGCCAACCCCCTCGTCAGGACAGGCCTCAGAGCCTCCAGCACGGAGGCGTCCTCGATGGTGCTGGGAACGGCAGGAGAGCCGCCATCGGCGATCTGGCGCATCGTCTTGCGCAGCATCTTGCCCGAGCGGGTCTTGGGCAGAGCCACGACGACGTCGACCAGATGCAACGACGCGAGCGCCCCGACCTCATCGCGGACGCGCTGGACCAGCTCGGCCTGAAGGGCCTCCATGGCACCATCGCCCGAGACGTCGATACCGGCCTTCAGGACCACGAGAGCCCTCGGCACCTGACCCTTGAGCTCGTCGGCCACCCCGATCACGGCGCACTCGGCCACCGACGGGTGACCGGCGAGCGCCGCCTCGAGCGACCCCGTGGACAGACGATGTCCAGCCACGTTCAGCACGTCGTCGGTGCGACCCATGACGTAGAGATAGCCGTCCTCGTCGAAGTAGCCGCCGTCCCCGGTCAGGTAGTAGCCGTCAAAAGCGGCGAGGTAGCCCGAGACGTAGCGCTCGTCGTCCTGCCACAGCGTCGGCAGCGTGCCGGGTGGCAAGGGGAGCTTGACGCAGATGGCCCCTTCGACGCCTGGTGCCACCTGCTCGCCCCGTTCGTCGAGGACCCGGACGTCGTAGCCCGGGACGGGAACGGTCGGTGACCCGGGCTTGATCGCAAGAAGCTCCAGACCGATGCAGTTGGCCGCGATCGCCCAGCCGGTCTCGGTCTGCCACCAGTGGTCGATCACCGGTATGCCGAGTCGCTCACCGGCCCAGTGGTACGTGTCCGGGTCGAGGCGCTCCCCCGCCAGGAACAGCGTGCGCAGCTTGGAGAGGTCGTGTCCCGCGATGAGCGTGCCATCAGGGTCTTCCTTCTTGACCGCACGGATCGCCGTCGGGGCCGTGAAGAGCGCGGCCACGCCGTACTGCGCTGCCACCCGCCACAGGGCTCCCGCGTCGGGAGTGCCCACCGGCTTGCCTTCGTAGAGCACCGTCGTACACCCGGCCAGTAGCGGCGCGTAGACGATGTAGGAGTGGCCGACCACCCAGCCGACGTCACTGGCCGCCCAGAACACCTCGCCGGGGTCGAGTCCGTAGACGTTCTTCATCGACCAGTGCAGCGCGACGGCGTGGCCACCGTTGTCACGCACGATGCCCTTGGGCCGGCCCGTCGTCCCCGAGGTGTAGAGGATGTAGAGCGGGTCCGTCGCCTCCAGGGTCACGCACTCGGACACCGTCATCTGGTCCGGATCCATCAGGGCGTCCCAGTCGAGGTCGCGCTCCCCCATCGTCGCCACGGCCTGTTTGCGCTGCAGAACCACGCAGTAGTCAGGTTTGTGAGCGGACCGCTCGATCGCCGCGTCCACCAGGGGTTTGTATTCCACGATCCGCTTGGGCTCGATCCCGCAGGAGGCGATGACCACAACCTTCGGCGCGGCATCCTCGATCCGGGCCGCCAGCTCACCGGGCGCGAACCCGCCGAACACCACCGAGTGCACCGCCCCGATCCTGGCGCAGGCCAGCATCGCCACGATGGCCTCGGGCACCATCGGCATGTAGATGACCACGCGATCGCCCTTGTCCACCCCAAGCGCCCGCAACGCGCCCCCGAACCGGGACACCTGGTCCAGCAGCTCGATGTAGGTCAGCGTGCGGGAGGTCCCGGTGACCGGGCTGTCGTAGTGAATCGCGGGTTGGTCGCCCCGGCCTGCGATCACGTGCCGGTCGAGGGCGTTGTAGCAGGTGTTGAGCTGACCGCCCTGGAACCATCGGTAGAACGGCGGCACGGAGTCGTCGAGCACCTTGCGGGGTGGGGTGATCCAGTCGATGCTTCGGGCAGCCTCTCCCCAGAACCCTTCAGGGTCCTCGATGCTGCGACGATGGGCGCGCGCGTACGTTCCGTCGGTCATACCGACATCCTCACCCCCCAGCGCATCGTCAAGCCACTGGCACACCGGACGGTGCGATGAACCGGCGTCTTCGTGCGATGAACGGTGTGTCAGGGACGCAAAGTGCCGGTATGCCGTCCCACAGACGTCACGCTCAGGCGGTCGCGGCCGCCAGCTGGCCGCATGCGCCGTCGATGTCCGAGCCACGGGTGTCACGCACGGTGGTCGGCACCCCGCGCGCCCTCAACCGGCGGACGAACTCGCGCTCGACACCAGGCTCCGAGGCCGTCCACTTCGAACCCGGAGTGGGGTTGAGCGGGATCGGGTTGACATGCACCCAGCCCCGGCCGCGGGCGTTGAGCTTGTCGCCGAGCAGGTCAGCACGCCACCCCTGGTCATTCATGTTGCGGATCAGGGCGTACTCGATGCTGACCCGCCGACCGGTCACGGTGAAATATCGGTATGCCGCGTCGATGGCCTCATCGACGCTCCATCGGGTGTTGATCGGGACGAGCTCGTTGCGAAGCGTGTCGTCCGGCGCGTGCAGCGAGAGCGCCAAGGTGACCGGGATGCCCTCCGCGGCAAGCTTGTCGATCGCAGGGACCAACCCCACGGTGGACATGGTGATGCCTCGCGCCGACATACCGAGGCCGTCGGGTGTCGGGTCAATCATCCGGCGGATGGCACCGATCGCCGCCGGGTAGTTGGCCAGCGCCTCGCCCATTCCCATGAAGACCACGTTGCTGACCCGCAACGGCGACACCTCGGCCCCGCCGGTCAGGTCTCCGCGCCGCAACGATCTGGCGGCCTGCACGACCTGCTCGACGATCTCGGCCGTCGACATGTTGCGCGTCAAGCCCTCTTGCCCGGTGGCGCAGAACGGGCAGTTCATGCCGCACCCGGCCTGGCTGGAGATGCAGATGGTGACCCGTTTGGGATAGCGCATCAGCACGCTCTCGATCAGGGCACCATCGTGCAGCCGCCACACCGACTTGATCGTCTTACCCTTGTCGGCCTCGAGGGTCCGCACCGGCGTGAGCAGCTGGGGCAGCAGCGCAGTCACCAGCTCGTCGCGAATGGCCTTGGGCAGGTCTGTCATCTCGGCGGGTGACTCAACCAGATGTTCGAAGTAGTGCGTGGACAGCTGCTTGGCCCGAAATCCCTTGTGCCCCAACGCTTCGACGGCAGCCTTGCGCCCTGCCGGATCCAGGTCGGCCAGGTGCTGCGGAGGCTTGCCCCGACGAGGGGCGTCGAAGACGAGCTGTCCGGGTTTCATCGCCCGCCGAGTTTCATCGCTCACAGTGGTTTCATCGCCGACAGTGTCTCAGGGGTCAGGTGGTGGGGACAAATAACGCCAGCAGCGCCCAGGCAAGCGGGGCCGAGAGCAAGAGCGAGTCGATCCGGTCCATGAACCCGCCGTGACCGGGCAGGACGCTTCCCAGATCCTTGATACCAAGGTCGCGTTTGATCGTCGACTCGATCAGGTCACCGACCGTGGCTGAGAGAACCAGGGCCAGACCGACGATGGCGCCGGCCCACCACGTCCCCCCCAGGATCAACATGACGGTGGCGATGCCCCCGATCACGCAGAAGAGAGCGGAGCCCGCGGCGCCCTCCCAGGACTTCTTGGGGCTGATCGACGGAGCCATCGGATGCCTGCCCGCGACCACGCCCACGGCATAACCGCCGACGTCGCTACAGATGGCCACGATCAGGAAGACGAAGACTCGTCCGGCGCCGTCCGGCTCCCTGAGCAGGAGGATGGCGAACGACGCCAGGAACGGCACGTAGGCGGCGACGAAGATGCCGCCGGCGATGTCGCGGATCGCATCATGGAGCCCATCAGCCATCCGCCAGAGCAGCAGCGAGATGCAGGTCAGACCGAAAGTGACGGTCAGCGCCTGTCCGCCATCGACGAACGATGCGACGAGCATGCCGATTGCGCCGACCATGCTGGGGACCAGCGGGACATTGATCTTGCCTTGAGCGAGGCCGCCGCGTAGCTCCCAGACGCCGAAGCAGGCAGCCACGATCACCACCCCGAGAAAGATCTCCTTGCGGAAGATCAGGCTCGCAAGGACCACCGCACCAAGGCCGACGCCGACGCCGATGGCCTTGGGCAGGTTGCGCCCCGCACGGCTGGGTTTCGTCCCGGAAGGCTCGCCCGTGCTGCGTCGTGCGCTACGGGAGGACGGTGGTGTTGTCATGCGGTGATGGGCTCGTGCGCCTCAGACCTCGAGGAGCTCGGCTTCCTTGACCTTGAGGATGGAGTCGACGTTCTCGACATGCTTCTTGGTGAAGGACTCGAGCTCCTTTTCAGCGCGGGTGCCCTCGTCCTCACCGATCTTGCCCTCCTTGACGAGGTGGTCGATCTCTTCCTTGGCCCTGCGGCGGATGTTGCGGATGGACACCTTGGCATCCTCGGCCTTGGAGTGCGCAAGCTTGATGTACTCCCTGCGACGCTCTTCGGTCAGCTGCGGCAGGTTGATCCGGATGACGGTGCCGTCGCTGTTGGGGTTGATACCCAGATCAGAGTCACGCAGCGTCTTCTCGATCTCGGCCATCGCCGTCTTGTCGAAGGGCGTGATCAGGATCGTGCGGGCTTCAGGAGTCTGGAACGAGGCCAGCTGTTGCAGCGGGGTCCGCGAGCCGTAGTAGTCCACGGTGAGCTTGTTGAACATCGCGGCGTTCGCCCGACCGGTACGGATGGTTGCGAAGTCCTCTTTGGCGACCTCGATGGCCTTTTCCATCTTTTCTTCGGCCTCGTGCATGGTTTCGCTGATCATCAGGACTCCTCATCCGCAGTAACGAGCGTGCCGATCCTCTCACCCCGGATGGCCTTGGCGATGTTGCCTTCGCCCTCCATCCCAAACACGATCATCGGCAGCTTGTTCTCGGAACAGATGGCGAACGCGGCCGCGTCGACGACCCTCAGGCCCTGTTGCAGTGCCTCGTCATACGAGATTCGGTCAAGCTTGATGGCATCGGGATCTACCCGCGGGTCGGCGCTGTAGACGCCGTCCACACCGTTCTTGCTCATCAGGACCACCTCGCACTGGATCTCGAGGGCTCGTTGCGCGGCAACGGTGTCGGTGGAGAAGTAGGGCAACCCGAAACCGGCCCCGAAGATGACGACGCGACCCTTCTCGAGGTGCCGAATCGCACGGAGCGGGATGTACGGCTCGGCGATCTGCCCCATGGTGATCGCAGTCTGGACGCGGGTCGCTACGCCGGCCTTCTCCAGGAAGTCCTGCAACGCAAGACAGTTCATCACGATGCCGAGCATGCCCATGTAGTCGGCACGAGAGCGGTCCATCCCGCGACGCTGGAGCTCAGCGCCACGGAAGAAGTTGCCACCACCCATGACCACAGCCACCTGGACCCCCGAGGCGGCTGCAACGGCGATCTGCTCGGCGATGCCACGCACGACGTCTGGGTCGAGCCCCACCTTGCCTCCGCCGAATGTCTCGCCGGAGACCTTGAGGAGAACCCTCTTGTAGGTCGGGCGCGCTGTTTCGGTGGTCATGGGGCCTCCAAGGCAAGAACCAGACGTATGTCGCGTGAGTCTTCCACAACCTCAGTGATGAGGAGCGGTCAGGATCCGACGCGGAAACGGGCAAACGACTTCGCGGTCGCGCCCGACTCCTCGAGGACCTTGGCCACCGTCTTCTTGGCGTCCTTGGCGAACGCCTGCTCGAGCAGAACATTCTCCTTGAAGAAGCCGTTGAGCCGACCCTCGATGATCCTGGCAAGAGCAGCCTCGGGCTTGCCCTCTTCCTTGGCCGTGGCTTCGGCGACGCGACGCTCGTTCTCAACCGTCTCGGCGTCGATCTCGTCACGGGTCAGGACCGATGGGCTGAACGCCGCGATGTGCATCGCGATGTCGCGAGCCGTGACCTCGTCGCCGCCTTCGGTGGCCATGAGGACGCCGATCTGGGGCGGAAGGTCCGGGCTGGTCTTGTGCAGGTAGGACACCACGTGGGGAGCCTCGAGACGCGCCACGCGACGGACCTCGATCTTCTCGCCGATGGTCGCGTTCGCTTCGTCCAGAACTTCCTGGACCGTCTTGCCGCCCATGTCGCTCGCCAGCAGCTCGTCGGCGCTGGACGCCCCGACGGTGACTGCCTGCGCGAGGACCTGGCCGGCCAGCGCGATGAACTTGTCGCCCTTGGCGACAAAGTCGGTCTCGCAGTTGACCTCGACGAGGGTGCCGACGCCGTTGCCGGCCTGGGCAGCGACGAGGCCGTTGGCCGCGGTGCGACCTTCGCGCTTGGTGACGCCCTTGAGACCCTTGATGCGCAGGATCTCGGTGGCCTTGTCGTGATCGCCGTCGGCCTCGTCCAGGGCTCGCTTGACGTCCATCATGCCGGAGCCGGTCGACTCGCGAAGCGCCTTGATGTCAGCGGAGGTGTAGTTCGCCATCGTTATCGCTCTCTTTCGTGAGGGCGCGCCGGGTGCGACCACAGAAG
>JABBOX010000141.1 GCA_012927555.1 Phycicoccus sp.
ACCTTCTCAGACGACGAACTTGTCAGCCGTCGCTGCCCGTTGCGAGCTCGGCAGCGTGTTCCGCGGCGTCATGTGCGGCTTCTTCGGCGTCGTGTGTGGCTTCTTCGGCGTCGTGTGTGGCTTCTGCAGCGTCGTCGCTGGACTCGACGGCGTCGCTGGGCTCCAGAGCGTCGCTGGGCTCAGTCGCGTGTTCATCGGCAGGGCTGAGGTCCTGTGACGATTCAGCATCTGGGGCCGCCGCCTGTACTGACTCGGGTGCAGGTGCGGGTGCAGGCACCACAACGACCTTCTCGACATGGACGATGCAGACACCGTGCTCAAGCTCCTGGCCAGCTGCGCAGTCGGCAGCAGGAACGGCAGCGGGAACGGCGGGTGCCGTGTCGACGCTGACCAGCGCCGGCTTGAACGGCGCCGTTGCCGAGGATGAGGAAACGGCGCCGAATACGGCAGTCCCGGCGATCAGACCTATGGCGGCGCCACCGACGACGGTGGTGCGAACGCGAAGACGGTTCATGGTGTGCTCCAAACTTTCGAGATAAGGGTTCCCATGGAGGGTTTCCGACGTCATCGTGAACCGCCAAGCCTCATGGGCGCCTCGCGGGAACCTCAAATCAACGTCAAGACGTCCCCGGTTCTTGAGGGTTCCTCCGTTCTTGAGGGTTTCTTAAGGCCGACCTGATGCCGCCTTGGTGTCGGAGGCCGGAATCTGGCATAACCCGACTCACCGAGAACCCGGACGCTGGAGGACCTCGATGTCCCGTGAAACCGCAAGCCGCGACTTGTCGCTCAACGCTTTGGCCGTGCTGACCGGTGGTCTCACGGCCGCCGCCTTGGTCGGCACGGGCTTTGTCACAGGCTTGGCGTCCGACTACACAGCCCAAAAAGCCCAAGCCAAGGCACTCGCCAACGCAGCGGCCAACGCAGGGGCCAACGCAGCGGTGGCCCCCGCGGCTGACGCGCCTGCGCCCGTGGCAACCCCTCGACCCGTCCGCACCGTGATCACGACGCGTTACGTCCAGGGAAAGGCGCAGGTCGCCCGTCCTCAGACCGTCACGCGTTCCTCCGCAAGCGTGTCCACCGTCCACACCTATCGCCAGCCTGCACCGGCACCGCGTGCACCGGCACCGCGTGCACCGGCACCGCGTGCACCTGCGCCTTCGGCCGCGTCATGATGCGCACCCTCGACGCCCGCGGCACGGGGACCGCGACCTGGCGGGCGCTCGGCACCTACGTCCATCTTTCGACCGCACGCGACGCGGTGCTGGGGCCAGCCCGCCAGACGGCGATTCGACTGCTTGACGACGTCGACCGCACCTGCAGCCGTTTCCGGAACGACTCCGATCTCGTGCGGGCGAACGCCGCGGCCGGGTCGTGGACGAACGTCGACCCGCTGCTGGTCCAGGCGATCGCCGCGGCCATGGACGCAGCCGCCCAGACCGACGGCCTGGTGGACCCCACCCTCGGCCACTCCCTCGAGGCGGTCGGCTATGACCGCGACATCGCGCTGATCCCCCCCGCCTCGTCCGACCCCGCCGGCATTCCGCTGCCGGCGCGTGTCGGTGCCTGGCGAGAGATCCTTCTTGATCCGGACGGAGCTGTCAGGGTGCCGCGCGGGTGTGCGCTGGACCTTGGCGCAACAGCCAAGGCATGGGCTGCCGACCTGATCGCACAGTCCATCGCGGCCGAGTCTGATTCAACGGTGGTCATCAGTCTCGGAGGTGACCTCGCCGTCGCGGGACCTGGCGGCTGGCCGGTGGCCATCAGCGAGACCATGGATGACCTCGGCGATCCCGAGATCGTGCACCTGCCGTATGGCGGGCTGGCCACCTCCAGCACAGCCGCCAGGCGTTGGATCCGCGGGGGCGTCATACGGCACCACCTGCTTGACCCGCTCACCGGCGAGCCGACTCGGGGACCGTGGCGCACAGTCAGTGCGACCGGCGCCACCTGCGTGGCCGCGAACACCGCCAGCACTGCGGCAATCGTGATGGGCGACAAGGCAGTTGGCTGGCTCACGGCCCGCGAAATCCCGGCCCGGCTCGTCGACACGCAGGGCCAGATCGTCCGTACCGCCCGTTGGCCCGAGCCGGAGGGAACGTCATGACCCAGGCTGACATCTTGAACGGCCCGGCGCTGTGGTTCGCCAACCGCGGGACCGGTTTCGTCCTCCTCGTGCTGCTGACCCTTTCGACGATGCTCGGCGTGCTCTCGACGGCCCGTGTCACCTCGCGGCTCTGGCCGCGGATGCTGACCCAGGGTCTGCACCGCAACGTCTCGTTGCTGGCCGTCACCTTCCTGGCCGCACACATCACCACCGCGGTGGTCGACACCTTCGTCGACATCCGTTGGTGGAACGCTTTCGTGCCGTTCACCGGGGCATACAAGCCGCTGTGGCTGGGGTTCGGGTCATTCGCCCTCGACCTGCTCCTCGCCGTGAGCGTGACCAGCTTGCTGCGTCACCGGATGTCACACAAGCCATGGCGCGCCGTTCACGTCATGGCATATGCCGCCTGGGGCATGGGCCTCCTCCACGGCATGCAGATGGGCACCGACGCTGCCACCGTTTGGGGCTCGGCGTTGAACCTCGGCTGCATCGCGGCAGTGTCTGTGTCGGTCCTCGCGCGCTTTGGCCTGCTCGCCCACTCGAGGCTGGTGACCACATGACCGCGACCATCGCCGTTCAGTCCGCAGCGCGCAACGACGGCGGGCTGATCCCCAATGTCTCGGAGGGGCCGGCGCTGCTCGCCGGTATCACGCAGGGCCCCGGCCTCGTGTCCCACCGCGACCGGCTCGGGCCGGCTCCCCGACCACGTGCCGAGGCGCTGGTCGAGATGGCCCGCGACGTGGACCTCCGCGGCCGCGGAGGTGCCGGATTCCCCTTTGCCATCAAGCTGGCCGCAGCTGCCCGCCGTAGGGCCGTGGTGGTCGTCAACGCCTCGGAGGGTGAGCCCGCGAGCCACAAGGACGCGACTCTCATGACGTGCGCACCACACGTCGTCCTCGATGGAGCGGCGGCCGTGGCCCATGCGCTGGGCACCCGCGAGGTCCACATCGTGGTGCCCTCCGAGCTCCCGTCCCTGCGGCTCATCGTCGAGAAGGCGTTGCGCGAGCGAGCCAAGGCTGGCGAGCGCCTCAAGGTGGAGCTTCACGACGCGCAGCCGTGGTTCGTTGCAGGTCAGGCTCAAGCTGTGTTGCAGCTGTTGGCCGGTCGCGAGAACTTGCCAGTCACCGCCTGGAAGCCGGAGGCGGTCAGCGGGCACCGTGGGCGGCCGACCCTGTTGTCCAACGCCGAGACGTTCGCACACCTCGGGCACCTGGCCAGGGTGGGGTCAGCGGGCTATGCGGCGCACGGCACGGCAGCCGAGCCGGGCACCACACTCTTGACCCTACGAGGCGACGGCTGGGACCCAGAAGTGCGTGAGGTCGCCTTTGGCACACCCTTGGCGGATGTCCTGTCCAACGCTGAGATGGGGCAACCGCTCTTGCTCGGCGGCTACCACGGGACGTGGCTGAGATCATCACAGCTGAGCGGGCTGGCGGTCTCCCGCAAGGACATCGCAGCCGCCGGGGCGTCGATCGGCGCTGGCGTGCTCCTGCCACTCGCCGATGGCTGGTGCCCGCTGGTTCGTACGGCGGCGCTGGTCGACTACCTGGCCGGACAGAGCGCCGGGCGTTGCGGTCCCTGTCGTAACGGACTGCCGGCGATGGCCGAGGCGCTGCGGGACCTGGTCCATCGTGGCGGTCCGGCTGGTCGGGTGGAGGAGCTGTGTGGGTTGGTCACGCGACGCGGCGCCTGCGCGCACCCGGACGGCACGGCACGCCTGGTGGCCTCGATGCTGACACGCTTTCCCGACGAGGTCGACTCGCACGCCCTGGGCATCTGTCGCGGCAACCGACGCGAGGTGTTCGCATGAGCGAGCACCTGCTGCGGGTCGACTGGCCGGCGTGCAAGGCGCACGGCGTCTGCGCCGAGCTCTTGCCCGAGGTGATCAGCCTCGACGAGTGGGGCTATCCGATCGTGCATGAGCCGGTGAAGGGCGACGTGCTCCTGCTGGCGAAGACCGCGGTCAAGGCCTGCCCCACCCTGGCCCTGCGGCTCACCGAGCCGCCACCCCGGCCCGCGTGACCACGGGAGCGTGACCACGGTAGACCGAGTACGGCGCTCGCGCCGCTCAGCCGAGATCGGGGAAGGTCGGCGCTACCCGGTTTCTGGAGTCTCCGATGTGGTGAACGCGCAGGGCGTTGGTCGTGCCCTTGATACCGGGAGGTGAGCCGGCGACGATCACCACCGTGTCGCCCTCGATGCACAGGCCGTTCTCGAGGAGCGACTCGTCCACCTGCATGGCCATCTGGTCGGTGTGCTGCGTCCTGGGCACGAGATAGGTCTCGATGCCCCACGTGAGGGCCAGCTGCGAGCGGGTCGTCTGCAACGGCGTGAACGCCAGCATCGGCAGCTTGGAGCGGATCCGGGACAGCCGTTTGGCGGAGTCCCCCGACTGTGTGAACGTCACGAGATACTTGGCCCCAAGGAGCTCACCGATGTCAGCTGCCGCCGCCGTGACAGCTCCGCCGACGGTATGCGGACGAGTGCCCAGCGGAGGAACACGCTCGAGGCCGTGCTCCTCGACGCTCTCGATGATCCGGGCCATCGCTGCCACGGCTTCGATCGGCCACTTGCCGACACTGGTCTCGCCGGACAACATGATGGCGTCGGCGCCGTCAAGCACTGCGTTGGCGCAGTCGCTGGCCTCGGCGCGGGTCGGTCGGGAGTTCTCGATCATCGACTCGAGCACCTGGGTCGCCACGATCACGGGCTTGGCCTTGCGTCGGCACATCTCGATCGCCCGCTTCTGAACCAGCGGAACCTCCTCGAACGGAAGCTCGACACCGAGATCACCACGAGCGACCATCACGCCGTCGAACGCGTTGATGATCTCCTCGAGGTTCGCCACCGCCTGCGGCTTTTCGATCTTGGCGATCACGGGCAGGCGGACGCCCTCTTCGTCCATGATCTGGTGGACGCGCGTGATGTCTTTGGCGTCCCGCACGAACGACAGGGCCACCATGTCCGCGCCCAGCCGCAAGCCCCAGCGCAGGTCCGCTTCGTCCTTATCGGACAGGGCCGGCACGCTGACCGCCACGCCGGGCAGGTTGATGCCCTTGTTGTTGGACACGACGCCACCCTCGACCACCACCGTGACGATGTCGGTGTCGGTGACCTCGACAGCCCGCAGCGCCACCTTGCCGTCATCGATCAGCAACCGGTCCCCCGGTTTCACGTCACCCGGCAAGCCCTTGTAGGTCGTCGATACGCGCTCACGGTCACCGAGGATGTCGTCGACGGTGATGGTGAAGCGTTCGCCGTTGACCAACGTGACCGGGCCATCGGCGAACCGGCCGGTGCGGATCTTGGGGCCCTGCAGGTCGACCAGCACGCCAACAGCCCTGCCGGACTCGTTGCTGGCGGCGCGCACCTCGGCGTAGACCGCTTCGTGGTCCGCATAGTTGCCGTGCGAGAGGTTGAGCCGGGCGACGTCCATGCCTGCGGCCACCAGCTCCCGCAGTCGCTCCGGTGATGAGGTTGCAGGGCCAAGGGTGCAGACGATCTTTGCGCGGCGCATGCGGTCAATTCTAACCGCGGCTGGGCAGTGCCCGAGCCAGGCCAGCAGAGTCGGCGTCACACTGCCAGTGGTCGGTCCGTGGGGTTGACAGGACGGGGAAGTGCGGAGGTCCCCGTCGTGAGATAGGCGTCCACGCCGGCGGCGGCCGAACGGCCTTCCGCGATGGCCCAGACGATCAGGGACTGGCCCCGACCCGCGTCCCCGGCGACGAAGACACCTGGCACCGAGGACATGAAAGCCTTGTCCCGCTTGATGTTCGAGCGTTCGTCCAGCTCGACGCCGAGCTGCTCGACCACACCACTGGTCTCCGGTCCGAGGAAGCCCATCGCGAGCAGGACGAGCTGAGCCGGGATCTCGCGCTCGGTGCCCTCGACCTCGGCGAAGCCCTGGTCGCCCAGCTCGACCTCGACCAGGCGAAGTCCCCGGACCTTGCCGAGCTCGTCACCCAGAATCTGCTTGGTGCTCACCGAGTAGACCCGTTCCCCACCCTCTTCGTGTGCCCCAGCAACACGGAAGATTGTGGGGTATGTCGGCCACGGCTGGTTCGCGGGCCGGTCCTCGCCCGGGCGAGGCATGATCTCCAGCGATGTCACCGACCGGGCGCCTTGGCGAAGAGCCGTGCCGAGGCAGTCCGCTCCGGTGTCGCCGCCGCCGATGACGATGACGTCCTTGCCGGTGGCGACGACCTGGTTCTCGACCTGTTCGCCGAGTGCAACCCGGTTCGCGGGTGGAAGGAACTCCATCGCCTGGATGACCCCGTCCAGCTCACGTCCGGGGACGGGCAGGTCACGCGGGACCGTGGCGCCGATCGCCAGCACCACCGCGTCATAGCGGTCACGAAGCTGTTTGCCGGTCAGGTCGCCACCGACGTCGACGCCGGTCCGAAAGCGCGTGCCCTCGGCTTCCATCTGCGCCAGACGACGGTCCAGGACGGCCTTCTCCAGCTTGAACTCCGGGATGCCGTAGCGCAGCAGACCGCCAGCCTTGTCGGCGCGCTCGAAGACGGCAACCGTGTGCCCGGCCCTGGTCAGCTGCTGGGCCACGGCCAACCCTGCCGGCCCCGACCCGACGACCGCAACGGTCTTGCCGGTCAGTCGATCCGGGCCTTGCGGCGTAACCGCGCCGGCATCGAAGGCCCGGTCGATCGTGGTGACCTCGATCTGCTTGATGGTCACGGCCGGCTGGTTGATACCGAGAACGCAGGCGGTCTCACACGGGGCGGGACACAGCCGACCGGTGAACTCCGGGAAGTTGTTGGTGGCATGCAGCCTCTCGATGGCCTCGCGCCAGTCACCCTTCCAGGCCAGGTCGTTCCACTCGGGGATCAGGTTGCCGAGCGGACAACCGTTGTGGCAGAAGGGTATGCCGCAGTCCATGCAGCGTCCGGCCTGCCTCTGCAGCTGGCCGACCTCTTGCTGTTCGTAGATCTCGCGCCAGTCCATGAGCCGGATCGGCACGGGACGGCGTTTGGGGAGCTCGCGCGCTCGAGTCGACAGAAATCCCTGAGGATCAGCCACGGGAAGCCTCCATGATTCGTTCCCATACCTCGGGGCCGTTGAGGTCGAGCCCTTCGGACTCCGCGGTCGCGCGAACATCCAGAACCCGCTGGTAGTCGCGAGGCAGGACGAGTGTGAAACGGCTCTTGTCGTCGTCCCAGCCGGCGAGCAGCCTGCCGGCGACGGCGGACTCGGTCCACTCCCGATGTTGGATCAGGAGCTCGTGCACGATCTCGACGTCTGCGTCGCGCAGCGGCATCAGATCGACGAGATCGTGATTGACACGGTCCTCGCGCAGATCCAGCACATAGGCGACACCACCGGACATACCGGCGGCGAAGTTGCGACCGGTCGGCCCCAGGACCAGGACGGTGCCACCAGTCATGTATTCGCAGCCGTGGTCGCCCAGCCCTTCGACCACCGCGGTGGCACCGGAGTTGCGCACGCAAAATCTCTCGCCCACCTGACCACGCAGGAACACCTCGCCGCTGGTGGCCCCGTAGGCGATCACGTTGCCGGCGATGACGTTGTGCTCCGCCGGCAACGAGGCTGAGCGATCCGGTCGAACCACCACCCGGCCCCCCGAGATTCCTTTGCCCACATAGTCATTGGCATCGCCAAAAAGCCGCAAGGTGATGCCAGCGGGAAGGAAGGCGCCCAGCGACTGGCCGGCCGAGCCAAACAAGGAGATATCGATGGTGTTGTCGGGCAGACCGTGCGGGTATGCCTTGGTCACCTCGTGCCCCAGCATGGTTCCGACGGTCCGGTTGACGTTGCGGATGGGGAGCTCGATGCGCACCGGAGTCTTGTCCAGCAGCGCGTCCCGACTCATCTCGATCAGCGTGTGGTCGAGGGCCTTCTCCAGGCCGTGGTCCTGGTCGACGGTGTGTCGACGTGGCGAGCCGTCTGACGACTGGATCTCGGTAAGGATCGGTCTGAGGTCGAGGCCGCTGGCCTTCCAGTGCTGGACCGCGGCCACGGTGTCGAGCATCGACGCCTCACCGATCGCCTCCTCGATGGAGCGCAGGCCGAGGGCAGCCAGATGCTCACGGACCTCTTCTGCGATGTATTCGAAGAACGTCTCGACGAACTCGGGCTTGCCCGAGAAGCGTGACCGCAGCTCGGGATTCTGGGTCGCGATACCCACCGGGCAGGTGTCGAGGTGACACACACGCATCATGACGCAGCCGCTGACCACGAGCGGAGCGGTGGCAAAACCGAACTCCTCGGCGCCGAGCAGAGCCGCGATCACGACGTCCCGGCCGGTCTTGAGCTGGCCGTCGACCTGGACCACGATCCGGTCACGCAAACCGTTGAGCACCAACGTCTGCTGTGTCTCGGCCAGCCCCAGCTCCCAGGGCGCACCAGCGTGCTTCAGCGACGTGAGCGGCGAGGCGCCGGTGCCACCGTCATGCCCTGAGATGAGCACGACGTCGGCGTGCGCTTTGCTGACGCCGGCCGCGACCGTGCCCACACCGACCTCGGCCACGAGCTTGACGTGGATGCGCGCCGACGGATTGGCGTTCTTGAGGTCGTGGATCAGCTGGGCCAGATCCTCGATCGAGTAGATGTCGTGGTGCGGGGGCGGCGAGATCAGTCCCACGCCAGGGGTTGAGTGACGGGTCTTGGCCACCCATGGATAGACCTTGTGACCGGGCAGCTGGCCACCTTCACCGGGCTTGGCGCCCTGGGCCATCTTGATCTGGATGTCGTCGGCCTGTGTGAGATACAACGAGGTGACGCCAAAGCGACCAGAAGCCACCTGTTTGATGGCCGAGCGCCGCACCGGGTCAAGCAGACGGTCCTCGTCCTCTCCGCCCTCACCCGTGTTCGACCGGGCGCCAAGTCGGTTCATCGCCACGGCGATCGTCTCGTGAGCCTCCTGGCTGATGGACCCGTAGCTCATCGCCCCGGTGCTGAAGCGCGCCACGATCGCGGCGACCGGCTCGACCTCGTCGATGGGCACCGGCGGACGGCTGCCAGCAAACTCGAACAGCCCGCGCAACGTCATCAGCCGCTCGGACTGCTCATCGACCCTCGCGGTGTACTGCTTGAAGACGTCGTACCGGCGAGCTCGTGTGGAGTGCTGCAGACGGAATACGGTCTCCGGGTCGAACAGGTGGGGCTCGCCCTCGCGGCGCCATTGGTATTCCCCGCCCACGTCCAGCTTGCGGTGCGGCAGGTGCACGGCGTCGAGCGGGTATGCCGTCGCATGCCGCGCGGCCACCTCCGCGGCGATGACGTCGAGCCCAACGCCGCCAAGCTGTGAGATCGTCCCGACGAAGTAGGAGTCGATGAGATCGTGTGAGAGCCCGATGGCCTCGAACACCTGCGCGCCGCGATAGGACGCCACCGTGGAGATGCCCATCTTGGACATCACCTTGAGGACACCCTTGCCGAGCGCCTTGATGAGGTTCTTGACGGCCTGTTCGGCGTTGACCCCGGTGATGGCACCCGAACGAATCAGGTCCTCCACCGACTCCATCGCCAGATAAGGGTTGACGGCCGCCGCGCCGAAGCCGATCAGGAGCGCCACGTGGTGCACCTCGCGGACGTCGCCGGCCTCGACGAGCAGCCCGACCTGCGTGCGGGTCTTCTCCCGGATCAGATGGTGGTGCACCGCGGAGGTGAGCAGCAATGACGGGATCGGCGCGAGGTCACGCCCCGAGTCGCGATCGGAGAGCACGACGAAGCGTGCCCCGCCGGTGATAGCGGCCGACACCTCACCGAAGATCTCCTCAAGGCGGGCCTTCATCGCGACGGCCCCGCTGGACACGTCATACAGGCCTTTGACGACGAACGTGGCGTAGCCGGGCAGATCGCCGTCCGCATTGATGTGGACGATCTTGGCCAGCTCGTCATTGTCGAGAACGGGGAACGCCAGGGCGAGCTGTCGGGCGTAGGCCGGCCCGACAGACAGCGCGTTGCCCTCAGGACCGATCACGGTTCCGAGAGAGGTGACAAGCTCCTCACGGATGGCATCGAGAGGCGGGTTCGTCACCTGGGCAAAGAGCTGGGTGAAGTAGTCGAAGATCAGCCGAGGACGTTTGGACAACACGGCGATGGGGCTATCGGTGCCCATCGATCCCAACGCCTCTCCGCCGGTCTTTGCCATGGGAGACAACAGGATCCGCAGCTCTTCCTGCGTGTAGCCGAACATCTGCTGCCGGCGCGCGACCGATGCCGCGGTGTACAGGATGTGCTCTCGCTCGGGCAGGTCCTCCAGCTTGATGAGACCGGCGTGCAGCCAGTCCTCATAAGGATTCTCAGCGGCCAGCGCGGACTTGACCTCGTCGTCGCTGACGATGCGGCCATGTTCGGTGTCAACGAGGAACATGCGCCCCGGCTGCAACCGGCCCTTGCGAACAACACGGCCCGGCTCAAGGTCGAGGACGCCGGTCTCGGAGGCCAGGATGACGAGGCCGTCGTCGGTGACCCAGTAGCGTCCCGGGCGCAGCCCGTTGCGGTCCAGGACCGCCCCGATGAGGGTGCCATCGGTGAACGTGACACAGGCCGGACCATCCCACGGCTCCATGAAGCTGGCGTGGAACTCGTAGAACGCCTTGCGCGCAGGGTCCATCTCCTGATGGTTCTCCCACGCTTCCGGAATCATCATCAGCACTGCGTGGGGCAGCGAGCGACCGCCAAGGCGCAGCATCTCCAGGACCTCGTCGAACGACGCGGAGTCGGAGGCGCCGCTGCTGCAGATCGGGAAGAGCCGCTTGAGGTCACCCGGGATCACCTCGCTGGCGAGCTGGCTCTCGCGGGCCCGCATCCAGTTGCGGTTGCCCTTGACGGTGTTGATCTCGCCGTTGTGGGCGATCACCCGGTAGGGATGAGCCAGCGGCCAGGAGGGAAAAGTGTTCGTCGAGAAGCGCGAGTGGACCAGCGCCAGCTCGGTGGCGAACCGGGGATCGGACAGGTCCGGGAAGAAGAGCTCAAGCTGTCCGGTCGTGAGCATGCCCTTGTAGACCATGGTGCGAGCCGACAGCGACGGGAAGTAGACGTCGGCTTCATGCTCGGCACGCTTGCGCAGGCAGTAGGCCAGCCGCTCAAGGCCCAGACCCACCACGCGACCAGCCGACGCCGTGACGAAGAGCTGGCGGAAGAACGGCATACAGGCACGGGCTGAGTCACCGACGAGGTCGGCGACGATCGGCACATCGCGCCACCCGAGGACATTCAGGCCCTCCTCCGCAGCGATGGCGGCGATGGTTGCCTCGACGGCAACGCGCTCGTGGGCATCGGTGGGAAGGAAGGCGATGCCTGCCGCGTAGGCGCCCCGCGAGGGCAGCTCGAAGTCCACCACCTCACGCAGAAATCCATCGGGGATCTGGGTGAGAATGCCTGCCCCGTCACCCACCATCGGGTCTGCGCCGGTCGCCCCACGGTGCTCGAGGTTGCGCAGTGCCGTCATGGCGTGGTCGATGATGTCGTGCCCCGCGCTGCCGCGCATGGTCGCAATGAACGCGACACCGCACGCATCGTGCTCGAACTCGGAGTTGTACAGCCCCTGGTTCGCAGGCTGAGCAGAAAAAAGCGAAGAGACCACGATCTGACACCGTCCTAGACGTCTCGAGAAAAGCCCCGGGAACCTGCATTGGACGGCGTTGGCCAGCGAGGTGATCGCAGAATACCTGAAAGCCCGCAATCCTGACAGGCGAGAAGTCTCAGTCCAGATGCTGAGAAGGATGCGTCTCGCGCGTGTCTCTCACGCCCAGGCGCCAGTAGGTGAACGCCGCGCCGGCGAAGACGATCACCGACGTCCAGACGTTGAGCCGAAGCCCCAGGACGTGGTTGGCCGCGTCCGTGCGCAACATCTCGATGAAGCCGCGGCCGAGGGTGTACAAGATCACGTAGAGGGCGAAGATCTGGCCTTTGGCAAGGGTGAACCGACGGTCCACGAGCACCAGGACCAGGGCGACCAGCAGGCACCACAGGGATTCGAAGAGGAATGTCGGCTGGAACGTGCCGAGGATGTTCGTGGTGCTGTCCGGACAGGTGACCGCGGCACCGGCGCCCTGGTCCCAACAATGGATCTCGAGGCCCCATGGCGCATCGGTCTTGGCGCCATACAGCTCGTTGTTGAAGTAGTTGCCCCAGCGCCCGATCGCCTGCGCCAGAACGACCCCGGGGGCCGCCGCATCGGCATAGTCCAGGAAGCGAATCCCGTTGCGACGACAGCCGATCCACGCACCCAGGGCACCGAGCGCCACCGCCCCCCAGATACCGAGACCACCCTCCCAGATCTTGAACGCGTTGAGCGGATGGCCGCCCTCTCCGAAGTAGGCCTGCGGGCTGGAGATCACGTGGTACAGCCGACCGCCCACGATTCCGATCGGGACGACCCACACCGCCACATCCAGAGCCTGCCCCGGTTTGCCGCCACGATCGTTGAGCCGGCGCTGCGTGATCCAGACGGCCAGAATGATGCCGGCGAGGATGCACATCGCGTAGGCGCGGATCGGGAACCAGCCGAAGAGGAACCAGACGCCTTGGTCCGGGCTGGGGATGGACGCGATCACTTGGTGGCGAGCTTGACCTGGGAGATCAGCGATTCAGGCGTCGTCAGGGTCTTGGTGATGTCCTTGCCATCCAGCTGGAGGGTCGGGGTGCTGTTCACCCCCGCCTTCTCAGCGGCCGTCTGCGTGTCCAGGACGTACTGGGCGTGCTGGTTTGAGGAGTTGCACTTCTGCCAAGTCGTCAGCGCGGGACCGGTGATGCCCGCGGTGGTGGCGAACTCCTCGATCTGGGCGTCCGTGTAGCCGGCACCCTCCTGGGCCGGTTGGGCCGCGAATACCGCAGCGTGGTACTCGAGGAACCTGCCGGCGTCGGCTGCGCACGCGACGGCGTTGGCGGTCTTCTTCGAGAAGCCGTTCTTCAGGTTGTCGTCCAGGAACGTCAGCGTGTGCACGATCAGCTTGACGTCGCCAGCCTCGACCATCGTGGTGATGGTGGGTCCCATCGCCTTCTCGAACTGTCCGCAGACGGGGCACTGGAAGTCCTCGTACAGGTCCAGCGTGGGCGCGTTGCTCTTCGCCGGCACGGCATTGGCCAAGATGCCACCAGCGTCGGCCGCGACGGCACCCGAAGGTTGTGCGGAGGCTGCGGTTCCGTCCGACTTGCCGCTTGTTCCCATCACGATGGCGACCACCACCGCAACGATCACAACGGCGGCGATGACCGCACCGATGATGACCGGGTTGGGGCCCTTCTTCGGCGCGGCTGCTGCGATCTTCTTGGAGGCGTCTGGGCGCATGTGGCTGATCTCTTCTCTATCCGAACAAACGGTGGTCAAGGCTGTATGGAGTGCCAGGACGAACGACGAGCCAGCCAGCACAGGCTGCGACTCCTACATCGCGCAGTATCTCCCACGGATACTGCGTCTGAGAGGCCGCGATAGTTCCCCCGCCGCCAAAGCAGCCGCAGTCGATGCTCAGCCCGCGGGCCCAGGCTGAGCCGATGCCGATGATGAAGGCCACCATCATCAGACCACCCAACACGGCGGACGCCCGCGTGAAGAGGCCCACGACCAGAAGCAGCCCGATCAAGACCTCGACAATGGGCAGGGCATAGCCAACGTAACCGGCGAAGTCGTACGGAAGGATCTGGAAGGCACGTACCGCCCTGGCCGAGACCGCCGGCGAGGTCACCTTGGCTGCGCCGGCCCAGATGAGGACGACCCCGAGGATCAGTCGAGCCAGCAGGCCGATGAAGTCCGCGCGTCGCCCGCCCCCCTGGAGGTTCACCAGCTCACCTTCCCGCTCGGACGCCCGCAGCCAGCTCGGCCGACAGCTTTCGGATCGCGGCGAGCCCGTCTTCACGCGACGCGGCATCGGTGAGGCATCTCACCAGAGCCGAGCCGACGATCACTCCGTCGGCGAAGGCCGCAACCTGCCCGGCCTGGGCGCCGGTGGAGACACCGAGCCCGACGCAGATCGGCGTGTCCGTCATGAGGCGTGTGCGGGTGACCAGAACCTCGGCCGCGTCGCCGACCGTCGTCCGCGCGCCGGTGACCCCCATGGTCGACGCGGCGTAGACGAAGCCGCGGCACGCCAACGTGGTGCTCCGCAGTCGCTCAGGGGTCGAGCTGGGCGCAACCAGGAACACGCGGTCGAGGTCGTTACGCTCGGCAGCCGCGATCCACTCGACGCCTTCGTCCGGGATGAGGTCAGGGGTGATCAGCCCGGCCCCGCCAGCCTGGGCCAGGTCATCGGCGAACTGATCAACGCCATAGCGGAGAACGGGATTCCAGTAGGTCATGACCAGGGCAGGGGCACCGGCGTCGGCAACTGCCCGCACCGCTGCGAAGACATCCTTGAGCCGGGCGCCGCCCTTGAGCGCGACGTCGGCCGCGTGCTGGATGACGGGGCCGTCCATCAGCGGGTCGGTATAGGGCACGCCCACCTCGACGATGTCCACACCGGCCTGCACCATGGCGACCATCGCGTCGATGGATCCCTGGACGTCAGGGAACCCGACTGGGAGGTAGCCCACGAGGGCGGCCCTGCCCTCCGACTTCGCCTTGGCCAGGACCGCTCCGACGCCGCTCACTGCTGCTCCAGCCCGTCTGGATGCAACCCGTCCGGAGACAATCCGTCTTCGAGCACACCGAACCAGCGGGCTGCGGTGTCGACGTCCTTGTCACCGCGCCCCGACAGGTTGACCAGGATGACGCCCTCGGGGCCGATCTCGCGGCCGATCTCGAGCGCGCCGGCGAGCGCGTGGGCACTCTCGATCGCGGGGATGATCCCCTCCGTCTTGCACAGCAACGCGAAGGCGTCCATGGCCTGGGTGTCGGTGATCGGGCGATACTCGGCCCGGCCGGTGTCGCGCAGGAACGAGTGCTCCGGCCCAACGCTCGGATAGTCCAGCCCGGCCGAGACGGAATGGGACTCGAGGGTCTGTCCGTCCTCGTCCTGAAGAACGTAGGTGAAGGCGCCATGGAGGACGCCTGGCAGTCCGGTGCTGAAACGGGCCGCGTGCTTGTCCGTGTCGACACCCTCTCCCCCAGCCTCGAGGCCGATCAGGCGCACGGACTCATCGTCGATGAAACGGTGGAAGATTCCCATCGCGTTGGAACCACCGCCGACGCACGCGCACACGACGTCGGGCAGACGACCGACCAGGTCGAGCACCTGAGCCCGTGCCTCGACTCCGATGATCCGCTGGAAGTCACGCACCATCTCGGGGAACGGGTGCGGGCCGGTGACGGTGCCGATCACGTAGTGAGTGGTGTCGACGTTGGTGACCCAGTCGCGCATCGCCTCGTTGATCGCGTCCTTCAGCGTCGCGCTGCCATGGCTCACCGGGATGACCTCAGCGCCGAGAAGCCTCATCCGGGCAACGTTCAACGCCTGGCGCTGCGTGTCCTTGGTGCCCATGTAAACGACGCACTCAAGCCCCATCAGGGCCGCCGCCGTTGCGCTCGCCACGCCATGCTGACCGGCCCCGGTCTCGGCGATGATGCGCGTCTTGCCCATGCGCTTGGTCAGCAGCGCCTGGCCCAGAACGTTGTTGAGCTTGTGCGAGCCCGTGTGGTTGAGGTCCTCGCGCTTGAGCAGGATGCGTGCCCCTCCTGCGTGCTGGGCAAACTTCGGGACCTCGGTGATGATGCTGGGGCGCCCGGTGTAGGTGCGGTGCAGACGCTCGAGCTCGCCCTGGAACGCCGGGTCGATGTTGGCCTTGAGCCGTGCCTCGTCGAGCTGCTCAAGGGCAGCCACGAGGGCCTCGGGGACGTACCGGCCGCCATACGAGCCGAAACGGCCCGGCCGTGCGCCCCCACCGGTCGAGCTGGGTTGGTCAGTCATCAGACTCCCTGTTGTCGCAGCGCCGGATGAGCGCCTGCAGCGATGAGATCGGCCACGGCTTCACGCGGGCGCCCACCGATCACCAGGCTCTCGCCCACCAGTACAGCGCCCGCGCCCGCGAGGGCATAGTCGAGCACGTCGTGCGGCCCGCGAACCCCCGACTCGGCGACCTTGATGATCCCTGCCGGGATGTGACCGGCCAGTCGCGCAAAGGTTCCGCGGTCGACCTCCAGGGTCTTGAGGTTGCGGGCGTTGACGCCGATGACGCGCGCTCCAGCATCGACCGCCCGCTCGATCTCGGCCTCTTCGTGCACCTCGACCAGCACGGTCATCCCCAAGGACTCCGCGCGCTCATGCAGACCGACGAGCGTGGGTTGGTCGAGCGCAGCGACGATCAGCAGGACGACGTCGGCGCCGTAGGCGCGTGCCTCCCAGAGCTGGTAGGAGGAGACCGTGAAGTCCTTGCGCAGTACGGGAATGTCAACGGCTGCACGGACCGCCGCCAGGTCTTCGAGGCTGCCGCCGAAACGGCGTCGCTCGGTCAGAACGCTGATCACACTGGCACCACCGGCGGCGTAGTCGGCGGCCAACCCGCCAGGGTCCGCAATCATGGCCAGCGCGCCCTTGCTCGGGCTCGAGCGCTTGACCTCGGCGATCACCTTGACACCGCCTCCGGCGCGGAGAGCCGCGAACGCGTCGTACGCCGGAGCAACGTGCTCCACACGGGCCTTGAGCTCGTCCAGCGGGATCCGGGCCTGTCGGACCGCCAGGTCCTCACGGACGCCGGCAATGATCTCGTCGAGGACAGTTGTCACGATCAAAGGCTATCCACGGACGGGTGCTGATCCGAACCGACCCCAGGTGTCATCAGCGAACGGCGGTGCTGGCGTTCGACCGGTCCGGTTTGGTCGCCCCGAAGCCGGCCATGGCCAGGATCTTGCCCGCGGCAACACCGACGACCGCCAGGACGATGCCGACGATGGCCAGGGGCCAGCTCACAACCACGACGGACAGACAGATCAAGAACGAGGCGACCAACAAGATCCCGACGGCCGTCCATGCCGCGGTGCTGTGGCCGTGACCGTGCTCTGCCATGGGTTTCTCCTCGATGTGGCGGTCTGCTGTTGATACCGTTCGTCCAGCCCTGACGTCATTGTGCCAGCGCAGGTTGGCGCCGGGAGCCCGTATGGCCTCACGGCTCACTCGTAGGATCCTCGCCACGGGAGAGCTGGTCCCATTCCACCTCGCGTCGGCGACCGAGGTCGCCGGTCGAGCTGAGCGGGGACGTCCGCGCCGTCTCACCCGCGACGGGCGGGTCGTACTTGCTCGAGAGCCCGTTCCAGCGACTGGCACCGACCAGGGCGGCGAACCCACCGAAGCCCATGACGAGCGTGGCCGAGAGAGCAACCCATGCCCAGCTCCCCGCCTGTCCGTGCGCGACAACACTCCCGCTGCGCCCGGTGCCGGCGGCGGCCAGGGTGCCCAGCACTCCGCCCGGATCGGCGACTATCGCGATGATCACCACCACGCCGAGGACGGCAGCCAGCATCGCTGAGCAGGCCGCAATGACACGCACGACTGTGCCGGCGGTGGCAGCCGCGATCGCCGACGCCAGTCCGACCAGTGCCGCAGCCAGCGCACCTGGTGCGACGTCAGATCCCCTGCCGTTCAGGACACTTGCGCCGAGAGCCGCATCACCGGCCGAGCCCGAGACCCACACGCGAGATCCGCTGATGAGGATGACCGAGGCGCTCATGAGCATGAGGACGAGCACCGTCCGTTTGCTGGTGAGCGTTTTGGTCATGGCGTTCGCAACCCCGACGCGGACGCCACTGCCCGCAGAGCCGCCGCCGCCTTGTTGACGCTCTCCTCGAGCTCGAGCTGAGGCACCGAGTCCGCGACGATCCCCCCTCCGGCCTGGACGTATGCCCGCCCGGCTTTGATCACCGCAGTCCGGATCGCGATCGCCATGTCGAGGTCGCCGTGGAAGTCGAGATAGCCGACGACCCCGCCGTAGATGCCCCGACGGCTCGGCTCCAGCTCGTCGATCAAGGCCATGGCACGCGGTTTGGGGGCCCCTGACAGCGTGCCCGCCGGGAACGTTGCGACGAGGACGTCGTAGGCGCTCTGCTCGGGCCGTATGTCGCCGACCACCGTGGACTCCAGATGCATGATGTGGCTGTAGCGCCGGATCGTCATGAACTCCACCACATCGACGGTTCCCGGATGGCACACCCGCTGCAGGTCGTTGCGCGACAGGTCCACCAGCATGACGTGCTCTGAACGCTCCTTGGCGTCGGCCAGCAGCTCCTCGCCGTTGGCGACGTCCGCCTCGGGTGTGTCACCTCGTGGCCGCGAGCCGGCGATCGGGTGCGTGATGGCCCTCCGGCCGGTGACCTTGACCAACGCCTCCGGGCTCGAGCCCACAATGTCGTATGCCGTGCCGTCCGGTGCCGGGAGCCGCAGAAGGTACATGTACGGGCTGGGGTTCGACGCCCGGAGAACCCGATAGACATCGAGTGCGTCGGCCGGGCAGTCGACCGAGAATCGTTGGGAGAGAACAACCTGGAAGACCTCACCGGCCCGGATGGCGTCCTTGCCCGCTTCGACCATGGCGCGGAACTGCTCTGGGGTGCGGTTGCTGGAAGCCTCTGGTGTCGTCGGTTCGATGACTGCCACGGTGCTGGGCGCGGCGGCGGCGAGATCAGCGGTCATCCGGTCGAGCCGGCTGACCGCGTCGGTCCATGCCTCCTCCATCCGCTCGTCCGTCGCGTCGTAGTTGATGGCGTTCGCGACCAGGAGCAGGGAGCCATCGGCGTGGTCCAGCACGGCGAGATCCGTGGCAAGCATCATGGCGAGCTCGGGCAGATGCAACTCGTCCGGCAACGTGTCGGGAACCTTCTCCCAGCGACGGACGGCGTCATAGGTGATGGCCCCGACCATGCCACCGGTCAACGGCGGAAGGCCCGGGAGGGGATCGGTCGCGAGCGCAGAAACGGTGTCGCGTAACGCTTCCAGCGGGTTGCCATCAGTGGGGACCCCCACCGGAGGGTCGCCGATCCAGTGCGTCACGCCGTCCTTCTCGGTCAGGACAGCCGCGCAGGAAGCGCCCACGATGGAGTAGCGGGACCACACTCCCCCATGCTCGGCGGACTCCAGCAGGAAGGTGCCAGGGGCATCCTTCGCGAGCTTGCGGTAGACGCCCACCGGAGTCTCGGCATCGGCGAGCAGCCGGCGCACCACCGGGATGACGCGACGGGTGCGGGCCAGCTCGGCGAACGTCTCGAGCGAAGGCCACGTCACGCCATACGCGAGGTTGGGCTTGTGCTCATTCATCCGGATGTCCTTGAACCGCGGAATGTCCTTGGACCGCGGCCAGATCGTGGTCGTCGAAGCAGGTGCGCGCTCCGGTGTGGCAGGCAGCGCCGATCTGGTCGACCCGGACGAGCAGAGCGTCACCGTCGCAGTCCAGCGCGACGCTCTTGACGTACTGGGCGTGGCCCGAGGTGTCGCCCTTGCGCCAGTACTCGCCGCGACTGCGCGACCAGAAGGTCACCCGCCCCGACGTCAGTGTGCGATGGAGTGCCTCGTCGTCCATCCAGCCGACCATGAGCACCTCACCGCTGTCGTGCTGCTGCACCACAGCGCACACGAGACCGACGGCGTCGCGCTTCAGCCGCGCGGCCACCTCGGCGGGGAGGGGGGACTGTGCTGGGGTCGGGGTCACCTAGGACATTCTGCCGCGATACCCCCCTGGGCGAATGCCACATGCCCACCAGTGTTGGATGCTGGGATGCTGACTATCGACCTCGACGTGATCCGACTGACCCTGCACGTGCTCGCAGCGACCATCTGGGTGGGCGGTCAGATTGTCCTTGCGGCGCTGGCGGGGCCTCTCCGCCGAGCCGATCCGGCCGCTCTCGCCCCCGTGGCCCGGGCCTACGCCTGGGTGGCCTGGCCCGCGTTCGTCGTGCTCATTCTGACCGGCGGCTGGATGCTCGCCGACATCAGTCAAGCGGGCGAGGCGGGCGAAGCCCTCCAGGCCACCCTGACGATCAAGCTGTTGCTCGTCGCACTGTCGGGCATCGGCGCCGGGTTGCACACCCTCGTCAAGACGCCTGCGCTCAAAGGGATCTGGGCAGCTGTCGGCCTCGGGAGCGCGCTCGTGGTCGTACTGCTGGGCGTCTCGATCGTCGAGGCCTGAGGCTGGTCAGGCTCCTTGCTGCTGGGCCACCCACGACGCATGCAGCGCGGCATAGACGCCTCCAGCGCCCTCGAGATCGCGGTGTGGTCCACGCTCCACGATTCGACCCTTGTCCACGACGATGACCTCGTCGGCGGCCTCGGCCGTCGAGAGACGGTGGGCGATCGTGATGGACGTACGGCCACGGCTCAGGCTGTCCAGGGCGCGCTGGACCCGCACCTCGGTGGCCGGGTCGACCGCAGACGTGGCTTCGTCCAGAACCAGCAGGTCGGGGTCCGCCAGGTAGGCCCGGGCCAGGGCGACCAGCTGCCGCTCACCGGCTGACAGGGACTCCCCGCGTTGGCCCACATCTGTCCGCAGACCCTGCGGCAGGCCTGCCAGCCAGTCGTCCAGGCCAAGCTCGGTCAGGGCCAGTCGCACGTCATCATCCGTGGCGACGGGCTTGCCGAACCGGATGTTGTCCAACAGCGTTGTGTCGAAGAGGAATCCCTCTTGCGGCACGAGCACCACGCGACTGCGCAGTGAGCTGAACCTGACGGCGCGCAGGTCCACGCCGTCGATCTGGACGCTGCCCACGGTCGGGTCCATCAAACGCGTGAGCAGCTTGGCCAGCGTCGTCTTGCCCGAGCCGGTCGCTCCGACGATGGCGATGCGCGAGCGAGGGGCGATCCGGAGATCGATCTCGTGCAGCACGGGATCACCTCCCGGATAGGCGAACCCGACGCCCTCGAAGACCACTGTGATGGGGCCGCGCGGCAGCGACTGCCCCTGGTCAGCGGGATCGGCCACGTCGGCCGGCGTGTCGATCACGGCGATCACCCTGCGCCATCCCGCAACCGCATTCTGCATCTCGTTGAGGATCTCGGTCGCGGTCTGAACCGGCTGGGTGAACAGCTGTACCAAGAACAAGAAGGCCAGGAGCTCACCCAGGGTCATCTGCCCGTGAACGGCGAGGACCGTGCCGATGACCACGATGACCGCCGTCGTCAGACCGGAGACGAGCTGCCCCGACGTGAACGCCGCCACGGCTTTGATCTGGGCCGAGACCGAGGCACGGCGGTGGTTCTCGATGGCTGTGTCGATGCGGGTGGCGGTACGGTCCTCGACCCCGTATGCGCGGATGGTCGCCGCGCCGACGACGGACTCCGAGACCGCTCCCAGGAGCTCACCCACGCGCTCGCGGACCTGCGTGAATGCCCTGCCGACGATGCCCTGGAACCGGCGAATAAGGAAGAACAGCGGCACGAAGCAGAGCCACACGACAGCCGCCAGCAACGGGCTGTAGATCACCATCAGCACCGTCGCCAGGGTCAGCTGGCCCAGGGACACGATCAGCATCAGCCCGCCGAACTGCACGAACATGGAGATCGTGTCGACGTCGCTGGTCACCCGCGAAACCAGCGAGCCGCGCCGCTCGGTGTTCTGGGTGAGCATCGAGAGGTCATGAATGTGTCGGAAAGCCTTGATCCGCAACGTCGCCAAACCGCTCTCCGACGCGCGGAACAACCGCACGTTCACGAAGTACGACGTCACGGCGGTGAGCACGACACCGCAGCCGGCCAGAAGGACGAGACGCAGGACGAGCCCGATGTCGGGGCCCGAGGCGGCCATGATCCCCCGGTCGGTCGTCTGCTGCACTACGAAGGGGACGACAACCCGGCCCAGCGTCGAGATCAGGGCCAGCATCACCGTGACGCCGATGCCTTTGCGGAGCTCGGGCGACAGCTCGAGGCCACGGCGCAGGGTCGCCCAGGTACTCAGCTGCTGGCTGGACTCGATGAGGGTGGCGTCTGGCACCGGACGCGACCGAGTGGCCGGACTCACGCCCCGGCTCCGGTCGCGTCGAGGTGGTCCTCGTCGGCCAGCACCGCGGCCCGCTCCGCGGCCTCGCGGGCGTAGGCGGTGACCAACCTGGCGTAGCCGGTGCAGCGTTCCAGCAGCTGTTGGTGAGGCGCGTGGTCGACCACCCGGCCGTTCTCCATGTAGACGACATCATCGGCCAGGGCGATCGTCGCCATCCGGTACGCAACCACGAGCACCGTCGTCCCCGGAGAGTGGTCAGCACTGTTCCCGACCTCACTGCTACCCAGCTCGCGGAGCCCGGCCAGGATCGCCTGCTCGACGCTGGGGTCGACGGCACTTGTCGCATCGTCGAGAACAAGTAGCTGTGGGTTGCGGATCACGGCTCGTGCCAAGGCTATTCGTTGACGCTGACCACCGGACAAGCTGGCGCCCCGCTCCCCGACCCGCGTGTCGAGGCCCTGCGGAAGTGCTGCGACAAAGCCATCCGCCTGAGAGATACGCAGCGCGTGCCACACCTCGTCGTCAGATGCCGGGGCACCAAGGGTGACGTTGCCCCGGACGGTGTCATCGAACAGGAACGTCTGCTGCGCGACGAGTGAGCCGACCTCAGGCACACCGCCCTGAACGACGTCACGCAGGTTGACACCGTCGAGACGTACGAGCCCTGAGTCGGGGTCGATCAGCCGCAGCACCAGCGAGGCCAGCGTTGACTTGCCGGAGCCCGTGGGCCCGACCAGCGCGGTGGTGCCGCCCGCCAGCACATCGAGGTTGACGGACCGGACAGCAGGGCTGGTCTTGGTGACGGTGCCGTCCTCGCGGCTGACGTCGTAGGAGTACGACGCCTGGTCTGCCTGTACGCGACTTGCGCCGTCGTGCACGAGGGCGCGATCGCCATACTGCATCACGCCTTTCGCCTGCAGAACCGCGTCGACACGGCCCCAGCCGACGACGGTGCGGGGAAGCTCGGCAAGCACCCAGCCCAGAGCACGAACGGGGAAGGAGAGGAGCGAGAACAGGTAGGCGATCTGGACGACCTCGGCCGCGGTGAGCTGGCCGCTGGCCACTCTTGCCGTCCCGACCGCGAGGACGGCGAGCGTCCCCAAGGTGGGGATCCCCTCAATCGCCGGGTCGAACAGACCACGGGTGCGACCGACCTCGATGTTGGCGTTCTTGAGCCGGTCGGTCACATGGGTGAATCGGGCGCCCTCGTGGTCCTCGCGGCCCATGGACTTGACGATCAGCGCCGCTTCAAAGCTCTCGTGGGCCACTTCCGAGACCTCGGCGCGAAGTTGTTGTGACGTGGTCACCAACGGCGACATGCGGCGCTGGAAGGCAAGGTTGGCGACGAAGAGCATAGGGAAGACGAGCAGTCCGATTGCTGCCAGAACCGGGTCGACAAGGAACATCTGCACGGTGGCCACGGTCAGCATGACGATGACGCCCAGAGCCATCGGCAGCGGTTGGAACACCTGCCATGTGGCCTCGACGTCGGCATTCGCATTCGACAACAGCTGCCCCGACGGGTGGCGGTGGTGCCACGAAAGGGGCAGGCGGAGGTACTGGCGGGTGACCCGACGGCGATACAGGGCTGCGAGGTTGTTGAAGGTGATGCCGGCGGCGATCCGGCGCACGACGATGCCGGCGATGTTGACCAGCGTGACCGCCGATAGCAGGAGCCCTGCGTACCAGAGCTGGTCCGCGGACACGTGCCGGGCAGTGATGGCCGGGCCGACGACCTCGCGAACGACCTTGCCGATCACGGTGGCGGTCGCAACCGTCATGACGCCGTAGACCGAGCTGCCCAGCACCGCCAGGGCGAACCACCGTGGCTGTTCGCGAATGCCGTGACCCACGACGCGTAGACCGCGCCGCAGAGTGGGTGACGGCGCCGACGCCAAAGCTGCCTCCAGGGGCTGAGCAGGGATGACCCACCTTCTCACGGGCCACGGTGTCAGGATCCCGCCATGACCCCGCGATCCCGCCAGTCTGTCGGGCCGTTGTGTTCAGCGGACGGGCAGCCCGTGGGCGCGCAGAGCGTCCTTCACCTGGCCGATGGTGAGCTCGCCGAAGTGGAAGACGCTGGCGGCGAGCACGGCGTTGGCCCCTGCGTCGACCGCGGGAGCGAAGTCGGCGACGGTGCCCGCTCCACCGCTGGCGATCAACGGCACGTTCACCTCCCGCCGGACGGCCGCGATGAGCTCCAGGTCGAAGCCGTCCTTGGTGCCGTCGGCATCCATCGAGTTGAGCAGGATCTCCCCCGCGCCCAGCTGAGCGGCCTTCGCACACCACTCGATGGCATCCAGGCCCGTCCCTTGCCGACCACCATGGGTAGTCACCTCGAACTCGTTAGTGGGAGAACCCGACTCGTCGCGCCGACGCCGTACGTCTGCGGACAGGACCAAGACCTGGCAGCCGAAGCGATCCGCGATGTCGGCGATCAGGCCCGGGCGAGAGATCGCGGCGGTGTTGACCCCGACCTTGTCAGCGCCTGCACGCAGCAAGCGGTCCACATCGTCAACCGTGCGCACACCCCCTCCCACGGTCAAGGGGATGAACACCTGTTCGGCGGTCCGGCGCACAACGTCCAGGGTCGTCTCGCGATTGCCGCTGCTGGCGGTGACGTCGAGAAAGGTCAGCTCGTCCGCACCCTGTTCGTCATAGCGGTTTGCCAGCTCGACGGGATCACCCGCATCACGCAGATTCTCGAAGTTGACCCCCTTGACGACGCGGCCGGCGTCCACGTCAAGGCAGGGGATGACCCGTATCGCGACGCTCACCCGGTCAGCCTAGCGAGCCGACGCCGAGGCCCCCGACTGTCTACAGTCCAGACATGCAGATCACGGACGCGAGCGAGGCGATCACCGAGGCACTTCGAGTCATCGGGCTGGCCAAGCCTCGTTGCGGCGCCACGAAAGTCGTGGCCATCGACGGACCCAGCGGTGCGGGCAAGACGGACTTCGCCGCGGCGCTTGCCGTGCACCTCCCGGGAGCCCACGTCGTGCACATGGACGACCTGTATCCCGGCTGGGATGGGCTGGCCCAGGCAGTTGCCGACCTGCACGACCAGATCCTGGCCCCGATCGCCCGCGGTCAGCGGGCGGCATACAGGCGATGGGACTGGGCGCACGATCACTATGCCGACCGGCAGGACCTCCCCGCCACGTCCCTCCTGCTCGTGGAGGGCGTGGGCGCGGGCGGGGGGCGGAACGCGGACTTCGAGTCGGTCCTCATCTGGCTCGAGGCTGACCGCGACGTCCGTTTCCGGCGGGGCATCGAGCGCGACGCCGAGGCATATCTTCCCCACTGGAACCGTTGGGCCGAGCAGGAAGCTGCCCTGTTCCTCGCCGACGCGACACGCAGTCGCGCTGACCTCATCGTGGACACCACCACGTCGTGACCCGTCGTTGGGCATGATGGGCGGCATGATGGGCGGCATGATGGGCGGCATGATGGGCGGCATGGAACCGTCGGATGGAATGGCTACGGGCGGAATGGCTACAGACACTGGGCCGATGCAGGAACGGACCGGTCGAACGCTCGACGAGTGGGTCGACCTCGTGTGGCACGCTGGGCTTGATCCGCTGCAGCAGGACGATGTTCGCCGCTGGCTCGAGGACGTCCATGGCATGCCGCCAGACCTGCGAGGGACCATTGCGGATGATGCCGCCCGTCGGGCGGGTTGGGTCGAACAGGACCTGGAGGACTACGCGGACGCGTTGTATGCCGGACCGAAGGCTGAGCTTCGCCCCCTCCACGACGGTGTCGTCGCCCTTGCCGCAGGGTTGGGCGATGACTGCGTGGTCGAGGCCCGCTCGACCGCCACCCATATCGTCCGACGCACTCAGTTCGTCTCGGTGGCGCCCGGGCCACACGGCACCCTGCGGGTTGGCCTTTGTTTCCGCGCAAAAGCACCGGCCGACAAGAGGCTCAGCGAAGCCAAGGCCTTCGGTCAGTCAACCCACTGGGTCCACCTCGCCTCCGACTCCGACGAGAACGACGTTCGCTCGCTGGAACCACTGCTGCGTGCGGCATACGACCAGAACGGCTGAGCGCATGACCTCCTCGATCGGTCAGTGGCGGTCTCGAGGCGCGTCCCTGGCTCCGCGTGCGGCTCGGCGCTCCAAGGCGTCGGTGCATCACAGACTCACCCGGCTTCGTCAGCGGTCGTTCTTCATCGTGCAATGCGCGACGGCGGCGGCGGTGGCTTGGTGGGTTGCCACAGCCCTGCTCCACCACCAGAGTGCGTTCTTCGCGCCTGTCACGGTCATGATCAGCCTGGGTATGTCCTACGGGCAACGACTCCGACGCGTCATCGACGTCACCATCGGGGTGGCGATCGGGGTGTTGGTCGGGGACATCTTCGTTCACTTCTTCGGGTCCGGGGCCTGGCAGATCGCGATCGTGGCCATGACGGCAATGACCATTGCCGTCATGTTAGGGGCGGGCACGATGCTGGTGTCACAAGCCGGCGTTCAGTCGATCATCGTCACGACGTTGGTGGCCCAACCGGATGTGGCTCTGAGCCGCTGGCTCGACGCCGTTGTCGGGGGCGGCGTTGCACTCCTCGCTGCGACGATCACTCCTGCCTCCCCTGTGCGCAGGCCCCGCGCCCAAGCGGCCGTCGTCGTCGCGGAGCTGTCCGCGATCCTCGCCTGCACGGCGGAGGCCCTGCGCCAGAACGACAAGGAGCTGGTCACCAGCGCATTGGCCCGGGCACGCAGATCGGAGCATGCCCTGGATGAGCTGCGCGACCTCTCTGCCGAGGGCATTGCCGTGGTACGACTCTCACCTTTCCGGCGCCGTGACCTGCCGGGCGTCCAGGCGATCGCGGACCTGCTCGTGCCGCTGGACCATGCAATTCGCAACATCCGGGTCCTGGTCCGGCGCGCCTCGGTCGCGCTCTGGGAGGGCGAGGACGTTCCGCCGACCTACATCGACCTGATCTCCTCGCTGGCCGACGTCACCGCTGAGATCGCGGGCCAGCTCAGTGAACGACGGTTGTCCAGGCGATCTCGTGACGCCCTCACCGCGATCGCGAGGTCAAGCTCGCTCGTGGCGGCCCACCCAGGACTGTCCGCCGAGGTCATCCGCGCCCAGGTACGGTCGGCCGTCGTGGATCTGCTCATGCTCACCGGCCTGACCTATGACGAAGCCCGCGCGCGGGTCCCAGCCTCAGCGGACGCTCTGGAGGGAGACTTCGAGGAAGGCGACTAGCTGTTCGCGACCACAGCCCACCCACCACCAAGCCGGCCACCTAGAGCCCGCGGGAATGCGAGACTGCTGCGAATGCCCACTCCAGCCCCCGCCGATAGCCAGACGGGCGACACTGTCACCCTGCCGCCGGTGTGGGTCATGGCGCTGACGCTGGTCGCTGTATCAGCGAACCTGCGAATGGCCATCGCCAGTGTGCCGCCACTGACCAAAGTCATTGCCGCCGATCTTGATCTGTCCCACGCGTGGATCGGCGCAGTCACGACGCTTCCGGTGCTCTGTATGGGGCTCCTGGCGCCTGTGGCCCGGCGCATGGGCGAACGACTCGGTGCCGCCGTCTCGGTCCAGATCGCGATGATCGCAGTATTCGCAGGTGTCCTCCTGCGCTGGTGGGGCGATCAGGTGTGGGCGCTGTTTGCGGGCACGTTCGTGGCGGGTTTCGGCATCGCCGTGGCTGGCGCGCTGCTCCCCCACCTGGTCAAGGCCGTCTTCCCGCCCGAACGCAGGGGGACGATCACCGGCCTCTACATGTTCGCCATGATGGGCGGCGCTGCGGTGTCGTCTGCATTGTCAGCGCCTCTCGCGGCACGTTTCGGATCCTGGCAAGGCTCCCTGGCCTCCTGGTGCATCCCGGCAGCAGTCGGGGCTCTCACCTGGGCGCCGGTCGCGCTGCGGCTCTCGCGACATCGGGCGGCCAACCCGGTTGCGGCCACGAGCCATGGACTGCCCTGGCGACACCCGACGGCTTGGCTCATCGCGGCCTACCTCACCGTCCAGTCCTGGCAGTTCTACTCGAGCCTGGCCTGGATAGCTCCGACGTATGTCGCGCGCGGTTGGGACGCCACGACGGCGGGCTACTTGTTGTCGGCGTTTGTCGGCGCCCAGCTGATCTCGGGTCTGCTGGGACCGGTGCTCACCGACAAATTTCGTGACCACCGAGTCCTGATGATGCCGGCCTCCGGCCTGGGGCTCGTGGGGTTGGTGGCCCTGCTCGTAGCACCCGACGCCGCCGCCTGGGTGTGGGTGTTCGTGCTCGGGCTCGGGCAGGGCGCAGCGTTCTCCATCGGATTGGTGCTGCTCGTGGACTACGCGAAGACCCCCGCCGGCAGTGGGCGTCTGACGGCTATGGCCTTCTTCGTGAGCTACTCGATCGCGTCATTCGGGCCTACCGTCAACGGAGCCCTGCGCGACCTGACCGGTGACTTCCACGTGATCTGGCTGGTCATGTCGCTGATGATGCTCGTCCAGATCGCTCTGGCGATGCGGCTGAAGCCTGGCCTGCGGAAGGTTCCCTAGCTGGCTGCACTGACCAGCTAGCGCGGCCGACCATGCACCTGGACCAGCGCCGTCAAGCGCGCCGCCTCCGCCGGGGCAAGAGGGCCATCAGCCTTCTGGATCGCCATGACCGCAATGGTGTCGGTGTCATCGAGATCCACGCTCACCCACGGTGCGCCGCCTCCGAACTGCACCCGGACGATCTGCGCCCACTCGAGCTTGCGCGTCGTGATCAGGTTGCGGATCAACAGTCCCTCGGCCGAGGGCGTCGCCCGGATCGAGGCGTAGCGCCACAGCGCTGCCGCAACGGCGACACCACACAGTGCAAGGAGGAATCGGTCGAGGAGGTCCCAGCCGCCATAGCGCGGATCCACTCGGGGTAGCGAGATCGCGCCCCCGGTGAAGATCACCAAGGACAGCGCTGCCATCACCAGCGCCACCCGCCGTCCGCGCCGCGGACGAAACACGGCGTACGGGTCAGACCCCGGACGACCGTCGGCTGACGAACGAGACATCAGATCCGGCAGGCCGCAATGTCGGTGACCAGGATGGCGCGGGCGCCGAGGTCGTAGAGCTCGTCCATGACCTGGTTCGTCCGGCTCCGTGGCACCATCGCACGCACGGCGACGT
This sequence comes from Phycicoccus sp., assembly GCA_012927555.1. Classification (GTDB taxonomy): domain Bacteria; phylum Actinomycetota; class Actinomycetes; order Actinomycetales; family Dermatophilaceae; genus UBA4719. Next base: position 29,051 of record JABBOX010000141.1, read on the forward strand.
AGCCCTTGTCGTGCAGGGGAGACACGGTCGGTGACTCCAGACCGGGAGTCAGCGCGCACGCCTGCTCCACGAGCTCAACCCGCACGTCGTAGTCCATCATCACGTAGCCGCGAGCGGTGATCACGCCCTGCAGACGTCGGGCCAGGATGTCGAGCGAGCCCTGAGCCAGGCTGTCCGCGCGCTGGATCAGGACCGCTTCACTGCGCAGGATCGGGTCGCCGAAGACCTCGAGCCCCTGCTGCCTCAATGTCGTTCCGGTCTCGACCACGTCCGCGATCACGTCCGCGACGCCCAGCGTGATGGCCGTCTCGACCGCACCGTCGAGCCGAACGACGTCGGCTTCGACGCCGTGCTCGGCCAGATAGGCGGACACCAGCCCGGCGTAGCTCGTGGCGACCCTCTTGCCCTGGATGTCCTCGACGCTCTTGGCGACTCCCGGCTTTGCGGCGAAGTGGAAGGTCGAGGCGGCAAAACCCAGTGACATGGACTCGACCGCGGCGGCGCCGGAGTCCAGCAGGAGGTCACGGCCGGTGATGCCACCATCGAGGGTGCCCGAGCCGACGTAGACCGCGATGTCTCGTGGTCGCAGGAAGAAGAACTCAATGTCCTGCTCAACGTCGATCAGCACGAGCTCCTTGGGCTCTCGGCGCCCCCGATAGCCAGCCTCGCGCAACATGCCCGCAGCTGCTTCGGACAGAGAACCCTTGTTGGGCACGGCAATTCGTAACATGTGATGGGTCCTTGCTTGGCGGGCGGGCGCTGGGGTCAGAGGGGGGCTGGGCTCAGGAGTGGGCTGGGTTCAGAGGTGCGCGTAGACGTCGTCGAGAGAGAGGCCGGAAGCAATCATCATCACCTGCACGTGATACAGGAGCTGGCTGATCTCCTCGGCCGTGCGCTCCTTGCCCTCGTGCTCAGCGGCCATCCACACCTCGGCCGCCTCTTCGACGATCTTCTTGCCGATCTCATGAACCCCGGCGTCCAGCGCGACAACGGTGCCCGACCCCGATGGGCGCGTGGCAGCCTTGTCGGTCAGCTCGGCATACAACTGCTCGAAGGTCTTCACGAGGGTCAAGGTTACTTGGCGCGCACCGTGCGGTGTTCAATGTGCTTCTTGGCAGCCTGCTCAGGCGTCAGCGCCAGGACCCGTTGGACGTAGATGCCCGGCAGGTGGATGGCGTCGGCGTCGATCTCACCCGGCTCGACCAGGTGCTCGACCTCGGCGATCGTGATCCGGCCCGCCATCGCAGCCC
>JABBOX010000281.1 GCA_012927555.1 Phycicoccus sp.
AGGGGCTGGACGACATCGGTCTGACCTTGCGCCAGGAGTCCGAGGTGACTGCTTTCGAAGCGAAGCGGCCGTCATACATGCCGACGACGATCGACGCCTGACACGCTCGGGGCAAGCGCCTGACCGGGCGCCACGAGCACTTTTCTTTCCTTTCTGCCGAAGGGGTGTCTGCGGCCCGCAGACACCCCTTCGGCGTCCCCTCAAGAGACGTGACGATGGCTCGCCATGCCACGGACTCATCTTGGCGACCGGATCCCGGATTTCGAAAAGTGTTGTGAACCCAAGCGATTCGCCGTTCAGGGCCAGGATCTGCCGTCGCGTTCCGGGCGTCGGAAGTACCGCCCGGCGTGGCCGGGGGCATGCCTCTCAGGACGATTTGGAAGGGCCCAAAGACGTTGCGACACAACGATTCCAATACGCGCGGTTGTGGACGGCGGGTGTTTGTGGCTCTAACGTAATTCTCAAGTCGGGCGTTGGCCCGGCCGCCCAAAACGCCGAGCTAGGGCTCGGCGAATATTTCCTCTGGAGGGGAAGACGTGAACAAGGGACAACTGATCGAAGCCCTCGAGGGTCGTCTCGGCGGCAAGAAGGCTGCGGCCGATGCTGTCGAGGCAGTACTCGACGTCATCATCCGCGAGGTCGCCAAGGGCGGCAAGGTCGGCATCACCGGCTTCGGTACGTTCGAGAAGGTAGTGCGCGCGGCACGGACCGGTCGCAATCCGCGCACCGGCGCGAGCGTCAAGATCAAGAAGACCGCCGTCCCGAAGTTCAAGGCCGGCACCAAGTTCCGCAAGGTGGTCGCCGACCCGCGCGAGCTCCCCCCCAAAACTGCTGCCGCCGGCGGGCGAGCTGCTCCGGCGAAGGCTGCCGTCAAGAAGGCCGCGGTCAAGAAGGCTGCTGCTCCCAAGAAAACCACAGTGAAGAAGGTCGCCGTGAAGAAGGTCGTAGCCAAGAAGGCCGTGAAGGTCGCTCCTGCCAAGAAGGTGGCTGTCAAGAAGGTTGCCGCCAAGAAGGCCGTGAAGAAGGCCGCTCCTGCCAAGAAGGTGGCTGTCAAGAAGGTTGCCGCCAAGAAGGCCGTGAAGAAGGCCGCTCCTGCCAAGAAGGTGGCTGTCAAGAAGGTTGCCGCCAAGAAGGCCGTGAAGAAGGCCGCTCCAGCCAAGAAGGCCGTGGTCAAGAAGGTGGCTGTCAAGAAGGTTGCCGCCAAGAAGGCCGTGAAGAAGGCCGCTCCAGCCAAGAAGGCCGTGGTCAAGAAGGTTGCCGCCAAGAAGGCCACCGCCAAGAAGGCGGCCATCAGGAGGCGCTGACGCGCGACATACCTGCATGCGAAGGGTCGGCACCTGTTGGTGTCGACCCTTCCTGCGCGTGCTGCGCTGGTTCGGTCAGCGAATGGGTTCGGTGTCGCCGATCCCGACTATCCACAGGCGCGTCAACGCGGTCGCGGACATCTCGATGCTGACGCGCTGGCCGGGGCGCAAGAGGCGCAGGCCGCTGGAATCGAGAACGGTGCCGTCAAAGGGAATCTCGCGGCCGTCATCAAGCAGCACGCTGCCCGAGCCGCTCTCATCGTCGTATCGGTGAACACTGGCTTGCATGGCGTCAGGCTACCCCCGGGCCTGGTGCAGCACGGCCGCGGTATGCCTTCCAACCCCGATGGCCAGCGCTTGGCGCAGCGACTCGTCATCATCCACATCGGTGCGCAGAGCCGGCACGTCCAGGTCCAGCCGCATGTGCGTGCGCCCGTGCTCGCGAGCGGAGTGGGCGCCGAACCTCGGCTGAAGGTCGCGCGCGGACAGCGAGCTGAGCAGCACCGTCCCGGTGCCTGACCAGTCTGGGACAAAGGCCCGTGGGTGCATCCAGCACTGCGACAGCGCGCCGGCAAGGTCCTCAGGGCGCAAGGTGGGGATGTCGCCGAGCAGGACCGCCGTCGGCCCCGGGCCGAGGATCCGTTGTACTTGCTCGATCCCCTGGGCGACAGCTGGGTTCAGACCAAGGCCCGGGTCAGCAACGACGGTCCCACCCAAGTCCCGTACGAAAGTGGCCGTGAGCTCGTCCGAGGTCACCACGATGAGGTGATCCGGGGTCACGCAGGAGAGAACTGCCGTGAGGGTGTCCAGGGCCAGCGCATGCGCCAGATCGGCCCGTGCCACCCCTGCAGGCGGATGCAGGCGTGTCTTGGCGGACAGTTGGCCCTTGACAGGGACGATCACCCGCCAGTGTTTGATATCGAGGGAGCACATTGAGCTGATCGTGTCAGCACCGACGTGCTCGCCTCGACACCGACCCGTTGCTGCGGCGAAGATGACGGCCAACGAGGTCGCCACCGTGTCGATGATGGTCTTGCAGGGCGCATGGGCCTTACCGTGCATACAGAGCAGCAGAGCGGAGCGTCGGTGCGACGAATTCGATCAGATCGGCGCCTGCCGAGGTCATACCGTGGCGTCGCCACGTTCTTGCGTGCGCTGCTGATGCTGGTGACCCGACGGGACTGGAGGGGCGCCGAGAACTTCCCGTCCAGCGGTGGGTTCGTGGTCTGTCCGAATCACATCTCCTACGTCGATCCGTTTGCTTTCGCCCACTTCCTGTACGACAACGGGCATCCGCCGTTCTTTCTTGGCAAGTCGGGGGTCTTCGAGATCCCGATCATCGGCCGGCTTCTGACCGCCGCACAGCAGATCCCGGTCTCACGCGGCACCAGCCATGCCGCAGATGCGTTCTCGGCCGCTGTCGCCGCGGTCAACGACGGCAAATGCGTCCCGATCTTTCCGGAAGGCACCCTGACGCGCGATCCTCAGATCTGGCCCATGACAGGCAAGACCGGTGCAGCCCGCGTTGCCCTGACCACACGGCGCCCCGTCATTCCGGTGGCGCAGTGGGGGCCACAGGAGATCCAACGACCGTATGTGCGCGAGCTTCGCCTGTTTCCGCGCAAGACCATGCGGATGATCGCAGGGCCACCCGTTGACCTCAGCGACCTGTACGACAAGCCGCTCGACAGCGCGACCCTGCGAGAGGCCACGAACCGGATCATGGATGCCATTACGCGCCAGCTCGAGACGCTCCGCGGTGAGAAGGCTCCGGCGATCCGCTTCGACTCGCGCACCGCGGGCGTTGCGGTGATCGGAAACCCCCACAAGCTGCGCCACACCAAGCCCACGGGGCCCACGAACGGAGAGTCTTCATGACACGAGTCGCCGTGTTTGGCACGGGCAGCTGGGGCACTGCGTTCGCCGCGATCCTCGCCGATGCAGGATCAGAGGTCCGGATGTGGGGGCGACGGGCCGAGCTCGTCGACGAGATCAACCGGTCGCACGTCAACAGTGGCTATCTCCCGGATCTCCTTCTGCCCAAGTCGATCTGGGCAACCACAGACCCCATGAGGGCCGCAGAGGGCGTCGACGTCGTGGTCCTGGCGGTCCCGTCGCAGACGCTGAGGGTCAACTTGGGCCAGTGGGCCAACTTTCTGCCGCGTCAGGGCGCTGTCGTGTCCTTGATGAAGGGCGTCGAGCTGGGCACGACCAAGCGGATGAGCGAGGTCATCGCCGAGGTGGGTGGGGTCGCTCCGGAGCGCATCGTCGTGGTGTCGGGACCCAACCTGGCCAGGGAGATCGCAGCCAAGCAGCCGGCAGCCACGGTCGTGGCGTGCATCGATGAGTCCATGGCTGAGCGGGTGGCGTTTGCCTGCGCGGCACCGTATTTCCGCCCATACACCAACACCGATGTGGTCGGCACCGAGCTCGGAGGTGCGGTCAAGAACGTCATAGCCCTCGCGGTCGGCATGGCCGAGGGCATGGGCATGGGGGACAACACCAAGGCCACGCTGATCACGCGCGGGCTGGCGGAGACCGTGCGACTCGGCGTGGCCATGGGGGCCGATCCAGCGACGTTCCTGGGTCTTGCAGGAGTCGGTGACCTGATCGCCACGTGCATGTCCCCGCTGTCGCGCAACCACACGTTTGGCGTGAAGCTTGGCCGTGGCATGACCGTCCAAGAGGCCGTGGCGGCGAGCACACAGGTAGCCGAGGGCGTGAAGTCCTGCCAGTCCATCCTGGAGCTGGCGCGCCATCACGGCATCGAGGTCCCGATCATCGAGAACGTTGCGGCCGTGGTGCATGAGGGCCGCACGCCCGATCGCGTTGCCGACATGCTGTTGTCCCGCGCCCGCAAGGCTGAGACGACCTGACCCTGCGCGGGATCAGTGCGAAGGGCTGACGTGGGTCAGTGCGGCGGCCAGATCGCGCCAGAGGTCTTCGATGTCCTCGACGCCGACACTGAGTCGGAGCAGGTTGTCGGGGACGGTCGCTGCCTCTGAGCTGTGGCGGCGCCGGCGTTCGATCAGGGACTCGACACCACCCAGGCTGGTCGCGTGGGTCCACAGACGCACCTGGGCGGCAACGGTCTCGGCCCCTGCAGAACCGCCGCGCACGTCGATCGCAATGATCGAGCCGAAACCCGGGTAGCGCACTCGCTCGACACCGGGATGGGTTTGCAGCCGGACGGCCAGCTCGGCGGCGTTGGCACTGGAGCGTTCGACCCGCAGGTGCATGGTCCGCATCCCCCTCAACGCCAACCAGGTCTCCACCGGACCGGCGATCGCTCCGTGGATCAGACGGTGCTGGGCGAGGGTTTCCTGGAGCTCGCGTCCTCTGTCGGTATCCGCCGTGACGGTGGCCCCGAGAACGACATCGGAGTGACCGGCGAGGTATTTCGTGACGGAGTGCACCACGACGTCGGCGCCCATCGACAGCGGCCGCTGGACCAGCGGGGTGGCAAAGGTGTTGTCGCACAACGCGATTGCGCCAACGGAATGCGCTGCGTCGAAGATTCGCGGCAGGTCCGCGACCTCGAGCCTCGGGTTGGTGGGGGCCGCGGCCCACACGCGGTTTGACTCCAGTTTCTGGCGGGTTCCGCTGTAGGCATGGATCGGAGCGACGATCACCGAGCCCTCCGACGCGAGGGACAGCGCGGCCGCGATGGCAGCCATGCCGGAGGCGAAGACCAGCGCCGATCCGCCCTCAAGCGCGCCCAGGGCTTCCTCGAACGCGCTCCAGGTCGGGTTGCCGGCGCGGGCGTAGTTGACCGGACCGTCGGCGATGTAGGTCGAGGAGAGCTCGAGAGGGGCATTGAGGCCCGCTCCAGGAACGCGCGGTTGCCGGCCGGCCGCGACCAGGATCGATGCGGGGGCCAGGCCTTCGTGATCTACGTCCACGCGCTCAGCCTAGGGCCAGCAGCGCACCGTATTCGCGGTCGGTCGGGTGTCGGGCTTAGGGTCACAGACGATGAGCGACACTGACAGTTCCAGTCCACAGCCCAACGACGTGCCGATGCGCGAGCCCACGGATGCGCCCAGGCGCAAGCCCACCGTGGCCATCGTCTTCGGCGGCCGTTCCTCCGAACACGCTGTCTCCTGCGCCACCGCAGCCGGGGTCATGCAGGCGATCGACCGTGACGTCTACGACGTCCTGCCCATCGGCATAGCCAAAGACGGTCGGTGGGTCCTGGAGTCTGGTGACACCGGCGCGCTCGAGCTGTCACCCGGGCACGTCCCGGAGGTCGACGGTTCAGGGGCTGGGGTGATGATGCCGCAGAGCACCACAGAGCGGTCGCTCAGCATCCTGGAGCCAGGAGAGCCGCCCCGGGCCCTGGCCGAGGTTGACGTGGTGTTTCCGTTGTTGCACGGTCCGTTCGGCGAGGACGGCACGATCCAAGGTCTCCTGGAGCTGGCCGACATCCGCTACGTCGGATCGGGTGTTCTCGCGTCCGCAGTGATGATGGACAAGCACTATATGAAGGTTGTCTTCGCGGGGCACGGCCTTCCGATCGGCCCGTACGTCGTGATCACGGACCGCGAATGGCAGCGTGATCCGGTGGCGTCGATGGATGCCGTGGCTTCACTCGACTGGCCCGTCTTCGTCAAGCCCGCCCGCGGCGGATCGAGCATGGGCATCACGAAGGTGCACGGGCCCGAGGGACTGCGGGCAGCCGTCGAGGTCGCCCGTAAGTACGATCCCAAGGTCGTCGTCGAGGCCGGCATCATCGGACGTGAGATCGAGTGCGGCGTGCTGGAGGGTCGCGACGGCGCTCCTCCCAGGGCCAGCGAGGTCGGGGAGATCCGGGTCGTCCGGGGTCACGAGTTCTACGACTACGAGGCCAAGTACCTGGCAGAGGCCGATATTGAGCTCTCCTGCCCTGCAAAGGTGCCCGCTCACGTGGCCGACGAGATACGTCGCATCGCCGTTGCGGCGTTCGAGGCAGCAGGCTGCGAGGGTCTCGCCCGGGTGGACTGCTTCTACACCGAGCATGGCGACGTGATCCTCAACGAGATCAACACCATGCCCGGTTTCACGCAGCTGTCGATGTTCCCCATGGTCTGGGCGGCGTCCGGCCTGGACTACTCACAGCTGATCGACGAGCTGATCCAGCTGGCGCTGGCACGGCGTACCGGCCTTCGCTGAACGTTCGCCATCCGGGGTGTTCAGTCGCGGTCCTACTGGCAGCGGTGTTCGCCCTGGGGGATGGCCGCCGCCGCCGCGCCGAACGCGGGCAGCAACAAAGGCTCGGGCTTGTAGGCATGGGGCACGAGAACCTCGATCGCCGGTGAGCGGCCATAGGTGGTGAAACGCACGCCGTCAGTGAGCTGATGTGCGACCCAGTCGACGCCGCTGACCGACAGACACTGATCGGTGGTCGGGCCGAGGGGCGCCACCCCACAACGGGCGATGATCGCAGGATCTCCCCAGGCACGGATGGCACCGGAGGAGGATGACGTCGTACGGAGCGACTGCCCGCCCACGGTCTTGGGCCAGTGATCCGCAGCCGAACGACAGGCTGCGGACCCAGCATCGGCTGGCGTCGCGACATCTACGGAAGACGAGCATGCGGCCAGACTCCCGATGATGAGGAGAGCCGCGCCAACCTGAACGGGCAGCACCTTGGTGCTGCGCTCAGACGTGAACGACCGTGCAGGTCAGCGTGCGGGTGATGCCGGGGACGTCCTGAATCTTGGCGATGACCAGCTTTCCGAGCTCATCAACCGTGCGGGCCTCGACGCGGGCAATGACGTCGTAGGGGCCCGTCACGTCCTCGGCCATGGTGACGCCGGCAATCTTTCCGATTGCATCGGCGACGAGCGCCGCTTTGCCAACTTCGGACTGAATCAGGACGTAGGCCTGGACCATCACGACGCCTCCAAGGGAACGAGACCGGAGCGATTGGCTCCGAGATGAACGGTATTCAAATACCGGAGCGTTTAATGGATCCGGTTCTGCAGACGCTACCGTGCGGAGGCACGGTTGTCCCACCGGGGAGGTCACATGTCGGTCGAACACAGAGAACCCGCGGGGCCCACCCTTGCCGACCTCGGCGAAGACGAGCTGCTCGCCACGATCTTCCCGTTGCTGCCCGGCGGGCCCGGAGTCCTGCTCGGGCCCGGTGACGACACTGCCCTGCTGCGTACTCCTCACGGGTCGGTCCTCGTCACGACAGATGCCATGGTTCGGGGTCGCGACTGGCTTGACGAGTGGTCGACCGGCGCCGACGTGGGTGCCAAGACGGTGGCCCAGAACCTTGCTGATATCGCCGCCATGGGAGGGGTGCCGAGCGGTCTTCTGGTGACTCTGGTCGCGGATCCCCGGACGTCCGTTGCGTGGGTCCGGGACTTCACTGTGGGTTTGGCCCGATCAGCTCGAGAGGCTGACGTGGCGGTGCTGGGCGGTGACCTTTCGTCGGCCCCCGAGGGCGTGTTGGTGGTATCGGTGACCGCACTGGGGGACTGTGAAGGTCGCCAGCCCGTTTGCCGTTCTGGCGCGCAGGCAGGTGACGTCCTCGCCGTGTGTGGCAGCTTGGGTCACTCCGCCACGGGTCTGTTGTTGCTGCAGCGCGGTGAGATCGAGCGCGCACCCGAGCTGGTGGACTACCACCGACGTCCGCGGCCGCCGTACGAGCAGGGACCCGTAGCCGCGCGGGCGGGGGCCACAGCCATGCTCGACATCAGCGACGGACTGGGCCGCGACGCCGGCCGGTTGGCCAGGGCCAGCGGGGTCGGGATCGAGCTCGACGATCTGTTGCTTGCCGGTGACGTGGCGCCGCTGCACCAGGTCGTGGGGGCGGATGACGCGTGGCGCGCAGTGGTCGAGGGCGGTGAGGAGCACTCGCTGCTCGCGTGTTTTCCGCCGTTGGTCGGGTTGCCCGACGGTTGGCGAAGGATCGGCCAGGTGGTGGCCGGCTCTGGAGTGCGGCTGCGCGGTGAGCCGGTGGACGGGCGGGGCTGGGATCACTTCAGGGGCTGAGGTGTCTCAGGAGGGGCTGAAGTGCCTCAACCGCAGACGGACCTCAACCGCAGACAGCGAAGCCGACCTCGGTGAGGAGGTCGGCTTCGGAAGCATTCTTTGGAAAGCATTGCTCTGGACATCCTTGCAGGGGCAATGCGCAGATGGTGCTTAGCGCTTGACCTTGCCGGCCTTGAGGCATGACGTGCAGACATTGAGACGCTTCGGGGTCACACCCGCATCACCGACGAGCGCCTTGATGCGCTGGATGTTGGGGTTCCAGCGACGCTTGGTGCGACGGTGTGAGTGCGAGATGCTGTGACCGAAGCTCGGTCCCTTGCCGCAGACGTCGCAGTTGGCAGCCACGGGTTTCTCCTGAGTTCGATGGGGTGCTGACGTTTGTTCCATGCACAGCGTATTGCCATGGACAGATCGAGGCCCCCGAGGCAGGCAGACAACGCACACCTACAGGGAGAACGCACCAACCACGGGGAACCGGTAAAGAGTAGCCGAGTCAGTGGTCTGCGCCAAAATGGGCGAGTCGGGCAGGTGGGCGAACATGCGTGGTTAGCGGCGCGCGGGCGCTAGCCTCTCGGCAGACAGGAGAGGTGGTGCACGTGGGCGGGGAAAGCAGTCGGCTGGAACGTCTTGACGCCCGTTCGGCCCGGCGCTGGGCGGTGGCCACGCGTGCTGCCTTCGCTGCACACCGCGTCGAGATCGACGACGTCAACGTCTTTCCGGTTCCTGACGGCGACACCGGCACGAACCTCTACATGACGCTCGACTCCGCTCTCGAGGCAACGCGGGAGGCGCCTTTGGGCTCGGACGCAGCGGCGGTATCGACCCTGGCCGGTGACGTCGCAGCCCTGGCGCGAGCCACCCTGCTTGCCGCCCGTGGGAACTCAGGCGTCATTCTCAGCCAGCTGGTCCGGGGCCTGAGCGAGGTCATCGCGGAGGCGACGACGGGGGGTGACGGCGTGGACGGCATCGACGGGCCGACCCTGGCAGTGGCCGTGCGCCGGGCCAGCGACCGTGCCTACGCAGGCGTGAGCCGACCGGTCGAAGGCACGGTCCTGACCGTGGCCGCCGCCGCTGCGAGCGCCGCCGAGCTGGCCGCGGCAACGGGCGCCGACCTGTATGCCGTCGCGCATGCCTCGCTGGCTGCGGCAAGAGTGGCGCTGGCCGACACCACCGCCCAGCTGCCAAGCCTGGCCCGTGCGGGCGTGGTTGATGCCGGAGGGATGGGCTACGTGCTGGTGCTGGAGGCTCTCGAGCGTGTCATCTCCGGCGAGCTGACGTCCGACCCGCGAGGGGAGCAAACGGCGCTCACAACGTCAGATGCTCCCGGTTCTGCGGCTCAGCCCGGACCGGCTGGGCACCGGCCGGGTGACCACGGCCAGCCTGACTGGGGCGGGCCGGCATACGAGGTCATGTATCTGCTCTCGGACAGCTCAGAGGCCGCTGTGTCCGGGCTTCGTGAGCAGTTGGATGCCATCGGCGACTCGGTCCTGGTCGTCGGGGGTGAGGACCTGTGGAACGTGCACGTGCATGTCGACGACGTTGGTGCAGCCATCGAGGCTGGCATCGACGCGGGACGACCCCATCGCGTCGCGGTCACACACTTCGGCGACCTGCGGCGGATGAGGACGACGCCCTCAGCACCCGGCTCGGTCGCTGTCGTGGCCTGCGCGGCTGGCGAAGGTCTGGCCACTCTGTTCCACACGGCCGGCGCGGTGGTGGTCTTCCACGGGCCGGGTTTGCGTGCCTCCGCCGGCCAGGTGCTTGATGCCATTCGCTCAGCCGGCTCGCGGTGCGTGCTCGTGCTGCCCAATGACGCCGACACCCAGCTGGCGGCTGAGGTGGCTGCCTCGGCCGCCGCCGAAGCGGGCATCGAGGTTCATGTTGTCCGGTCGCAATCGGCCGTCCAGGGCATCGCGGCGCTCGCCGTGTTCGAGCCGGCCGCCAGTGCCCGCAACAACCTGGTCGCCATGAGTGGTGCGGCCGCGGCGACCCGATACGGAGCGGTCACGGTGGCCGCCAAGGAGGCGCAGACCAGCGTCGGCTGGTGTCACCCCGGCGACGTGCTGGGTGTGGTCGGCGGCGACGTCGTCGCCATCGGCCACGATCTTGGCGAGGTCGGAGCGGATGTGGTTGCCCGGTTGCTCGCCGGCGGTGGCGAGCTGCTGACGGTGATCAGTGGCGCCGGCTCAGCGCCGGAGCTCTCGTCCGCGGTCGCCGCCTCGGCGCGAGAGGGTGGCCGCGACGTCGAGGTCAGCATCATCGACGGTGGTCAACCGACCTACGCGCTGCTGCTGGGGGTGGAGTGACGTGGCAGATCTGTCCACGCCGCTGGGCCAGGTCGTCGGCAAACCCACGGCCAGTCCTCTGGCGAAGTACCGCAATCTCCACACGGTCGGCGATCTGCTCGACTTCGTTCCCCGTCGGTATTTCGAGCCCGGCAAGCTGACCGACCTGTCCAGCCTGGTCGAGGGTGAGGACGTGACGGTGGTGGCCCGGGTCGACCGCGCCACGACGCGCCCGATGCGTCAGCGCAAGGGTCGGATGCTGAACGTCATCATCACCGACGGCGTTCACGAGCTCGATCTGACGTTCTTCAGCGCCTACGGCCACGAGGCCAGGCTGGTGCCGGGCGCGCTGGGCCTGTTCTCGGGCGTCGTCGGGCGCTACCAGCACACCTGGCAGCTGACCCACCCGGACTATGAGCTCTTTCCCCCGGAGCGCGAGGACGCGGCGGTCGAAGAACACATGGGGCGCCTCAAGCCGATCTATCTGCCTGCCGGCAAGCCCATGCCTTCGTGGAAGGTCGCCAAGGTGGTTCAGATCGTGCTCGCCTCCCTGGACGAGGTTCCGGACCACCTGCCGCCCGACGTCCGCACACGGCGCCGACTGGTGGATCTCATGTCCATGTACCGGTTGTTGCACCAGCCATCCACGGACAAGGACGTCTCGAGGGCCAGGTATCGCCGCAAGTACGACGAGGCGTTCACGGTCCAGACCGTCCTCGCCCAGCGCCGGGTTGCGGGCGAGGGACTGCAGACGAAACCGCGACTCCCCATCGCGGGCGGCCTGCGCGAGGCCTTTGACGCCCGGCTGCCGTTCGAGCTGACCGCGGGCCAGGATGAGGTCAGTGCCGAGATTGCCAAAGACCTGGCGAACGAGCACCCGATGCACCGCTTGTTGCAGGGCGAGGTCGGATCGGGCAAGACCGTCGTCGCCTTGCGCGCGATGCTCTCGGTCATCGACTCAGGCGGACAGACTGCGCTCCTGGCACCCACCGAAGTCCTTGCCTCACAACACTTCCGGTCGATCACGTCGATGCTTGGCGACCTCGCCGAGGGTGGCATGCTCGGCGGCAGCGAGATCGGCACCCGGGTGACCTTGCTGACCGGGAGCCAGCCGGCCGGCATACGGCGCAAGTCCTTGCTGGATGCGGCCTCGGGTGATGCGGGCATCGTCATCGGCACCCACGCCCTGATCCAGGAACACGTCCAGTTCTTCGACCTTGGCCTTGTGGTCATCGACGAGCAGCACCGTTTCGGCGTCGAGCAGCGGGATGCGTTGCGCAGCAAGGGCAAGCAGTCCCCACACGTACTGGTCATGACCGCGACTCCCATCCCGCGCACGGTTGCCATGACGGTGTTCGGCGACATGGAGACGTCCACCCTCACTGAGCTGCCCAAGGGACGTTCCCCGATCGCGACGCACGTTGTCAGCAACCCCCGCTGGTTCCAGCGTACGTGGGAGCGAGTCGCCGAAGAGGTTCGTGCCGGGCACCAGGCTTATGTCGTATGTCCGAGGATCGGCGACTCCGAGGTGAGTTCTGAGCCGGGATCCGTTGGCACCAAAGGGGACTGGTCGGACGAGGACGTTGAGGTGATCTTCGACGAGGACGAGGACGTGTCGGCGCAGCCCTCGACTCGTGAGCTGCGCAGCGTCCTCGAGATGGAGACCGAGCTGCGAGACAACCCTGCGCTCGCCGGCCTGCGCATCGCGACCCTGCACGGTCGAATGGCCTCCGAGGACAAGGACGCGGCCATGCTGTCGTTCGCTGCCGGAACGATCGACATCCTCGTGGCCACGACCGTGATCGAGGTGGGTGTGGACGTTGCCAACGCCACCGTCATGGTCATCATGGACGCCGACCGTTTCGGCATCTCACAGCTGCACCAGCTCAGGGGTCGGGTCGGCCGTGGCACATCGACCGGGCTGTGCCTGTTGGTGACCGAGACGGAGTCCGAAGCGGTCCAGCAGCGGCTGATCAGTGTCGCCGCCACGAACGACGGTTTCACCCTGGCCCGGCTCGACCTGGAGCATCGCAGGGAGGGGGATGTCCTGGGGGCGCGTCAGAGCGGTGGCAAGTCACAGCTACGGCTGTTGCGCCTCCTACGCGACGAGGACCTCATCCTGCAGGCACGCGAGGACGCCTTCGCCATCGTCACTGCCGATCCGGGTCTTGAGCAGCACCCCGATCTGCGCAAGGTCATCGACTCAGCCCTCGACGAGGAACAAGCCGCCTATCTGGAACGAGGGTGACGGGCCGATGACACGCATCATCTCCGGGCTGGCCGGTGGCCGCCGGATCCACACGCCGCCCGGCAGTGGCACTCGTCCGACCAGCGACAGGGTGCGCGAGGCGCTGTTCTCACGGCTCGAGCACCTCGACGCCGTTCACCGCGCGAAAGTCCTTGACCTGTATGCCGGTTCGGGGGCACTCGGGCTCGAGGCCGCAAGCAGGGGGGCGACGAGCGTCCTGCTGGTCGAGTCCGACTGGGCTGCCGTCGCAGTGATCCGCAAGAACATCGCCGATCTCGACCTGACCGGCATCGACGTCGGGGTCCGCGCGGACACGGTGGAACGGGCGCTGCTCTCCGGTCCGACCTCCGAGAAGGCGCGCTGCGATCTGGTTCTGGTCGACCCGCCGTACGACGTCACGGAGGAGGCGCTGGGTGACGTGCTCACGCTGCTCGTGACCCATGGCTGGCTCAGCCCCGAAGCGCTCGTGGTGGTCGAGAGATCGGCACGCTCTCCTGAACCGCGGTGGCCGCCGGGGCTCGAGGGCGCAGGGGAGCGGCGCTACGGCGAGACCAAGATGTGGTTCGCCGACTTCGCCGGACCGCCCAGTGTGGCCTGAGTGGCTGCCGACGACGCACGACCGACACCGATGCTCACGCCGGACGGTGAGCCGGCGATAACTGACTGGTCGCTCCAGCCAGGCGTTCGGCACCTCAACCACGGGTCGTTCGGCGCCGTTCCCCTCGTTGCCCAGCGCGCCCAGGCAGGCTTCCGCCAGGTGATGGACGAGAACCCGTGCGCCTGGTTCACCGGCCTGCCCGAGCGGGTCGCGTCGGCGCGATCAGAGATCGCGGGCTTCCTGCACACGAACCCGGGGGTCACCGCTCTCGTCCCCAACGCGAGCGCTGGTGTCTCGGTCGTGTACGCGAACATGCCGACCTCCCGTGGCATGGAGATCCTCGTCACGGACCACACCTATGGCGCGGTGGCGGTGGGCGCGGAGCGTCTTGCCCGACGCTGCGGCGGTGTCGTCAGGATCGTGCGAATTCCGCTCGACGCCGACGCCGCAGCGGCAACCGAGCTCGTCATGTCAGAGGTCACGGACCGCACCGCGCTGATCGTGATCGACCAGGTCACCTCGGCCACCGGCCGCGAGATGCCGGCTGGTGCCATCTCTGCCGCTGGCCGCGCGCTGGGTGTCCCGGTGCTCGTGGACGCCGCGCATGCGCCCGGACTCTTCGCGGAGCCGCTCGCAGGTATCGATCCCGATTTCTGGGTGGGCAACCTGCACAAGTTTGCCTGCGCACCGCGTGGGACGGCTGTGCTCGTGGCGTCCGGTTCGCTCGCCCAGCGGCTCAACCCGCTGATCGACTCCTGGGGCGCGCCGTACCCGTTCCCCGAGCGCTTCGACCACCAGGGCACCCTCGACGTCACCGGCTACCTCGCCGCGAGCGCGTCGTTCGAGACGATCGAACAGCGTTACGGCTGGGATTCTGCGCGCACCTACGTGAAACGCCTGGGCGACTATGCGGAGACGATCATCTCGGCTGCGATGTCGGAGGCGACCGGTGGGGATGCCCGCGTCGATGTCGGTATGCAGGTATCCGCCCTGCGCCTGGTCCGCCTCCCGGCGCCGCTGGCAACGAATCTGGATGACGCGGCCGATCTGCGACACTGCCTCTCCGCGACCGCGGGCGTCGAGACCGGCATCACGACCTGGCGTGGCCAGGGCTTCCTGCGTCTGTCCATGCACGTCTACAACACGCCGGAGGACTACGAGGACTTCGCCGAACGCGTCGTCCCTCTGATTGTCGAGCTGGCCAGAGGTGCGCAGCCAGGCGAAAGTCCCGGCCGTCGCTGATAAGTTCGCTGCGTGACGAACCAGCAGCGC
The DNA here is from genome assembly GCA_012927555.1 of Phycicoccus sp. Classification (GTDB taxonomy): domain Bacteria; phylum Actinomycetota; class Actinomycetes; order Actinomycetales; family Dermatophilaceae; genus UBA4719. Next base: position 14,689 of record JABBOX010000281.1, read on the forward strand.
AGGTGCGTGTGCCCCGGCTCCTACGACCCGGTGACGATGGGCCACGTGGACGTGATCTCACGGGCGTCAGAGCTGTATGACGAGGTGGTCGTGGCTGTGCTGCACAACCCGACCAAGGGTGGCAGCTTCAATGTCGAGGAGCGGATCGAGCTGCTGGATGCGGCACTGACGGGTCTGCTCAACGTGCGCGTCGAGGCCTTCGCGGGCCGGCTCCTGGTGGACGTCTGTCGAGATGCGGGCGCGCAGGCGATCGTCAAGGGCCTTCGCAGCGATACGGACTTCGCCTATGAGCTGCCCATGGCCCTGATGAACCGCCATCTGTCAGGGGTCGAGACGGTGTTCCTCCCCGGCGACCCCAGGTTCGGTCATGTCTCCAGCTCGCTGATCAAGGAGGTTGCCGCCTTCGGTGGCGACGTCAAGGGGCTCGTGCCTGAAGCGGTGCGGTTGGCCCTGCTCGCTCGGGCCCAGAACGTGGAAGGAAGCTGAACTCATGGATGTCCACGACCAGCTCAACGAGATCGCTGCCACGGTTCGTGGGGCCAAGGCGATGCCGATGTCAGCGTCCTGCCTGGTCAACCGGACCGAGATCCTCGACGCGCTCGAGCGGGTGCGCGCCGTGCTGCCGGTCGATCTTGACCATGCGGACGCCCTCTTGTCGGACCGTGAGGCTGTTGTCGCCTCTGGTCGCGACGAGGCAGAGCGCCTGGTGGAGGCCGCCCGGGCCGAACGCGACCACCTGATCGAGCAGACCGACGTGCTCAAGGCCGCCCGTGAGCGCGCCGCTGCGGTCGTCGAGCAGGCTCGGTCTGAGGCGACGCGGTTGCTGGCAGATGCGGATGACTACGTGGACCGCAAGCTGGGGGAGTTCGAGGTGGTTCTGGGCCAGCTCGGATCGCAGGTGAACAACGGCCGAGAACGCCTGGCTGCCAGGCGTGAGACAGACCTGGCTCGCATCGAGGCCCTGGTCGAGGGGACGCCGCCCGAGGAGGACGCCCACCCCGGGCTGCTCCTCGACGTTGACCCCGCATTTGGGCGAACGCCGCCCCCTCCGGTAATCTGATTTGTCGGTCTGCGTCGTGTGTGACGTAGGCCGAGCCATGCACACGGAATTGACGACAGTCCGCCATCATCGGAAGCCATGAACCGCCTGAACCCGCGCCTGCCCCTGGTGTTCGACACCCGGGAGCTCAGCCGACGTCCAGGCGCCATGATCGAGATGCAGCGGACCGTCCCGGCTCCGAACGACCTCGGTGACCTTGATCTGATCGCCATACCGCCGGGCCAGCCCATTGAGCTGGACCTGCGCTTGGAGTCGGTCATGGAGGGCGTTCTCGTGACTGGTTCGGCAGATGCCACGGCAACCGGTGCTTGCGTGCGGTGCCTGGATCCGATCACCCGCCATGTGGGGGCTCGTTTCCAGGAGCTGTTCGCTTATGCCGATCGCGCGGCTCACCACCACGAGGTGGCTGCCGAGGATGATGATGACGACGACGTGTACGAGCTCGTGGGCGACCTGTTCGACCTTGAGCCTGTGATCAGGGATGCCATGGTTCCGGCCATGCCGTTCCAACCTGTATGCCGGAGCGACTGTCCCGGGCTGTGTTCCGAGTGTGGGATGCACCTGGCAGAAGACCCGACGCACCACCACGACCAGCTTGATCCACGATGGGCGGCGTTGCAGATCCTCGCGACACCGCCCGGCAACCAAGAGGTTGCCGACACCCGAGAGAAAAGGAACTGACGTGGCTGTCCCGAAGCGGAAGACTTCGCGATCCAACACCCGTTCGCGTCGTGCGAACTGGAAGGCGACCGCGACCACGCTGACCTCGTGCCCACAGTGCTCTGCCCCCAAGCAGCCGCACATTGCATGCCCCTCCTGTGGCACCTACGCCGGACGCCACTACGGCGTCGCGGAGCGCAGCGAGCACCAGGGCTGACCCGGTCAACGCACGCGTGAGTCTTTCTCAGTCTCCTGACGGAGACAGCGCGTTACAGCGGTCCGTCGACCGGCTGGCCGCCCGCCTCTTCGAGGTGGTCGGTGAGCCGATCGACGAACCGCTGCTTTTGCGTGCCCTGACGCACCGTTCCTACGCCTACGAGAACGGCGGGCTGCCGAACAACGAGCGCCTTGAGTTCCTCGGCGACTCGGTGCTGGGGCTCGTGGTGACCGACAGCCTGTATGCGGCTCACCCGGACCTGGCCGAGGGCCGGCTCGCCAAGCTGCGGGCCGCGGTGGTCAACATGCGCGCTCTGGCTGATGTGGCCCGGACGTTGGGGCTGGGGGAGTTCGTGTTCCTGGGCCACGGCGAGGAGACCACCGGCGGGCGCGACAAGGCCTCCATCCTGGCCGACACCATGGAAGCCGTCATCGGCACCGTCTACCTGTCCGCAGGGCTGCCTGCCGCCACCACGTTCGTCCACCACCTGCTCGACTCGTTGATGGAGTCCTCTGCCGGCCTCGGCGCAGGTCTGGACTGGAAGACGAGCCTGCAGGAGCTGACCGCAGCCGGGTCGCTCGGGGTGCCGGAGTACCGCGTCACCGAGACGGGCCCCGACCACGAGAAGATGTTCCAGGCCGAGTCGGTGGTCGGTTCCGAGATGCTGGGTTCGGGTTCTGGGCGCAGCAAGAAAGAGGCGGAGCAGAAGGCCGCCGAGATCGCCTGGACCGAGCTGAATCGCAGGGCGGATGCGGTGCTCTCCAGTGAGGTCGAGCCTGCCCGCCCTGACGCTGACGATCCCGACACTGATGACTCTCACGCTGACGACTCCGATGGGCTCGCCCACGGTGAGGACGAGCTCGTCACCCGACAGGATGCCTGAGCTTCCCGAGGTCGAGGTGGTCCGTCGCGGACTGCAAGAGCACGTCGTCGGCCGCTGTATCGAGACTGCAGGCTTCTTTGGTGCCCGCGTTGCTCGTCGGCATCTGCCGGGTCCGGTGGATCTAGCAGATCGACTGCACGGCAACGTGATTCACTCCGCTGAACGTCGAGGCAAGTACCTCTGGCTGGTGCTCGAGGCGCCCGATGGTCATCCGCAGGGCCTCATCATCCACCTCGGGATGAGCGGTCAGCTGCTCGTCGAGGCAGCCAGCGCGCCGCACGAGGCCCACCTGCATGCGACCTTCGACTTCGCCGATGACGGACCGCAGCTTCGCTTCGTGGACCGACGCACGTTCGGTGGCATGGCCCTGGCCGATCTGGTGCCCGATCCACATGTCCCATCCGTCGGCGCCGCGCCGCGGACCTGGGGCATCCCGGAGAGCATCACGCACATCGCCCCGGATCCTCTGGAGCCGGCCTTTGACCAGCGGGCGGTCATCGCGCGGCTCAAGGCGCGGCATACGGCGGTCAAACGGTCCATCCTCGATCAGGGACTCATCTCAGGTATCGGCAACATCTACGCGGATGAGGCGTTGTGGCGCGCCCAGATTCACGGTGAACGGGAGTCCGCCGCGTTGTCGAAGCCGGCGCTTGGGCGGCTGATCGGGCATGCCCGCGACGTGATGCTCGAAGCGCTGCAGCATGGCGGCACGAGCTTCGACGCGTTGTACGTCAACGTCAACGGTGCCAGCGGGTACTTCGACCGATCGCTGAACGCTTATGGCCGCGAAGGCCGTCCGTGCCCGCGATGCGGCAGCCCCATCCGGCGCGAGGCGTTCATGAACCGCTCGTCCCACTCCTGTCCCCGGTGCCAGCCGCGACCCAGAACGGTCGGCTGATACCTGTTGACCTACTGCTTGGCCTCGCCGGGGTAACGAACCCCCAGGTCGGCGCGGGCTTGGTCGATCAGCTCGAGGATCGCGATCGTGTCCGCGTGGGGGACGCGTGGGCTCTCGAGCAGTCCTGCGCGAAGACACCGCTCGACCTCCTCGATCTGAGGGCCGTATGCCGTCTCCTCACCGTCCACCCGGGACTCACCTTCGCTCGTGGTGACCACGAGCCGCCCGGGGTTGAGGAACCACGGCTCGACCGAGATCGAGCCGGCCGTCCCAGCGATGGTGGCCCGTCCGGGCGTCCATGCCGTGGTGGCGCACCGTAGCTGGGCGGTGGCGCCCGAGCCATAGCCCCACTGCAGGGCAACGGTGGCATCTGAGCCGGTCGGGGAGAGCGTGCCGAGCACCTGCTGGGTGTCGGGTCGACCGAGGAACAACCAGGCAAAGTGCATCGGATAGACGCCCAGGTCGAGCAGGGCTCCGCCTCCGTTGGCCAGGTCGAAGAGACGGTGTGCAGGGTCGAACTCGACCTCGATGGAGAAGTCGGCGTGGACCGCCACGGTGTCGCCGATCACTCCTTGGGCCACGAGCTCCTGGGCCTTGAGGATCAGTGGATTCGCCCGCATCCACACCGCTTCCATGGCGAAGACGCCCTTGTCCCTGGCCGCGGCCAACACCTCGCGCGCGTGGGCAGCGTTGAGGGCCAACGGTTTCTCGATCAAGACGTGCTTGCCGGCATCGATCGCCATCAGTGCCTGTTCGCGGTGGAAGGGGTGCGTCGTGGCGATGTAGACGATGTCGACGTCGGGATCCTCGACCACAGATCGGTAGTCGCCATGGCTGTGGCTGGCGTCGAAATGTGCGGCGAAGGCGGCGGCGCGGTCAGCGTCACGTGCCGCGACGGCATACAGCATGTTGTTGCCATGGTGAAGATCGGCAGCCATCGCTAAGGCAATCCCGCCAGCGCCAAGGAATCCCCATCGGATCGGCCGGTCAGCCGTGACCTGGTACATATCCCGAGCCTATGTGCTGGCCGGCGTCACCTCGTAGGCTCGGGACATGGAGCGCGTCACGATGTTCGTCCGCGGGCGGGTTCAGGGAGTCGGGTTCCGATGGTGGACCCGCGCGCGTGCCCTCGAGCTGGGCCTGACCGGTTTCGCCCGCAACATGGCCGACGGGCGGGTCGAGATCTGCGCCCAGGGCCAGGCAGAGGCGATCGATCGGCTCCGTGCCCTGCTCGAGGAGGAACCGTCGACGACGCGTCGCCCGGGGTACGTGCAGGCGTGCGTTGTCCAAAAGGGGGGTCTCAAAACCGGACTATTCGGATTCTCTGAGATGTGACTAGTCCTTGCCGTTGACCTGCGGCGACGCCGGTGGGACTCTGGAAGTGCCCCCATGTGGGCTGGCGCTTCTCAGGCGTCCTCAATGAGTTGTCCATCGCCCTTCGCACGTGCGGAGGATCTCCACGGAGTTGGTATGGCCAAGGCGCTGCTGGGTCAGCGAGCGTACCGGGACGATCGTCTCGTTCTTGAAAGCGCTCGGCTCAGGTCGCGGGTTCGCGATCTGGAGACCGTTATCGAACATCTACAACATGACAACGATCGGCTGCGCGCAGACCAGCTGACAGATGTCGAGGCGGTCCGTCAACCCGTCCACTGACTTTCTGAGCACTCTGACTTTTTGGGCACTCTGGGCAGGGCGCGGGGCAGACTCCCGATCGAGGGCAATCCCCGCCGGTCGCGCTCCTCGCCGGTACAGTGAGGCCGTTCATCGCCGCACCAGAGGAGCTCATCGCACGTGTACCTCAAGAGCCTGACCCTGCGTGGTTTCAAGTCGTTTGCGTCGGCGACCTCGCTCCAGCTTGAACCAGGCATCACCTGCATCGTGGGCCCCAACGGCGCAGGCAAGTCCAACGTCGTCGACGCGCTTGCATGGGTGATGGGCGAGCAAGGGGCCAAGAGCCTGCGCGGCGGCAAGATGGAGGACGTCATCTTTGCCGGGACCGCCGGGCGCGCTCCGCTGGGGCGGGCCGAGGTCTCGCTGACGATCGACAACACCGACGGTGCGCTGCCGATCGACTACGCCGAGGTCACGATCGCGCGGACGATGTTCCGCAACGGTGGCTCCGAGTACGCCATCAACGGCACGCCCTGTCGCTTGCTGGACGTCCAGGAGCTGCTCTCTGACTCTGGCATCGGCCATGAGATGCACGTCATCGTCGGCCAGGGACAGCTCGACGCCATCCTGCGGGCCACGCCCGAGGAACGTCGCGGCTTCATCGAGGAGGCCGCCGGCGTCCTGAAGCACCGCAAGCGCAAGGAACGCGCCCTGCGCAAGATGGAGGCGATGGAGGCCAACCTCACCCGGGTCAACGACCTGACCGGTGAGATTCGCCGACAGCTCGGACCGCTGGGTCGCCAGGCCGAGGCCGCGCGTAAGGCGGCCACGATCCAGGCTGATGCCCGTGACGCACGGCTTCGGCTCCTTGCCGACGACCTCGTCCAGCTGACCAGCACCCTTGAGCAGGAGGTCGCCGACGAGACTGCCCTGATCGCCCGTCGCACCGAGGTCGAGGACGCGCTGTCCGTCGTACGCTCGCGCTCGGCTGCGCTCGAGCTTGAGGCGCAGGAGGCGGCACCGTTGGTGGCTCGCGCACAAGAGCGCTGGTTCGCCCTCTCATCGTTGCGAGAGCGTCTCGTGGCGACCGGATCGCTGGCTGCCGAACGGGTCCGGCTTCTCTCGGACGATGAGAACGACAACACGGACTACGGTTCTCGCGATCCCGAACAGCTGCGGACGCAGGCTGCTGCTCTGCGTCAGCAGGAGCAGGCACTGATTGCGGAGAGCGCGCAGGCCAAGGATGCGCTCGACGCCGCCGTCGCCCACCGCACGCAGATCGAGATCGCGCACGCCGCCGAGACCGCTCGTCTCACCCGTCTCCTTCGTGCGGCCGCAGATCGCCGTGAAGGTCTGGCGAAGCTCGCCGGCCAGGTGGGTGCACGGGCCAGCCGGATCGAGGCTGGAGAGGCCGAGATCGGCCGTCTCCAGCAGTCCCTCGAACAGAGCAGGGCACGAGCGGCGCAGGCTGAGCGGGAGTTCGCCGGCCTTGAAGCGTCGGTCGCCGTGGAGGAAGAAGGCGAAGAGGGCCTGGACGCCGCCTACGAGAGGGCCGCGGCAGCCCTGGATCTGGCCGAAACTGAGGTGTCGCAGTGGCGCGAGGCGGAGCGAGGCGCCGACCGTGACCGATCCAACTCCCTTGCCCGGCTCGAGGCGCTCGAGCTCAATCTGCGACGCAAGGACGGCGCCGCCGCGCTTCTTGCCGCAGGTGATGAGCTGCATGGTCTGACGGGTTCGGTTGCCGCGCTCCTTCAGGTCAAGGCAGGGCACGAGGCCGCTGTTGCGGCCGCCCTGGGCTGGGCCGCAGACGCCGTGGCTGTCGACTCGGTGCAGGCCGCGCAACGCGCTGTGGCGACGTTGCGTGAGCAGGATGCCGGCCGGGCAGGTCTGCTCGTGGGCGCCACGGCAACGACCATCGAGGTCGCCAGCTGGCCACCGCTGACCGGCACCGCCGTCTGGGCCCGAGACGTGGTGACCTGCCCGGTCAGCGTGCGACCGGCGATTGATCAGCTGCTCGATCGCGTTGCCCTTGTTGATGATCCGTCGACCGCAGTGGATCTGGTCGACCTCGGTCTGGGCATCACTGCAGTCACCCCTGAGGGCGACGTCTTCGCGCCCGGCTTCGTCCGTGGTGGCAGCGCCTCAGCACCCAGCCTGATCGAGATCCAGGCTGCCGTCGACGAGACCCGCGACAAGGCCCAGGACGCCGTTCGTCGAGGAGAGCAGGCCAGGTTCGCCCTCGCGACTGCCACTGAGGTGGCGACAGCAGCCAACGACGCGGTGGAGGCTGCACTCGAGCGCCTCCACGAGTCCGACGCCAGGATGGCTGCGGTCGCTGAGCGACTGGGGCAGCTTGGAAGCACGGTTCGGGCAGGGCGTGGCGAGTCAGAGCGGATCGAGCGGGCAATCGTCGCGGCCGAGTCCGCGTTGGGAAGTGACCGCGCAGAGTACCTCGCGCTCCGTGAGCGGCTGGATGACGCGAGCGCGGATCCTGGCGAAGAAGAACCCTCGAGCGACGAACGCGACCGGCTCGAACACGGTGCCACCGAGGCGCGCGCCGCCGAGACCGACCTGCGACTGAGCCTGCGCACCAGAGAGGAACGCGCCCGCGCCATGAAGGGGCGGGCCGAGTCCCTGGAGGCCGCGGCCCGCTCCGAGCTCGCCGCCCGTGAGCGGGCGGCCGCACGCAGAGAGCGTCGCAAGCGAGAGGCAGCGGTGGCGGTCGCGGTCGGTCGCGGCGCGGCATACGCGGTGCAGGGTGTGGCGCGCGCGCTGGAACAGGCGACCTCCGAACGCGTTGGCGCAGAACGCGGACGCACTGAGCGTGATGCCGCGCTGACCGCTGTCCGGCGCGAGATCGGCGTGCTGGGCGATGATCTGCGCGATCTCACCGACTCGGTCCATCGCGACGAGGTGGCACGCACGCAGCAGAGGTTGCGCATCGAGACCTTGCAGGCAAAGGCCATCGAGGAGCTGGGCATCGACCCGGACGTGCTGGTCGAGGAGTTTGGCCCGCACCAGATGGTCCCGGTGATCGGAGACCCCGATCGGACCTCCACCGACTCCGACGATGACCCCGACGATGACTCCAGCAATGGCTCAGAGGGCCGATCCGAGGTCGCTGACGTTGGCGCAGAACGGGCAAGCGTTCCCTATGTCCGCGAGGCCCAGGCCAAGCGGCTGCGCTCAGCGGAGCGCAAGCTCTCCTCCCTGGGCCGGGTCAACCCCCTGGCGCTGGAGGAGTACGCCGCGCTCGAGGAGCGCCACAAGTTCCTGACCGAGCAGCTCGAGGACCTCAAGAACTCCAAACGCGATCTCATGGACATCGTTCGCGAGGTCGACGAGCGGGTCGAGAAGGTCTTCGCCGAGGCCTTCTACGACACCGCGGCCCAGTTCGAGGGCGTCTTCAGTCGGTTGTTCCCTGGCGGCGAGGGTCGACTGATCCTGACCGACCCCGACAACATGCTGACCACCGGTATCGAGGTCGAGGCCCGGCCGCCCGGCAAGCGGATCAAGCGGCTCTCGCTCCTGTCTGGCGGCGAGCGTTCCCTGGTGGCAGTCGCGCTGCTGGTCTCCATCTTCAAGGCACGTCCCAGCCCGTTCTACATCATGGACGAGGTCGAGGCAGCCCTTGATGATGCCAACCTGGGCCGGTTGCTCACGCTGTTCGAGGAGCTGCGTGACTCGAGCCAGCTGATCGTTATCACCCACCAGAAACGCTCGATGGAGATTGCCGACGCGCTGTATGGCGTGACGATGGCCGGTGACGGTGTCACCACGCTTGTCTCGCAGCGGATCAGGGACGTCCAGCCGGCCTGAGGTCGGCGATCGGGCAGTCTCCGAAGCTGACGGCGGCGAGTCAGATCAGGCTGAACAAATGTGATCCACGTCGCAATGGAGGGGGCGCAGTTTCGTCATTCACAGGGTGAGGGGGCAGGCTGGACACATGATTGTGCTGGTATTCGGAATGCTCGTGAGTGTCGTCCTGGCCGTGGCAGTGGTGGGTTTGGTTGCCATCCCGGCGCGACGTGAGGGACGTGACCTGCTCACGCCCAAGGGCGAAGAGGTCATTGCACTGGTGCGTGACAAGACTGGCGAGGCAATTGTTGCCGCCCGGGATAAGGTCGCCGACGTCACCTCGCCCAAGGACGCCTGAGCCTCCAACCCCGCGGCTCCGCGACCGCCGCGTGGTCCGGACCGGGACCCCCGTCGCCCGCGGCTCTGAAGATCACGGTGCCGGTTTAGGCAGACGTGGCGCTGCACCCCGTACTAACGTGTCGATCGTGACTGAAGACAGCTCGACCCCCAGCCAGCTCGACCAGATCAGGGCGGGTTACGACTTCGCCGGTCCGGCCCTTGATTTCGGTGCGGCGGTGACCGATGGCACGGCTCACCCGGACGTGTCTGTGCGACTACCTCTCGGCGTCATGAACCGCCACGGGCTGGTCGCGGGCGCCACCGGAACGGGCAAGACCAAGACCCTCCAGCTCATGGCTGAGCAGCTCTCGGGCCAGGGTGTACCGGTCTTCCTTGCGGACATCAAGGGCGACCTCTCCGGTATGGCGACCGCGGGGGTCGTGAGCGACAGGCTCAATGCGCGTGTCAAGGACGTCGGGCAGGAGTGGCTGGGCGCGGCGTACCCGACGGAGTTCTTGTCTCTGGGCGGTCTGGGCAATGGCATCCCGATCCGGGCGACGGTGACTTCGTTCGGGCCGACCCTGCTGTCAAAAGTGTTAGGGCTCAACGAGACCCAGGAGTCCAGCCTCGGACTGGTATTCCACTTCGCTGACTCCCGGGGTTTAGCGTTACTCGATATCAAGGACCTGCGGGCGGTCATCGCGCACCTCACGTCCGACGAGGGAAAGGACGACCTCAAGGATCTCGGCGGACTGTCCACGGCCACGGCTGGCGTCATCCTGCGCAACCTGATCGCGTTCTGCGACCAGGGGGCCGAGGTCTTCTTCGGCGAGCCCGAGTTCGACACGGCTGACCTGATGCGTCTGGCTCCGGACGGCAAGGGCATCGTCAGCTGTCTCGAGCTGATCGCAGTCCAGGACCGGCCCAAGCTGTTCTCGACCTTCCTGATGTGGATGCTCGCGGATCTCTTCCACGACCTGCCCGAGGTCGGCGACGTCGACAAGCCCAAGCTCGTCTTCTTCTTCGACGAGGCGCATCTGCTGTTCGACGATGCCAGCCCGGCGTTCCTGGACGCGATCGAGCAGACCGTGCGGCTGATCCGGTCAAAGGGGGTCGGCATCTTCTTCGTCACCCAGACCCCCAAGGACGTGCCGTCGGGCATCCTTGCCCAGCTCGGCAACCGGGTCCAGCACGCTCTGCGCGCGTTCACCCCGGAGGATGCCAAGGCGCTCAAGGCAACCGTCTCGACGTTTCCACGCAGCGGCTACGACCTCGAGGAGCTGCTGACCCAGCTCGGCACCGGCGAGGCCGTCATCACGGTCCTGTCCGAGCGTGGTGCCCCGACGCCGGTGGCCTGGACCCGGATGAACGCGCCGCAGTCAACGATGGCGCCTTCGGCGGATTCCCTCGTCCAGCAGGTGATTACGGCATCCTCCCTCAAGGGCAAGTATGCCGAGATGATTGACCGCGAGTCAGCCTACGAGAAGCTCAAGGCCCGGATCCTGGCGGCACCGGCCCCCGATGAGGCGCCGGAATCCTCCCCCGTACCCGTCCCTGCGAGTGAGCCGGCGCCGGCCGGTCGCCAACCCAAAACCGAGGAGTCCTTGCTGGGGCAGGCGGTCGGCTCGAGTGCCTTCAAGTCGATGATGCGCTCGGCCGGCAGCGTTCTGGGCCGTGAGATCACCCGGTCGCTCTTCGGGACGGCTCGACGCGGGCGCTGAGGTTGAGGGGCAGCTTCGGCTTTTCCGGCGGTCAGGCGATCGACGTCGTAGTCTTTTTCAACCCAACCACGGGTGACAAGAAAGGGACCACGCTCATGGCCGGAAAGTTCGAGGTTTATCAGGACAAGTCAGGCAAACACCGCTTTCGGCTCAAGGCCGGGAATGGTGAAGTCGTTGCTACCGGAGAGGCCTACGAGACCAGGGCTGCTGCGATCAAGGGTTGCGAGTCCGTTCAACGCGCCGCGGCAGACGCCAAGGTCTTAGAGGTTGAAGGCTGATCACGTTTGGTGGCGTGGAGGCTGCAGGTAGTCATCGGACAGCCTTTGGCAGTTCCCGCTACGTCATCAATGTTGTGAGTCTGCATTCATGACTGAGTAGCCGTCTGTCACCCGGCATTGTCCTGGGACGCGTCATGGATCTGGGAGAATCGCCAACTGTGACCCAATCCCAGGTAATCCTTGCCGTTGCGGCAGTCATCGCTATTGCAGGGATCGCTCTGCTGGTCGCGCTGGGCCGTGGCCGTGGCCGCGCCGGCAAGACCACTGGCCTTCCCACGCACACGCCTCCGACGCGGGCGGGTGGTGCCTCCGGGGACGGATCCGGGTCCGATGCCGACGTTCCGGAGTCCTCGCCCGGTCCTCTTGGCGGGCACAGCGTCGACACCCTCGAACCAGACCTCGAGGCGTTCGTTCCAGCGCCGTCGGTCGAGCGTCCCGAGTCGGCCTCTGGTCGCCTGCAACGTCTCCGGGCCAGGCTGGCTCGTTCCAACACCGCACTGGGAAAGGGTCTGCTATCCCTCTTGTCCGGTGGGGGACTGGACGAGCAGGCCTGGGAGAGCGTCGAGGACACGCTGCTCAGCTCGGACCTGGGCGTGGAGGCGACGATGGAGCTGGTCAGCTCGTTGCGCACCCGGGTCAAGGTCGAGGGGTCTCATGATGAGGAGACCGTCCGCGGGTGGCTTCGGCAGGATCTGCTCACCCTCGTGGACGTCTCGATGGATCGTTCGATCGCCTCCTCGCGGGTGGAGGGCCGGCCAGCGGTGGTGATGGTGGTCGGGGTCAACGGGACCGGCAAGACGACCACGGTCGGAAAGCTGGCTCGCGTCTTCGTTGCCGAGGACAAGGACGTTGTGCTGGGCGCCGCCGACACCTTCCGTGCGGCCGCCGCCGACCAGCTGCAGACGTGGGGCGAGCGCGTCGGCGTGCCCACAGTCCGCTCCGAACGTGAAGGCGCCGATCCCGCCGCCGTGGCCTTCGACGCAGTGAAGGCCGCGGCTGAGATGGAGGCCGATGTCGTTCTGATCGACACGGCCGGCCGACTGCACAACAAGGTCGGGCTCATGGATGAGCTCGGCAAGGTCAAGCGGGTCGTCGAGAAGCTGAGCCCCATCGATGAGGTGCTGCTGGTACTGGACGCAACGACGGGACAGAACGGTTTGCGTCAGGCCGAGGTGTTCGCCGAGGTCGTCAACGTCACCGGCATCGTCCTGACCAAGCTCGACGGCACCGCGAAGGGCGGCATCGTCGTGGCCGTTCAGCGCAAGCTCGGCGTACCGGTCAAGCTGGTCGGCCTTGGTGAGGGCCCCGACGACCTGGCGCCCTTCGACCCTGAGGCCTTCGTCGACGCCCTGATCTCCTGACCTGTTACCTGATCCTTACCTGACCGCGCATTGCTAACACAGACGTAACAAACGGCGGCACGATCCGAAACCGTTGCCTTGCATGGTTTCCCTCATGGAAATCAACAGCGGCGACACCGCCTGGGTCCTCGTCAGTGCCGCACTGGTGCTGCTGATGACGCCGGGGCTAGCCCTCTTCTACGGCGGCATGGTCAGGGCAAAAAGCGTCCTGAACATGATGATGATGAGCTTCGGGGCGATGGCGACGATCAGCGTCGCCTGGGTTCTCTGGGGCTACAGCGAGGCGTTCGGCCAGTCCTGGCACGGGCTCATCGGGAACCCGTTCCAGCACTTCGGCCTGAGCGACCTCCTCAGCGCGAAGTCGGTGGTCGGGACCATCCCGACCATGGCGTTCGTGGCGTTCCAGGCGGTGTTCGCCATCATCACGGTGGCCCTGATCAGTGGGGCGATCGCGGACCGCGCGAAGTACTCGACCTGGCTGGTCTTCACCGTCGTGTGGGCGACGATCGTCTACTTCCCGGTCGCGCACTGGGTGTTCGCCTTCGACGGCTTCGCGGCCGACAAGGGTGGCTGGATCGCCAACTCGCTCAAGACGATTGACTTTGCCGGTGGAACGGCGGTTCACATCAACGCCGGAGCCGCAGGCCTGGTCCTGGCCCTCATCCTCGGCAAGAGGATCGGTTTTGCCAAGGACCCGATGCGGCCGCACAACATGACCCTCGTGATGGTCGGCGCCGGGCTGCTGTGGTTCGGCTGGTTCGGGTTCAACGCTGGTTCCGCGCTGGGCGCCAACAACACCGCGGCGGTGACCTGGGTCAACACCCTGGCAGCCACTGGAGCCGCGTGCATCGCGTGGCTGGCGACAGAGCGGATCCGCAACGGCCACGGGACGTCGCTCGGTGCCGCGTCCGGCGTCGTGGCAGGCCTCGTGGCCATCACACCGGCGTGCTCGGCGGTGACCCCCGTGGGCGCCGTGGCGATCGGCATCCTCGCCGGCGTCCTGTGCGCGCTCGCGGTCGGCCTGAAGTTCCGCTTCGGGTTCGATGACAGCCTCGACGTCGTCGGTGTCCACCTCGTCGGTGGACTCGTGGGCACGATCGCCATCGGCTTCTTCGCATCGGCGTCCGCCCCGGCCGCTGTGGACGGGCTCTTCTACGGCGGCGGCCCGGACCAGCTGTGGCGTCAGGTGGTCGGCGCCGGAGCGGTGCTGCTCTACTCCTTCGTGGTCACCGGTGTGATCGGCCTGGCACTGCACAAGACCCTGGGCTTCCGCATCGATCGCGACGGCGAGGTGGCCGGCATAGACCTCGATCAGCACGCGGAGACGTCGTACGATCTCGGTTCTCTCGGCGGCGGCGGTTTCTCGCACGCCGGAGCCGCGATGTTCGGGTCACACAGCACCGCCCCGGCCTCCTCGGTGGCCACGTCCACGAAGCAGGGAGCATCGTCATGAGACTGGTCACCGCGATCATCAAGCCCTTCAAGCTCGATGAGGTCAAGCAGGCCCTGGAGGCCTTCGGCATCACCGGTATGACGGTCAGCGAGGCGAGCGGGTACGGGCGCCAGCGCGGCCACAGCGAGGTCTATCGGGGCGCGGAATACACGGTCGACTTCGTCCCCAAGGTGCGGGTGGAGGTGGTCGTGGACGACGTTGACGCACCTGACGTGGTCTCGGTCATTCTCAAGGCCGCGCAGACAGGACGGATCGGCGACGGCAAGATCTGGACGGTTCCGGTCGAGGACGTGGCCAGGGTGCGCACCGGCGAACACGGTCTGGACGCGCTGTAGGAGGCGGTATCTGATAGAGGCGGGAGCTCATGACGGGACCCACACAGACTGCGAAGGCGGACCAGAAGGTGGACCTCAACCAGCGACGCCTGCAGCTCGCCCGCACCCGGGGCGTCCACGCCCCGGGTGCCGGCGAGGCTCGCCGCTCTGCGATCGCTGATCTGAGCCGCAGCTGGATCCGCGAGGTCTGGGATGCGGCAACGGATGGAGCTCGTATGCAGGGGGTCGCGCTGGCCAGCGTCGGCAGCCTGGCCCGTGGTGATGCGGGACCGCTCAGTGACTTCGACCTGGTGCTGTTGCACGACGGGCGCTCGTTCTCGGACAAGGACGTCGTCTCCCTGGCCGATCGCATCTGGTACCCGATCTGGGACTCCGGCGCGAAGCTCGACCACAGCGTCCGGACCGTCGGCCAGTGCCGAAGCGCCGCCGCCGCGGACCTGTCGGCCGCGGTCGGGCTGCTGGATCTTGAGCTGGTGGCCGGCGACGAGCAGGTTGTCGCGGCGGCCCGCTCGACGGTGGCGCACGACTGGCGCGCCAACGCCCGTCGCAGGTTGCCTCAGCTGGTCGAGTCGCTCGAGGCACGTCACCGTCGCCACGGGGACCTCGCGCAGACCATCGAGCCAGAGCTGAAGGAGGCACGCGGAGGCCTACGAGACATGACCATTCTCCGGGCCTTGACGGCAGCGTGGCTGGCCGATCGCCCTCACGGGCAG
>JABBOX010000184.1 GCA_012927555.1 Phycicoccus sp.
CTGCACGTTCCCCGGCTGCGGACGACCACCTCAATGGACCGACGCGCACCACGTCAAACACTGGATCGACGGCGGGACAACATCCCTGCTCAACCTCACATTGCAGTGCGGTTACCACCACGCCTGGGTCCACCAACGCGACCTCACCGCCACCGTCACCGCACACGACGTCACCTGGCAAACCTGACCGCATCACGTCACTTGGCAGACCGGACGACCCCAGATCTGCCCGTCGCTAAGTTGCCTCGCGCCGAGTTGAGTGCGATGTCGAACGTCGGCGGGCGCAGGGTAGCGTCGAATCTTGGTCGTTGGTCGTTGGTCGTTGGTCATTTGTTTTCGGACGTGGTCGTCCCTCGGAGGAGCATTCATGGCGGTGGTGTGGGTACGGCTCCAGCTCGACCTGGACGCGTTTGATGACACCCCGTTTGTCGCCTGCCTGCAACGATGCCGGCGGTCCGGCATTACGTTCACGACCATGGCCAACCTTGGCGATACGGCCGAGTGTCGGCGCGCTCTCTACGAGCTGAACAGGACGTGCTCGGCTGACATACCTGAGCGCGGCGAGTTCTACACCTTCAAGGAATACCTCGATGAGCGGATCGAGACCCGCCTCTACGACCCCTGCGGAGTCATCCTGGCTGTCAGGGAAGGCGAGTGGGTCGGCATGGCTACCACGTCGCTCCGCGAGGCTGAAGGCTACGCGTTCAGTGAGATGACCGGAGTTCTCCCGAGCCACCGAGGCCAGGGAATCGCGCTGGCCATGAAACTCCTATCCATCCGTTTCGCTCGCGCCAGCGGATACCACTGCCTTCGGACCTTCCATCACCCTCACAACGCCAACGCCATCGGCATGAACCGGAGACTGGGGTTCGTTGATCAGGACGTGTAGCCCGTTTCCCGAGGTTCTGACACGAACCGAATGTCACACCTCGACTGGCGCCGCTGCCTGGTCCTCTGAAACCTGGGCCGCCTCGTTGCCAGAGGTCTGCGCAGCGTCCTGCATCTCCTGCGGGTCCATGTCGGGGTCTCCGGCCGCCTCGCCGCTGTGCGCTCCCGCCTGGGCCTGATGGGTGAGGTTCTCCAGCTCACCCAGGACCGTCGCATGCTTGTCGACGCACAGGATGACGAGGTCGCCCGGGTTGGCTCGGGACATGCAGTGACGCACGGCAGCCAGCTCCTCCAGCACGATCTCCACCTGACGACAGCGGGCTGAGCCCTCCGCCATACGAGCCCGGACTCCTTCTGCAACGAGCTCGGCGGTGACACCGGGCGCACGTCCACGGAGCCGGTCGTCCTCGCGCACGACGACGACGTCGAAATGCTCGGCTGCAATGGCCCCGAGCTCGCGAATGTCGTCGTCGCGGCGGTCGCCGGCGGCACCGATCATGCCGATCCGTGACGCCTTGCCCAGCTCGGCCTGGCCGGCCTTCTGTGCGGAGTACGACTCGACGAAGTCACCCAGCATGCGCATGCCGGGAGGGTTGTGGCAGTAGTCGACCAGGACCTCGATGTTGTTCACGTCGAGGAGGTTCATCCGCCCGGGGGAGAGGTAGTAGGACGTGGTGAAGGTCCGCAAGCCCTGGCGGATGTCATGGAGCGGGGCACCCGCCGCGAACGCAGCGCCGGCAGCGGCCATGGCGTTGGCGACGTTCATCTTGGCGGCACCGCCGAACGTCGAGGGCAACAGGTGGGTCCAGGCGAGCTGCATCCTTCGCCGCCCGTGCAGGATGACGATCATGTCGCCCTTGTCCGTGGGCTCGAGCACGACCGCGCGTCCTCCGCGGCGGCAACGCTCTTCGATGAAGTCGCGGACCTTCGTGCCGGGCGGCTGCAATGAGAACCACACGATGTCACCCGAGCAACGCCGGCGCATGGCGCGGACAAGGTCGTCGTCGGCGTTGAGAACCGCGAAGCCATCGCGCGGAACAGCTTCAACCACAACGGCTTTGACGTCGGCAAGCTGTTTGAGGGTGTTGATCCCACGCATCCCCAGGTGGTCCGGCGCGACATTGGTCACGACTGCGACGTCGTTGCGGTCATAGCCCAGCCCTTCTCGCAGAATTCCTCCTCGGGCCACCTCCATGACCGCGAAGTCGACGCGGGGGTTCATCAGCACCATGCGGGCCGACTTCGGTCCGGACGCGTCGGCCTTGATCACCAGGCGTTCGTCGATGACGACACCGTCGGTCGACGTCATCCCGACCTTGCGCCCCAAACCCTTGAAGATGTGGGCGATCATGCGGGCAGTTGTCGTCTTGCCGTTGGTACCGGTCACCGCGATGATCGGCACGCGGGAGGGAGCGCCCGGCGGGAACAACAGGTCGATGACCGGCTTGGCGATGTACTGCGGCTCGCCAACGGTCGGGTGGGTGTGCATCCGGAAGCCCGGAGCCGCGTTGACCTCGCAGATGGCACCGCCGGTCTCACGTACGGGGGAGGCGATATCGGGGCAGATGAAGTCGATACCGGCCACGTCGAGCCCGATCATGCGCGCGGCCTCTTCGGCGATCTCGACGTTGTCAGGGTGGGCGTCGAACGTGCGGTCCACCGAGATGCCGCCGGTGGACATGTTGCCGGTCAGGGCGAGCTTGACCATGGTTCCCTCGGGAGCGACGCTGTCGAGCTCAAACCCTTGTTTGGCAAGCAGATCCATCGCCGCGCTGTCCAGCTTGATCTTGGTCAGGACCTTTTCGTGGCCCACGCCTCGACGGGGGTCGGAGTTCGTGATCTCGAGGAGCTCGCTGATGGTGTGCGTGCCATCCCCGACCACGTGGGCGGGCACCCGTTCCGCAATGGCCGCCATCTTGCCGCCGACGATGAGGCATCGATAGTCGCGCCCGATCAGGAGTGACTCGACGATGCAGATACCCCGGCGTGACTCAGCTTCGGCGACCACCCAGGCGGCCCGAACGGCGTCGGCGTCCTGCAGATCCAGGCACACGCCGCGGCCATGGTTGCCGTCCAGCGGCTTGAGTACGCACGGGTAGCCGATCCTGTCAGCAGCAGACACGGCAGCCTCGACGCTGCGCACGGACTCGCTGCGCGGGACCGGCAGCCCGGCCGAGGCCAACAGCCTGCCCGTCAGTGCCTTGTCGCTGGCGATGTCGACGGCCAGCGCGCCAGTCATCGAGGTCATGGTGGCTCGGATCCGCTGGGCATGAACGCCCTGGCCAAGCTGGATCAGCGAGTGCTCGTTGAGGCGGATCCACGGGATGTCACGTGAGACCGCCTCCTCGAGAATTGCCGAGGTCGAAGGGCCGAACGCGGTGCGCTCTGCGCGAGCCAGGAACTGCTCGAGCTCGGTCGCGAAGTCGAAGCCCGGCTCGGGTTGCACCAGGTGGTTGACCAAGCGAACGGCCAGCTGTCCGGCGGCTACGCCGACCCGCTCGTCGATGTAGCCGTAGACGACGTTGTAGACACCCCTCTTGCCCTCCACCTGACGGGTCTTGCCCCTGCGCAGGTCATGGCCCGCCTCCTTCTGCAGCTGCAGAGAGACGTGCTCGGCGACGTGCCCCATCCAGGTGCCCTCGCGCAGCCGCTCCACGAAGCCGCCCGGGACGCCGCGTGAGCAGGTATGCCCGGACAGGCCCGGCAGGTGGGTGAGGAGCTGGTCGGTGAAGCCGTCGATGGTGTTGGTGGGGTAGTCCTCGAGACCGCCCAGTTCGACGATCAGGTGGATGGCCTGCTCGTAGGACCAGATGTTGGGTCCTCGGTAGACACGGGACTCGAGGATGGCCAGATCCGGTGTGGCAGGTCCGATGGGGGTCGGGCGTTCGGTGGCCATGTGTTGCTCCTCAGTGGGTACGACGTGCTGCGGCCCTGCCGACGTGTGCAGCGCCTCCCGAGTCCTTGGAGTCGCCGCGCGCCTTGGCCGCAGCCTTGACGATCGCATCTGGATGCTTCTCCACAAAACCGATCAAGGACGCCGTCTGCAGGTCGAACGTGGCGCCGGTCGGCAGTGAATGGACCACGGCGCCAGAAACCAGAATAGGGGCGTGCAGCCGGGCCTCGGAAACGTCACTCACCGCTGCTCGGGCATCAACGACAAAGATGGCGCCTGAGCCGAGGACCGTGAGCGTGCGGCCGTCGCGGATCTCGGCTGCGGTGTCCTCGTCGATGCCGATCCCCAGCAGGTCGGGGGAGCCGGCCACCAGGGCCATCAGGCGGCCGTAGCGGGCTCGCTGGTCGAAGTGCTGGTCCAAGATGACGCCCGCGAGGAGGCCCAGCCCGGACGTCAGCTGGCCGGCCCGCTGGCGGGGGGTCACTCCGTCGGCTCCCAGGGAGATCATGAACCGGCTCATGATCGAGGCCCCCGCCGAGGTGCCGGCCACCACGGCACCGCGTGCGTGAGCGCGGGAGATGGCCTCGGCCAGCGGCGTGCCGACGAACAGCTGCGCGAGCTTGAGCTGGTTGCCACCTGTCATGAAGACGCCGGTGGCGTGGTCGATCGCGTGAACCAGCGACTCATCTTCGGCAGCTGAACGCGAGGGCGGGTCGACGGTGACGATCTCGGGAACGCCCAGCCGACTGAAGATGGCTGTGTATGTCTCGACTGCCTCGTCAGCGAGGGACGACGCGGTGGGAATGATCACGATCCTGGCCCGCCCCCCGCCAGCCAGCCGTACGAAGCGGCGCAGGACCGTTGTGCGCCCGACTTTGTCCTCCGCGCCGCCGATGATCAGCAAGGACGTGTGCACGACTCTGGCCATTGCGTCAGCCTAGGAGTCAGCGAGCAGGCAGGTGGGGAGCCGGCGTCGGCGTGCCGTCCGCTTCGTCAGCCTCCTCGATCTCTTCGCGGCTGATCCCCAGGAGATACAGCACAGCGTCGAGGTAGGGCACGTTGACGGCAGTGTCGGCTTGTTCGCGCACGATCGGCTTGGCGTTGAACGCAATTCCGAGACCGGCGGCGGCCAACATGTCCAGGTCGTTCGCTCCGTCGCCGATCGCCACCGTGCGGGACAGCGGAAGGCCCTCCGCGGCCGCGAAACGGCGCAGGGCCGTGGCCTTGCCCTGCCGATCGACGATGTCGCCGACCAGTCCGCCGGTGAGGACGCCGTCGCGCACCTCGAGTCGGTTGGCGTGGGCGTGGTCGATCCCCAGCTCTGTCGCAAGGGGTCCGACGATCTCGATGAAACCACCCGAGACCAACGCGAGGGTGAAGCCGAGCCGTTTCATCGTGCGGACGAGGGTGGCGGCGCCGGCCGTGAGCCGAATGTCGGCCCGCACCTCGTCGAGGACGGTCACAGGCAGTCCGGCAAGGGTGGCCACCCTCGCCCGAAGGCTCTCGGCGAAGTCGATCTCACCGCGCATGGCGGCAGACGTCACGGCGGCGACCTCGGACTCGCGTCCCGCTCGCGCCGCCAGAAGCTCGATGACCTCGTCCTGGATCAGGGTGGAGTCCACGTCCATGACGACGAGGCGGCGACCGCGCCGGGCCAGCCCGCTCGGGGCGACCGCGATGTCGACACCTCGCACGGCTGCTTCGAGCGAGAGCTCGCTGCGCAGAATCGCAACGTTGGCGCCGGAGATGTCGAACTCGACCGTGGTGACCGGGTATCGCGACAGTCGCCGGATCCGGTCGATGTTGGCTCCGTGGGCTGCGATGCGTGTGGCGACGGCGGCGACGGCGCTGGCAAGCAAGGGCGCGCCGATGACGACCACGGCGGCTCGCCCCCCGCGGCGCGGTGCGTTGTCGCCCTTGCCGGCCTGAACCGTGACGTGCATTCCCAGCGCTGTGGCAACGCTCTTGACGACCCCGCGCAAGCGAAGGTCCTGAGGTCCGGCGGAGAGGAGCAGGGCCAGGGTCAGATGCCCCCGCACGACAACCTGCTCGAGATCCAGGACCTCGGCCCCAACGTCGGCGATGGCATCGAACAGCGTGCTGGTGACGCCGGGGCGGTCATCGCCGGAGACAGTGACCAGCAGGGTCTGGGTTGCGTGATCGGGCACGCCGCAAGGCTATCGTCGCGCTCAGGACTGGTTGCGCTCGTCCCGCCAGGCGAGCAGGTCCCGCATTGGACCGAAGTCGTATGTCGGCCCACCCATGCCGACGGTGAAGAGCCGGGTGCCGACGGCATACAGGCTCTCGGCGCTCTTCACGGGGTCCTTGGGTGACACACCGGCCGATCGTTCGATCTCCAGCGGGTCGCGGCCCACTTTGGTGCACCACTCGTCGAGCACGCGGTGCTTGTGCGCCACCGTCTCGGCGTCACCGAACCCGTGCCAGATGTCGGCGTGTTCGGCCACGATCCGGAGGGTCTTTCGCTCGCCGCCGCCGCCGATCAGCACCGGGATGTCGCGTGTGGGTGCAGGGTTCAGCTTGGCCAGGCGGCTCTTGATCAACGGCAGGTTGTGGTCCAGGGCATCGAGTCGTCCGCCCGCAGTGCCGAACTCATACCCGTATTCGTCGTAGTCCTTCTCGAACCAGCCGGAGCCGATACCCAGGATCAGCCGCCCGTCGCTGATGTGGTCGACCGTCCGTGCCATGTCTGCGAGCAGCTGGGGGTTGCGATAGGAGTTGCACGTCACGAGGGCGCCGATCTCCACGCGCTCGGTCGCCTCGGCGAACGCCCCCAGCATCGTCCAGCACTCGAAGTGCTGGCCCTCGGGCTCGCCATACAACGGATAGAAATGATCCCAGTTGAAAACGACATCGACCCCCATCTCCTCCGCCTTCGCGCAGGCGCGCCTGACGTCGCTGTATGCCGCGTGCTGGGGTTGTAGCTGGACGCCCACTCTCGCCGGACGAGGGTCAGTCGCGCTCATGGGCGGACCTCCTGGCTCTTGCCGACCACCGTGATCCCGGAGTCCGTCACGAGGAAGCCACGATCCAGGTCGTGCTGGCGGTCGATACCGATACTGACGCCTGGGGGGACGACGACGTTCTTGTCGATGATGGCCCGATGGATCGTGGCATTGCGACCGACGTCGACGAAG
This sequence comes from Phycicoccus sp., assembly GCA_012927555.1. Taxonomy (GTDB): domain Bacteria; phylum Actinomycetota; class Actinomycetes; order Actinomycetales; family Dermatophilaceae; genus UBA4719. The sequence continues at coordinate 6,937 of JABBOX010000184.1, forward strand.
TCGAGCAGGACGCTGTCGGTGATCTTTGCGTAGCTGTGGACCTGAACGCCGGGGGAGAGCACCGAATGGGACACCTGGGCACCGCTGATCACCACACCGGGCGAGACTGCGGAGTCGATCGCCTCACCGACGCGGCCCTTCGACCCGAAGACGAACTTGGCCGGCGGATAGTTGCCGTGGTCGGTGTAGATCGGCCATTCGTAGTTGTAGAGGTTGAACACGGGATGGATCGAGATCAGGTCCATCTGGGCGTCGTAGTAGGAGTCGATCGTGCCGACGTCGCGCCAGTAGCCGGGGTCGCGATCGGGGGAGCAGGGGATCGGGTTGTCCTTGACGTCGTAGACGTAGGCCAGGCCACGGTTGACGAAGTCGGGGACGATGTCGCCGCCCATGTCCCGGCCGCTCCCGGGGCGTTCCGCATCACGGGTGACGGCTTCGATGAGGACGTCGGCATCGAAGACGTAGATACCCATCGAGACCAGGATCTCGTCGGGGGAGTCGGCCAGGCCGATCGCGTTCTTGGGCTTCTCGAGGAAGGCCGAGATCTTGCGCGGGTTGGCCGCATCGACCTGGATGACGCCGAACTGGTCGGCCAGGGCGATGGGCTGCCGGATCGCGGCGACGGTCACGCCGGTGCCATTCTTGACGTGCTGCTCGACCATGTGGCTGAAGTCCATGCGATAGACGTGGTCCGCGCCCGCGACCACGACGATGTCGGGCTTCTCGTCGTACACGAGGTTCAGGCTCTGGTAGATCGCGTCGGCGCTGCCCAGGAACCAGCTCTTGTCGATGCGCTGCTGGGCCGGCACCGGCGTCACGTAGTTGCCGAGCATCGTCGACATGCGCCAGGTCTTGCTGATGTGCCGGTCGAGGCTGTGCGACTTGTACTGGGTGAGAACAACGATCTTGAGATAGCCCGAGTTCACGACGTTGCTGAGCGCGAAGTCGATCAACCGATAGATGCCGCCGAAGGGAACCGCTGGTTTGGCGCGGTCCGCGGTCAGGGGCAGGAGCCGTTTGCCCTCACCACCGGCCAGCACGATTGCCAGGACCTTGGGGTCGCCCGCTTTCTTCCGCATGTTCAGACCTTACGGGCGGGGACCATGTCGCGGCGACCCCTGCACGGGCTAGCGTTCACGTCGTGAGAGTAGACATCCTGAGCAAGGAGTACCCGCCACTGGTCTACGGCGGGGCGGGCGTTCACGTCGCTGAGCTGGTGCGCGCGCTGCGTTCCAGAGGCGACATCGATGTTCGCGTGCGCTGCTTCGGGGGACCACGCGATGAAGCGGGCACCACCGGTTATGCCGATCTGCCGCAGCTCACGTCCGACAATGCGGCCATCCAGACGCTGGGCGTCGACGTGACCATGGCGGGCGACTGCGTGGGGACCGATCTGGTCCACTCCCACACCTGGTACGCCAACATGGGCGGACACGTGGCTTCCCTGCTGGCCGGCGTGCCGCACGTGGTCTCTGCCCACAGCCTGGAGCCGATGCGCCCCTGGAAGGCCGAGCAGCTCGCCGGTGGCTATGCGGTGTCCTCGTGGGCTGAGCGGACGGCATACGAGGCGGCGGCAGCCATCATCGCGGTGAGCGCAGGGATGAGGGCGGACGTCCTCAGCAGCTACCCCTCGGTCGACCCGGCCGCGGTCCACGTCGTGCACAACGGCATCGACTCCCAGCTGTGGCAACGGGATTCGAGCGCGGCGGCGCTTGAGGTGGTGCGCAGGCACGGCGTTGACCCGGATCGACCGGCAGTCATGTTCGTGGGACGGATCACCCGCCAGAAGGGGCTGCCCTATCTGTTGCGCGCTGCAGCCCAGCTGCCGCCCGAAGTCCAGCTCGTCGTGGTGGCAGGGGCTCCCGACACTCCTGAGATCTATGCCGAGGTCGAGACACTGATTGCCGAGCTGCGAAACGGCCGCCACGGTGTGGTGTGGATCTCCGAGATGTTGCCGAGGGCCGAGGTGGTCGCGTTGCTGAGTGCCGCGACGGTCTTCGCCTGTCCGTCGGTCTATGAACCGCTCGGCATCGTCAACCTCGAGGCCATGGCGTGCGAGCTTGCCGTTGTCGCGACGGCGACGGGCGGTATCCCCGAAGTCGTCGTCGACGGCGAAACCGGGTGGCTGGTGCCCATCGAGCAGGTGGCGGACGGCAGCGGAATCCCCGTGGACCCGGATCGTTTCGTCTCGGACCTGGCCACTGCGCTCACCGAAGCCCTCTCGGATCAGGCCCGTGCCCGGGCGTTCGGTCAGGCCGGCCGGAAGCGGGCGGCGGAGAGCTTCTCGTGGTCCTCGATCGGCGACCAGACCATGACGGTCTACCAGTCGGCCCTGCGCTAGAGGTCGTGGTGGCCGGCTCGAAGTCCCGCCATCCACAAGGCGGCCACGGTTGCCGCTGATGCCATCGCCGTGTCGGCGATGGTGGAGAGGTCCGTGAGCAGCCGCCGGCGCTGCTCGGTGAGCTGGCTCGTCAGCACCTGGGACTCGGCATAGATGCTGAGGCCCAGATCGGTGGCGACACCGATCTGGGCGGCCGTCGCCATGATGCTCTGGGCCCGACGAGGGAGTCCGCTCGGCAGGCCCCAGACGCTCGCGCCGAGGTCGTCCGCCAGGGAGCGCAGCATCGCGTTCCACGGCTTGATGTCCAGGGCATCGATCCTGGCGGTCGCCTCCAGCAGATCCTGCCGCAACCGCAACTCGATCTCGTTCAGGGACAACGCTTCCAGGGTGTGTGGGGGGACCGGATCACAGTCGTATGCCGTCCACGTCACCTGGGTGCCCTGGTCGCCGGCGGGGCCGAAATGCTCGAACGTCGGGACAAGCGCGCCGCCGAGGCTGGGAACGTAGACGCACTCGCCCGCATCCGTGGCCGCGTCGATCAGCTCGGGGGAGCCACGCGGCATACCGGAGAGGTTGCCGGGGCGGGGGAGTGCGACGAGGACGGCGCGCTCGCCCAGGTCATGCCACGTGGACAAGCGGTCGAGATCGCCGACCACATGGTCGATGTCAGGGTGTGCCCGGTCGCTCACGTCCTCGACCCGCAGCTGCCCGGAATACGCAGCGGTGGCCCACAGAGCGAGCCGGACGGACACGGGGAGGACGGACACCGCCTCATCGTAGGTGTCCGTGATGGAGGTGTCGTTGACCATCAGTGGTGGACCGTGGCCTAGGGTCAGGGACCATGAGCGACGTCCTCGAATTCGCCGGCGTCAGCGTGGTCCGTGGAGGCAACACCCTGCTCGACGACATCACGTGGGAGGTGGAGGAAGGCCAGCGATGGGTCATCCTCGGTCCCAACGGGGCCGGCAAGACCACCCTGTTGCAGCTGGCGGCGGGGCGAATCCACCCCACGACGGGCGTCGCAGGGGTGCTTGGTGAGGTCCTCGGCGCGGTCGACGTCTTCGAGCTTCGCCCACGAATCGGCCTGTCCAGCGCGGCAATGGCCGAACGGCTGCCCGCCGATGAGCTGGTCAGGGATGTTGTCGTCACCGCGTCCTACGGCATCGTGGGACGTTGGCATGAGCGCTATGACGAGCTCGACCATGCCCGTGCGGCCGCTCTGCTCGACACACTCGGTGCGGCCCACCTGAGCGACCGGTCCTTCGGCACGCTCAGCGAGGGGGAACGCAAACGGGTCCAGATAGCCAGGGCGCTGATGGCCGACCCTGAGCTGATGCTGCTGGACGAGCCTGCCGCCGGCCTCGACCTCGGCGGCCGCGAGGACCTCGTGGCGCGGCTGGCCGCCCTGGCGGCGGATATCACAGCGCCCGCCTTGGTCCTGGTGACCCACCACGTCGAGGAGATACCGCCCGCCTTCACCGACGTCCTCCTGCTGCGAGAAGGCCGCATCGTCGCCGCTGGGCCGGTCGAGATCACGTTGACCGCGGCGAACCTGTCCGAGACGTTCGGCCTGCCACTGGTGTTGGAGCGTCACGGCGAACGATGGTCCGCCCGGGCGGCAGACAAGATCGATCGGGGAATGCCATCTCCACCCTTGGCGTCCGAATGACCACTAACGTATTGACATATTGAGGCGTGGGAGAGGAACGGCATGTCGTGGTTCAGCGACAACAGCTGGCTTTCGTGGTTGGGACTTGCCCTGGTCCTGGCGGCAGTTGAGGCAGCAAGTGTCGACTTCGTCTTCTCGATGTTGGCCGGTGGCGCGTTGGCGGCGGCTATCGCGGCCGCGTTCGGCGCTCCGTTCACCGTGCAGGTGATCACCGCAGTCGTCGTGGCTGCGGCGATGCTGGCGCTGGTGCGTCCGATGGCCAAACGCTATTTCGCGGTGCCGGAGGGCGTGGGGGGCATCGGCGCTGTCGCTCACGTCGGCCGCACGGCAATGGTGTTGCAGACCGTCACTGAGCACGACGGACGAGTCAAGCTTGGCGGTGAGATCTGGTCGGCCCGCACGGCCCCGGACTCCGCAGCATGCCTACCCGGACAAGAGGTCCAGGTAGTGTCCATCGAGGGGGCCACCGCGATCGTGAGTAGCGTCGCGGACGGTCGGAAAACGGAGTAGCTAGTGTCAACTGGAAACGGAGTGGGCGCAGGGCTGATCGTCCTGTTGCTGCTCGTTGTCTTTGCGGTCATCGTCATCGTCCGGACGGTGCGGATCGTGCCGCAGCAGTCGTCGCTGATCATCGAGAGGCTCGGCAAGTTCGCGCGGACCCTCGAGGGCGGTCTTCATTTCCTTGTGCCGTTCGTCGACAAGGTGCGCGCGACCGTCGACCTCCGTGAGCAGGTCGTCTCCTTCCCGCCGCAGCCGGTGATCACGTCGGACAACCTCGTCGTCAACATCGACACGGTCATCTACTACTCGGTCATCGACTCGAAGTCGGCGGTGTACGAGATCGCCAACTTCATCATGGGCATTGAGCAGCTGACGGTCACCACGCTGCGTAACGTCATCGGCTCCCTGGACCTGGAACAGACGCTGACCAGCCGCGACCAGATCAACGCACAGCTGCGCGGCGTTCTCGACGAGGCAACGGGCAAGTGGGGGATCAGGGTCAACCGGGTCGAGCTGAAGGCCATCGACCCGCCGCGCTCGGTGCAGGACTCGATGGAGAAGCAGATGCGCGCCGAGCGTGACCGCCGCGCCACCATCCTCACCGCCGAGGGCATCAAGCAGTCGGCCATCCTGACCGCCGAGGGCGAGAAACAGAGCCAGATTCTTCGTGCCGAGGGTTCCGCCCAGGCGCGCATCCTGGAGGCCCAAGGTCAGTCCCGCGCCATCACCCAGGTGTTCGAGGCCATCCACCGCGGAAAGCCCGACCAGAAGCTCCTCGCCTACCAGTACCTCCAGGTGCTCCCGCAGCTCGCGCGCGGCGATGCCAACAAGCTGTGGATCATCCCGAGCGAGCTGACCGAGGCTCTGAAGGGGATCGGCAGCGCGCTTGGCGGCAAGGACTTCGAGGACCCCGCCGACAAGTGGGTCGACACCGGCGAAGTCATGCCCACGGCGTTCGAGGAAACTCAGCTCGAGGACCCGGCCAAGGCTCTGGCCGAGGCCCGCGGCCAGGCTGCCGGCGCGTCCGCCGAGGCGGAGGGGCACGCAACCACCAGCCAACGTCGGATGCAGTCCGGTCGCCCGGCAGCGGACTCCCTTGAGGACCAGGCGTCCGCGCTGCATGACTCGGAGCTGCATGTGGGCGGCGACGACGAGCAGAGTCCACCCACGCCCTGACATGCCACGCCACGAGGTGCCCGGTCATCTTCCCCTAGGGTGACCGGGTGCCTTGGTATGAAGTCGTAGCGCTGCTCGCGGCGGGAATGGCTGCGGGGACCATCAACACGATCGTCGGTGCCGGCACGCTGATCACGTTCCCGACGTTGCTGTTCTTCGGGTATCCGCCGTTGGTCGCCAACGTCTCCAACACCGTTGGCCTCGTCGCAGGCGGCATCACCGGTATTCATGGCTACCGCCGAGAGCTGGCCGGCCTGGGCGACATCCTGCGGCGGTTGATGCCGGTGTCGCTCGTCGGCGCCCTGACCGGTGCCATCCTTCTGCTCTGGCTCCCCGAGTCGGCGTTCGACGCCATCGTGCCGGTCCTGCTCGCCTTGTCGCTGTTGCTCGTCCTGCTCGGACCTCGGCTGCAGGCGTGGGCGGCCGTTCGCCATCCGGGCCATGACAGCGGCGGGCGGCGCCTGCTGCTCATCGTCGGCGTCCTCGCCTCCGGGATCTATGGCGGCTACTTCGGGGCAGCGCAAGGGGTCCTGATGGTGGGCATCTTGAGTGCGCTGATGGCGATCAGCCTGCAGCGCATCAACGGCTTGAAGAACGTGCTGAGCACGGTGGTCAACCTCGTTGCGGCGGTGGCCTTCATCGTCGTTGCCCCGGAGCGGATCGACTGGGCCGTTGCCGCCCTGATTGCGGTGGGCTCACTGGCCGGGGGGTATGTCGGGGCAAGAGTCGGGCGACGGCTGTCCCCTCGGGTTCTTCGTTCGGTCATTGTCGTCATCGGTGTCGCCGCCATCGCGAAAATAGTCACTTAGAACGTGGTCATCCAGTGATGGCTCTTCACAGAATGGTTCGTTGACATGCCGATCGAGATCACCGACCCGGACGACGAGCGCGTGAGCGACTACTTCTCGTTGACCGACGTCAAGCTGCGCAAGAAGCTCGAGCCCGAGCTCGGGCTCTATCTCGCGGAGAGCGAGAAGGTCATTCGCCGGGCGCTCGGCGCCGGGCATCGTCCACGGTCATTCCTGATGGGGCTCCGCTGGATCACCGACCTGTCAGACCTGGTCGAGCAGGCCGAGTCGCAGGGTGTGCCGGTGTACTTCGCGCAGGCTCGCGTCATCGAGGCCATGACAGGGTTTCATCTGCATCGCGGGGCCTTGGCGTCGATGCACCGACCACCTCTCGTGCCCCCAGAGACGTTGCTGCACGGCCTATCCCAGCAGAAGCACTCTCGAGTGGTCGTCCTTGAGGACATCGTCGACCACACGAATATTGGTGCCATCACCAGAAGCTGCGCCGCTCTGGGCGTCGACGCTGTCCTGATCACTCCCCGATGTGCTGATCCGCTCTACCGGCGCGCCGTGCGGGTCTCCATGGGCACCGTGTTCCAGGTGCCCTGGACGCGCATCGAGCCCTGGCCGGCCGGTCTACAGGTGCTGAAGGACCATGGTTTCACCGTCGCGTCCTTCGCCCTGGGCGATGGAGCCGTCGACCTGGACGACCTCGCGGCCAGCCAGCCCGATCACCTCGCAATGGTCTTTGGCACCGAAGGTGACGGACTTTCACGGATGGCAGTCAAGGGCGCCGACCTGGTCGTGAAGATCCCGATGGCCGGGGGAGTGGACTCGCTGAACGTGGCTTCGGCGAGCGCCGTTGCCATGTGGGCCCTGCGCCCGCCTCGAACGTAGGGCCCCGCGACGGTCTCAGGCGCTGTACGTGGCCGAGATGACGCCGCGCGCCAAGGTGTGGGCGCCCATGGTGAAGGCGGTCACGGCCGCGCTGGCCGTGTTGTCAAGGCCGAGGTCGTCGGTGTCGAGGGCATGCACCGCGAACAGGTATCGATGGTCCCTGTCACCGGCAGGCGGCGCGGCACCGTCATACCTCTTGCCGCCGAAGTCGTTGGCCACGTGGAAGGCGCCGCGGGGGGCGTTCTCCGACGTGCCGGCGCCGGCCTCCAGGGTCGTGACCTCAGCGGGGATTCCCACCAGCAACCAGTGCCAGAAGCCTGACGGGGTGGGCGCGTCGGGGTCGAAGCAGGTGACGGCGAAGCCCTTGGTGCCGGCGGGCGCACCCGACCAGGACAGCTGCGGTGAGCCGTTGCCGCCGGAGAACCCCCAGCCGTTGAAGACGTTTTCTTCGGGCAACTGGGCGTCGTTGACCAGGGATGTGCTCGACACCTCGAGCGTCGCCACCCGGGGCAACTGGGAGTAGGGATCGGGAGACACTGGCCGGTCGAGGTTCATGCGCCCGACACTAGCGCGGTCGACATAGCCAAAGCCGCGCCTTCGCTCAGCCCACCAGGCGAATCAGGAGTCGCTGGAGCTCGGCCGCGGGATCGCTGGTGAGACCGCCGTGGACCGGTCCGGGCTGGACGACTGTGCTTCGCGGCGCGGCCAGCCACCCGAAGCGCGGGCCGAGCCTGTCCAGCGCGGGGCGACCGGGCGCCTGCTCGCCGCGGCAGATCGAGCACACCGTCTGCAGAGCCGCATCAACAGCCGCACGGTCCAGGTCGGTGGAGAACGATCTCAGACGCTCGGGATCGACCACGAACGCGCAGTCCAGGAAGTCGGCGGACTGGCTGTGGAGGACGACGCCAACGTTGATGAACTCGTCGCGGTCAACCCGGGGCACGCAGCGAAGCGCGACGTACTGGTAACCGACCAGTGGTGCGGTCATGCGGCAGCTCCCGTGGGCAGCCAAACGGATGGATTGTCAAGGCGGGCAAGCAGGCTCAGGCGGTATGCCGTCCGGATGGCATCAGGGTCGGGCATCGCGTCCGTCGCTTTGAGCCACTCGTCCGGGACCTGGGCGAGCACGCCGTTGCTGAGCACGGCCCTGACGACGGCGGCGAGACCTTCGTGCAGGGGCGCGAGGTCATCCGCAACGTCGCGCAGCACATGCTTGCTGGCGTCGAACGGTTGGCTGGCAAACCGGGCCGGGTCCGACCCACGGTTTGGCCAGGAGTGATGGAAGTACAGGGCGGCGCCGTGGTCGATGGCCCACGTCTGCCCGTGCCACACCAGCAGGTTCGGGTTGGCCCAGGTGCGATCGACGTTGGCCGTGAACGCATCCAGCCACAGGACCTTCGCGGCCTCCTCGGGTGAAGGCGGGTGCGATCCGTCGTAGCCGAAGGAACCGGGCAGGAAGTCCACGCCGAGGTTCAGCCCGACGCTGGCCGTCAGCAGGTCCTGAACCTCTTCGTCTGCCTCGTACTTGGCGATCCGGGCGTCCAGCGTCACCGCGCGCATATCGGGGACGCGCAGGCCGATGGCACGACCGATCTCACCGACGATCACCTCGGCGACGAGTACCTTGAGTCCTTGGCCGGCACCGCGGAACTTCACGACGTAGGTGCCGTCGTCGTCGGCTTCGACGATGCCAGGCAGGGAGCCGCCTTCGCGCAGCGGCGTGACGTACCGGATCGCCTGGACGTGTTCGAGCACTCGCGAAGCCTAGTGGGGCGGCCCTGACCTAGACGATCACGACGCGGTCGCGACCTGCGCTCTTCGCCGCATGCAGCGCTCTGTCGGCTGCGGCGATCGCTCCATGGGCCGGGACCTGTTGGCCCACGCCGACCGAGACCGTGACCTTCAGGCCGCGGGCTACCTGCCACCACGGGGCTGTGCGCACGGCGTCGTGCAACCGTGCTGCGACACCCTGCGCTGCCTCACCACCGCCAAAGACGAGGATGACGAACTCGTCGCCGCCGTAGCGCACCGGCACGTCGTCGGCCCGGCAGTGGGTCCGCAGGATGACGGCGATTCGGCGCAGCACCTCGTCGCCAACCGCGTGCGAGTAGCGGTCGTTGACCTGTTTGAACTCGTCAACGTCGACGAACACGACGGACAGGTCTTCGCCCGCCAGCTCGACGGCGCTGGTCATCATGTGCCGATTCCCCAGACCGGTGAGGGGGTCCAGCAGAGCTGCCTGGCCCATCCGGCTGGTCTCAGCGGTCAGCGCGCGCACCTGGTTGCGCGACTGCAATGAGGTGAATCGGCCGTCGCGTTCGAACCACACCCGCCCGAGGGCATCTCGGGCAAGACGCTTCCACAGGTCGATCGCGGGGTGTGGCCCGTGTTCTGCGATGTCCACATCGGCCAGCGCTTCCATGGCGACCGCTGCCCAGAGGTCGCGGCTCGCCCGGTCAGAGTTGGTCAATGCATCGCGCATCTGTCGGCGGGCTTCGTCATAGTGGCCTGACTCCATCGCTGCCTGCCCCAGGACGAGACGGGCAAGGTTGGTCTCGACCAGCTCGTCGCGCAGGCTGAAACGCTCGGTGGTGGCGTTGACCCGGGCCTCGGCGAGGTCGGTGTATCCGAGCCGGCTGATCGCGTATGCCTCGATGATCTCCGCGCGCGCCGCCATCTCCGAGTTGTCCACCAGCGTCGCGATCCGGCCCATCCTCAAAGCCTTTTCAGCGGACCTGACGAAGTGCGGACCCGCCTCCTTGACGTGGCCGACGACGAGCAGAGTCGTCCCCCAGTAGGCGCTCAGCAGGGCCCGCTCCTGTGCCACCAGGAGGTCGATCTCGTGGTCTTCATAAGGCCGGATCCCGGCCAGCATCTCGTCCGCCTGCTCGAACAGGTAGACGGCCCTCAGCGCCAGCGCGACTGCCATGCTGGCAGAAAGATGGCTGTAACGGCCCGGCTCTGTGTGGGCGACGAGCCAGGCTCCCTCGGCCAGCGCATCCATGGCCCGACTGACCTCGCCGACCTGGGTCGAGGACTCTGCGAGGATGGCCAAGGCCTTGGCCCGCCACATCGGGTCTGGGTCGTCCTCCACCTCGAGGAGAAGGTCCAGGGCCACCGTCACTGCATCGTGGTGCCGGCCCAGCTCCTGCAGCGCGATGGCCTGGATGTAGCCCAGGAACTGCGTGGTGGTTCTGTCACCCGCGCTCTTGGTCAGGAGGATCCCTGCGCGGCAGGTGTTCACGGAGTCCTCGGAGAACCCGTCCATATATTGTCCGTGCGCGAGATCCGAGAGGGCGTCGAAGGGCCCGAACTCACTCATCCGGACAACCGCGGTGCCAAGCGGCTTGACCATGGCTGCCTCTTCTCGCGCCTTCGTGTCCCGATGATAGAGCACGTGATGAGCGGGTACCGATCGGCTCCCCGGCCACGGATCTTGTTCCAACCCTTACGGTGGAGCCATGGAGCCGGTCTACACCCCTGTCATCGGTGTCGCGAGAGCGTTGTTCGCAGCACAGGGCCTGAAGTTCACCATCACCGGTGCGCACAACATCCCGACGTCCGGTGGCGCCGTTCTGATGGTCAACCATCTCAGCTACTTCGACTTCGCCTACGCCGGACTGGCTGCGGTCCCCAGCAAACGTTTTGTGCGCTTCATGGCCAAGGACGACGTGTTCCGGCACAAGATCAGCGGCCCCCTGATGCGTGGGATGCACCACATCCCGGTGGATCGAACGGCGGGGGCAGCCTCGTTCCGTGCCGCGGTCGCTGCCCTCAAGGCGGGCGAGATCGTGGGGGTGTTTCCCGAAGCGACCATCTCACGCTCGTTCGAGCTCAAGGGGTTCAAGAGCGGCGCTGTCCGGATGGCCCAGGCAGCTGGGGTGCCGATCGTGCCCATGATCATCTGGGGATCACAAAGGGTCTGGACCAAGGGCTATCCCAAGCGCCTGGGTCGCACGAACGTGCCGATCATGCTCAGTGTCGGCGAACCCATGCTGCCTGGACGCGAAGACAAGGCTGACGACGTCAATACGCAGATCCGTGCGCGGATGACCCAGCTGCTGCACGCGGCGCAAGAGGCCTATCCAGCTGTTCCGCAGGGTGAGCTGAAGTACCTGCCCGCCCGGCTTGGTGGTTCCGCCCCGACGCTCGAGGAGGCGACTGCCATGGACGAGGCGGACGCTGCACGTCGCGCCGAGCGCCGCTCAGCGGCCGGCTGAATCCCGTGTTCGTCTCGCTCCTGCGCACCTATCTGCGGCCCTACCAACGGCCGATCGCCATGATCGTTGCGTTCCAGCTCGTGGCAACGATCGCCAGCTTGTATCTGCCCGGACTGAACGCCTTGATCATCGACAAGGGCGTTGTCACCGGGGACACGGGCTACATCGTTCGCACGGGTGTGGTGATGCTGGGCGTTACCGCGATCCAGATCGTGTGCGCGATCGGCGCGGTCTACTTCGGTGCCCGCACCGCCATGGCGCTCGGCCGGGACCTGCGTGAGGCGGTCTTCGTCACCGTCGACTCCTTTGCTGCCCAGGAGGTCGGCAGGTTTGGCGCCCCTTCGCTGATCACCAGGTCCACCAACGACATCCAGCAGGTACAGATGGTCGTGCTGCTGACGTTCACGATGATGATTGCCGCGCCGATCATGTGCGTCGGCGGCATCATCATGGCTCTGCGCCAGGACGTCTATCTGTCCTCGCTGCTGGTCGTGATCATCCCCATCCTGTTGGTGTGCGTGGTGCTCATCATCTCCAGGATGCGGCCGTTGTTCCGGTCCATGCAGGAGAAGATCGACCTGATAAACCGGATCCTGCGGGAGCAGATTGGCGGGGTCCGCGTGATCCGGGCCTTTGTCAAGGACACCCACGAACAGCAGCGGTTCGATGGCGCCAGCACCGACCTGATGGATGTTTCCGTCCGCGTGGGTCGCCTGATGGCGTTGATGTTCCCCATGGTCATGCTCGTGATGAACGTCTCCAGCGTCGCCGTGATGTGGCTTGGCGGCCATCGAATTGCCAACGGGGACATGCAGATCGGCACCCTGACGGCGTTCCTCAGCTATCTCATGCAGATTCTGATTGCGGTGATGATGGCAACGTTCATGTTCGTGATGGTGCCTCGGGCCGAGGTCAGCGCCGAGCGCGTCACCGAGGTGCTCGACACCGTTCCGAGTGTCCGGGCGCCCGAGGTGCCACAGGTGCGCACCCGGCATACCGGACTGGTTGAGCTGCGTGATGCGTCATTCAGCTATCCAGGGGCGCAGGAGCCGGTTCTCCACGGTGCCAACCTGATCGCCAGACCGGGAGAGACGACCGCGATCGTGGGGTCGACCGGAAGCGGGAAGTCGACACTTCTCAACCTCATCCCTCGACTGGTGGACGTCACCGGCGGGGTGGTGCTGGTCGATGATCACGACGTCCGTTCCCTCGACCCGAAGGATCTGCGGTCCTCGATCGGGCTGGTCCCGCAACGGGCCTATCTGTTCGGGGGCACCGTCGCGACCAACCTCCGGTACGGCAAGGCCGACGCCACCGACGACGAGCTCTGGACCGCCCTGGAGATCGCCCAGGCCCGTGAGTTCGTCGAGGCGATGCCGGACGGGTTGAACTCCGCGATCGCCCAGGGCGGCACCAACGTGTCGGGCGGGCAGCGACAGCGCCTGGCCATCGCGCGGGCAGTGATCAAGGCTCCCGACATCTATCTGTTCGACGACTCCTTCTCGGCGCTCGACTACGACACCGACGCCCGCCTGAGGGAGGCGCTCTCGACCATCACGACACGAAGCGCTGTGATCATCGTGGCGCAGCGGATCAGCACGATCCGGAACGCCGATCGAATCGTCGTCCTGGACCAGGGCTCGGTCGTCGGAACAGGAACCCACCCGGCGCTGATGGCGTCATGCGAGACCTACCGCGAGATCGTGCTGTCCCAGCTCAGCGAGGAGGAGGCTGCATGAGCACGTCCGGCTCGCGGCCCGCTCCGCCACCGCGCGGTCCCATGGGTCACATGATGGGAGGCCCAGCGGTCAAGGCCATGAACTTCAAGGGATCACTGCGCCGGCTCGTGACCAGGCTGCGCGGTGAGCGCCGGCTGGTGAGCGCCGCGGTGATGCTCGGGACCGTCAGCGTGGCGCTGTCCGTCGTCGGTCCCAAGGTCCTGGGCCACGCCACCGACCTGATCTTCACGGGGCTGATCGGTGAGCGGCTGCCAGCTGGTGTGACCAAGGCCCAGGCCGTCGCCCAGCTTCGGGCCACCGGCCAGGCCCGCATCGCCGACATGGTCTCGGCGATGGACGTCGTGCCCGGGCGGGGCGTCGACTTCGGTGCAGTCGGTTATGTGTTGCACGTCGTCCTCGCGCTCTACATCGCTGCCTCCGTCCTCTCCTGGGTGCAGGGCCGTGTGGCAACGGTCATCGTGCAGAACGCCGTCTACGAGATGAGAGCCGAGGTCGGGGCCAAGTTCAGCCGAATGCCGTTGTCCTACTTCGACTCCAAGCCGCGAGGCGAGCTGCTCAGCCGCGTGACGAACGACATCGACAACGTCGCACAGTCGATGCAACAGACGTTGAGCCAACTGCTGACCTCCCTGCTCACCGTCATCGGCGTCATCGCGATGATGGTCTACGTCTCCCCGGTGCTGTCCCTGGTGGCGTTGGTGACGGTGCCCGTGTCCATGTTCATCACGTTGACCATCGCGAAGCGCTCCAAGCCGCAGTTCGTGGGTCAGTGGTCGACCACAGGGAAGCTCAACGGTCACGTCGAGGAGGCCTACACCGGCCACGAGCTGGTCAAGGTGTTCGGCCGCAGCGACGAGAGCGTCGAGTCGTTTCGGGTGTTGAACGAGCAGCTCTATGCGTCGAGCTTCAAGGCGCAGTTCATCTCGGGCCTGATCCAGCCGGCGATGATGTTCGTCGCCAACCTCAACTACGTCGCCATTGCCGTGATTGGCGGGCTTCGCGTGGCTTCGGGCTCGATCAGTCTTGGCGATGTCCAGGCGTTCATCCAGTACTCACGACAGTTCACCCAGCCGCTGACCCAGGTGGCCTCGATGGCCAACCTGTTGCAGAGCGGAGTGGCCTCCGCCGAGCGGGTCTTCGAGATCCTCGACGCGCCGGAGCAGTCCGCCGATGCCAGCCCGGCAGTGACCCCGGCACAGGTGAGTGGTCGCGTTGCCTTCGAGGACGTCTCGTTCTCCTATGACCCGTCGCGACCGCTGATCGAGCACCTGGACCTGGTGGCGGAGCCGGGCCAGACCATCGCGATCGTCGGGCCCACCGGTGCGGGCAAGACCACGCTGGCCAACCTGCTGTTGCGCTTCTACGACGTGGACGCCGGCCGGATCACCCTCGACGGTGTGGATGTCCGGGACATGCGCCGCGAGGACCTGCGAGCCCAGTTCGGCATGGTGCTGCAGGACACCTGGCTGTTCGGCGGCACCATCCTCGAGAACATCGCGTATGGCGCAGACGATGCGTCACCGGCACGGATCAGCGCGGCGGCCGAAGCGGCATACGTGGATCACTTCGTGCGGACCCTGCCCGACGGCTACGACACCTTGATCGATGACGACGGCGCGAGCGTCAGCGCCGGCCAACGACAGCTGCTCACGATCGCGCGGGCCTTCCTCGCCGATCCCGCAATCCTGATCCTGGACGAGGCGACCAGCTCGGTGGACACCCGTACCGAGGCCATGGTGCAGCGAGCCATGGCCGCGCTGCGCACGGGTCGCACCAGCTTCGTGATCGCTCACCGGTTGTCCACCATCCGTGACGCCGACCGGATCGTCGTCATGGTCGGGGGCGCCATCGTCGAACATGGAACGCATGCACAGCTGCTCGCCGACGGAGGTGCCTACTACCGGCTGTATGCCGCCCAGTTCAGTGGGGCGATCGTGGACGAGGACATCGATGCGACCGCGGCGGCCCAACCGGTTGGATGACCTGGGCAACTGAGTTTGATGGGGAGCGCTGAGTTTGATGGGGAGCGCTGAGTTTGATGGGGAGCGCTGCCCTGTGGACGGTGGGCAGGGGTGACCGCGGAGGAGCCTAGGGTCGTTCCCATGCCCGGAGCCCTGAATCCCGAACGCTCGCGCATCGCCGCACGTGTGATCACCGCGATCGCCGGCGATGGTGCCGTGCTGCGCGAGGACCAGAGCCTGGCGGTCGCGGCACTGTGTGAGTCGGTAGCGGGCCAGCCGGCAGCCCGGGTGCTCGTGGTCCAGGCCACAGGTTGGGGCAAGTCCGCCGTCTACTGGGCCGCGACGGCCATCCGGCGTCACGAGGGCGCCGGGCCCGCTCTTGTCGTCTCGCCGCTCCTGTCGCTCATGCGCGACCAGGTCGCGGCGGCCGGTCGGGCCGGACTCAGAGCAGCAACCCTGAACTCCTCCAACATCGATGCATGGTCCCAGGTCGAGGCTGCGCTGCGTGCGGACGAGCTCGACGTGCTGCTCGTCTCTCCGGAGCGACTGGCCAACCCGGGATTCGGCCGTCGAGTGCTTGACGAGCTGGCCGGTCGGCTCGGGCTGCTTGTCATCGACGAAGCGCATGCCGTGTCCGACTGGGGGCACGACTTCCGCCCCGACTACCGACGCGTCGCCGACGTCCTGCAGACGCTCAACCCGCAGACTCCGGTGCTGGCGACCACGGCGACTGCCAACGAGCGGGTGACGCTGGACGTGGCGGCGCAGCTCGGCGAGGCGACGCTCGTGCTGCGAGGTCCGTTGGCCCGGCGCAGCCTGCAGCTGACCGTCGTCGATGCGCTCTCGCCGATCGAACGCTTTGCCTGGGTCGTCGACCACCTGCCACGGCTCCAAGGCTCCGGGATCGTCTACACCCTGACCGTGGCCGATGCCCAACGTCTCGCCGCCGCAGTGCAGTTCGTCCACGGCGACAGTGTCAAGGTCGCGGCATACACCGGCGGTATGGAGTCCGGTGAGCGCGAACGGCTCGAGGACGCGCTGCACGGCAACCGGCTCAAGGCCCTGATCGCCACATCGGCACTGGGCATGGGTTACGACAAACCAGACCTGGGTTTCGTCATTCACGTCGGCTCGCCTCCGTCGCCGGTCTCCTACTACCAACAGGTCGGACGCGCCGGACGCGGGATCGACCACGCTCTGGTGGCCCTTCTTCCATCGGATGCGGACGCGGCCGTGTGGGAGTACTTCGCGACGGCGACGATCCCCGACCCGGCACAGGTCGAGCGACTGCTCGCCGGACTCGCGACCTATGCCGGCGGACAGGTCGCGACGATCCCCGCGCTGGAGGCCGAGACCGGACTCCGACGTGGCCGGGTCGAGCTGATGCTCAAGCAGCTGGCGGTCGATGGAGCGGTGGAGCGGGTCCAGGGCGGGTGGCGCCCGACCGGGGCCGAGTGGACCTACGACCAGCAGCACTACGACGGCATCCTCGCCACCCGCCGGCGCGAAGCGGACATCATGCGTGCCTACACCCGGGGCGAGCGATGTCTGATGCAGCTCCTGCAGGAGTCCCTGGACGACTCCAGTGCCCAGAAGTGCGGACGATGTTCGGTCTGTCTGGGGCATCTGCCCGACCCGATGACGGAACGACCAGAGCCGGCCACCGTCGAGGCGGTGACCCGCCGGCTCAGGGGCGAGGTCACCGTCCTTGAGCCGCGCAAGATGTGGCCCGGGGGAGCGTTCGGGAGCAGAGGCCGGATTCCCGCCGGGCTGATGGCCGAGATAGGTCGCGCGATCGTCTACGCCGATGCTCCCGAATGGAGCGAGCTCGTGACGTCGACGTTCGCCCGGGACGCCGAACCGTCGCAGGAGCTCAGAGATGCGGCGCTGGGTGCTCTGGGTCACTGGCGTGACTCGTGGCCGGCACGGCCGGAGGTCGTTGTCGCGCTGCCGGCGGCCGGCTACCCCCTGATGACTGCGGGGCTGGCCGATCATCTGGCCCAGGTGGGCCAGCTGGACCGAGCCGACCTCACGGTCGCGATGGATCCGGAGGCAGCCGCGGGTCTCTCATCTTCCCAGGAGGCCGCACTGTGGCGGGACGCGATCCGCGTCAACGACACGCTGCTGTCTGCGGTCTCCGGCAAGGTCGTGCTGCTCCTGGTTGATGCCACGTCCACGCAGTGGCCGATCACCGTCGCAGCGGCGCACCTGCGTCAGGCCGAGGCGTCCATGGTGCTGCCGCTTCTCGTCCACCGCCGCCCATAATCTACTGAGGCGTAGCCATGTCCGACCCGCGGACGGCACGTGCGTTCAGGTCATGGCATCCTTGGTCTTCGTGCCGGATCCGGCAAGGTCCTGCCCGGGCACGATGGGACCAGCGAGTTCGACACGTCTTTGGAGGTTCCGGTGGCTGGGATGGGAAGCTTTCACGTCGACTCCGAGGTCGGCCGCCTACGGCGAGTGATCGTCCACCGGCCCGACTTCGAGCTCAAACGACTGACTCCGAGCAACAAGGACGAGCTGCTCTTCGATGAGGTCCTGTGGGTCGAGCGCGCGAAACAGGAACACGACAAGTTCACCGAGACGCTGCGCGAGCAGGACGTCGACGTCATCCACTTCGACGACCTGCTGCGTGAGACGGTCGAGGTGCCAGAGGCGCGCAACTACATCCTGGACCACATCTTCGATGAAAGGGCCTTCGGTCCGATCGCGCTCGACCCGGTCCGGGCGGTGCTCGCGTCCCTCGACTCCCGGACGCTCACCGAGACCCTCGTCGGGGGGCTGACCAAGCGCGAGGTGCTCGAGTGGATCGACGAGCCACCGTCGCTGTTCTTCCACGCGATGCAGGACGACAGGTTCCTGCTCTGGCCGCTGACCAACCACCTCTTCACCCGCGATACGTCCTGCTGGATCTATGACGGCGTGGCGATCAACGCGATGCGCAAGGACGCCCGGATGCTCGAGTCGCTGCACTACGAGGCGATCTACAAGTGGCACCCCATGTTCGCCGGCACCAACTACCGCACCTGGTCGGAGGGAACCTCCGGAGGCAAGGCCACCATGGAGGGCGGCGACGTGCTGGTCATCGGGAACGGGGCCGTGCTGGTCGGGATGAGTGAGCGGACCACGCCACAGGCGGTCGAGCGTCTGGCGATCCGGCTCTTCGCCGCTGGTTCCGCGCGCCGCATCGTTGCCGTGATGCTGCCCCAGCACCGGGCGTTCATGCACCTGGACACCGTCATGACGATGGTGGACGGCGAGACCTTCACCAAGTACGAGGGCCTGAGCATGCTGGCGTCGTTCACGGTCGAGCCGGGCGACACCGACCTGGAGCTACGGGTGACCCAGCAT
The DNA here is from genome assembly GCA_012927555.1 of Phycicoccus sp. GTDB lineage: Bacteria > Actinomycetota > Actinomycetes > Actinomycetales > Dermatophilaceae > UBA4719. The sequence goes on from JABBOX010000184.1 coordinate 25,580, forward strand.
CCGCCGGAGGACATGCACAAGGTCATAGCGGACGCGCTGGGGCTGGGCTCCATCCGGGTGCTCACCCCGACCCAGGATGTTCACTCCGCAGAGCGCGAGCAGTGGGATGACGGCTGCAACGTGCTCGCCATCAGGCCTGGTCTGGTGGTCGCCTACGAGCGCAACGTCACCAGCAACACACACCTTCGCAACAACGGGGTCGAGGTGATCACCGTGTCCGGCAGCGAGCTCGGCCGGGGTCGCGGCGGCCCGCGGTGCATGACATGTCCCATCGAGCGAGAGGCTACCTAGCATGTCGAACAACCTCCGTGGTCGGAACTTCCTCAAGGAGCTCGACTTCGGCCCTCGCGAATGGCGTGAGCTGCTGACCCTTTCTGCATCACTGAAGGCGGACAAGGCCGCGGGGAGTGAGCAGCAGCACCTGACTGGCAAGAACATCGCGCTCATCTTTGAGAAGACATCGACCCGCACCCGGTGCGCGTTCGAGGTTGCCGCGTTCGACCAGGGGGCGCATGTCACCTATCTCGATCCGACCGGGAGCCAGATCGGCCACAAGGAGTCGATGAAGGACACCGCTCGGGTCCTTGGCCGGATGTACGACGCGATTGAGTACCGCGGGTCGCGCCATGAGCTGGTGGAGACTTTGGGGCAGTTCGCCGGCGTCCCGGTGTGGAACGGCCTGACCGACGAGTGGCACCCGACGCAGTCGTTGTGCGACATGCTCACCATGCGCGAGTGGTGTCCCAAACCAGACAACGAGATCGCCTTCGCGTTCTGCGGTGACGCCCGCAGCAATGTCGGCAACTCGCTGCTCATCGCCGGCGCCATGATGGGGATGGACGTCCGGATGGTTGCCCCCCGCGCGCTCTGGAACCCGGATGAGGTCATCGCCTCAGCATTGGCGATCGCCGAGACCACCGGCGCGCGGATCACCCACACTGAGGACGTCGGCGAGGGCGTCGTCGGTGTTGACTTCGTCTACACCGACGTCTGGGTCTCGATGGGGGAGCCCAAGGAGAAGTGGGCCGAGCGGATCGAGCTGCTGCTCCCATACCAGGTCAACGCGGACCTCATGAAGCGCACGGGCAACTCCGACGTCCGGTTCATGCACTGCCTGCCAGCCTTCCACGACCGGCATACGGCCCTCGGTGAGCAGCTGTTCCAGACGTCCGGACTGGCCGCGCTCGAGGTCACCGACGACGTCTTCGAGTCCGACGCGTCCATCGTGTTCGACCAGGCGGAGAATCGGATGCACACCATCAAGGCGATCCTCGTCGCGACCCTGGGCGACTGAGGCCGCACCCCCGAACGAGCTGTCAAGACCCGAGACGTGAAGACCCAACGACCTCAAGACCCAACGACCTCAAAGAGCCACGAACCAGATGGAGCAGTCATGATCGAGACGCAGACACTTTCCCAGCAGCAGATCCAGCTCGCCGAGCAGGTGACGGCGCACAACTACCATCCGCTGCCGGTGGTCATCGAGTCTGCCGAAGGGGCCTGGGTCACCGATGTCGACGGGCGCCGCTACCTCGACTGCCTGGCCGGTTACTCGGCGCTCAACTTCGGCCACGGACACCCGGTGCTGGTCGCCGCCGCACGTGAACAGATCGAACGCGTCACGCTGACCAGCCGGGCTTTCCACACCGACAAGCTCGGGCCTTTCTGTCGTGACCTTGCGGCGCTGGCGGGGATGGAGGTCGTCCTCCCGATGAACACCGGGGCGGAGGCAGTGGAGACGGCGATCAAGGTGTCGCGCAAGTGGGGATACGACGTCAAGGGAGTTGCTGCCGACCAGGCCAACATCATTGTCTTCGACGGCAACTTCCATGGGCGGACCACGACGATCGTGAGCTTCTCGACGGATCCCGTTGCGCGCGATGGCTTCGGGCCGTTCACGCCGGGGTTCCGGATCGTCCCTTACGGCGACGTCGCAGCGGTTGAGGCGGCCATCGACGCCAACACCGTCGCCGTGTTGATCGAGCCGATCCAGGGTGAGGCGGGCGTTCTCATTCCGCCGGCGGGCTTCCTCAAGGCGGTCCGGGACGTCTGCACCCGCGAGAACGTGTTGTTCGTCGCCGACGAGATCCAGTCGGGACTTGGCCGCACCGGCAGCACGTTCGCCTGTGAGCTCGAGGGCGTCGTGCCGGACATGTACATCCTCGGCAAGGCGCTCGGCGGTGGGATCGTGCCCGTGTCGGCTCTGGTCTCGTCGCGCGCGATCATGGGAGTGATCCGTCCGGGCAACCACGGGTCGACCTTCGGCGGCAACCCGCTGGCGTGTGCCATCGGACATGCAGTGGTCGCGCTGCTCGAGACCGGGGAGTACCAGGCTCGTGCGGCGGCCCTGGGGGAGCACCTGCGTAAGAACCTTGAGGCCCTCATCGGCCATGGTGTCGTGGCGGTGCGTTCGCGAGGCCTGTGGGCCGGCGTCGACGTGGACCCGAATCTGATGACCGGACGCGAAGTGTGTGAGCGTCTGATGGCGCGAGGAGTCCTTGTCAAGGACACACATGGTTCGACGATCCGGTTGGCGCCGCCCATCGTCGTCGAGGAGTCTGACCTGGACTGGATGACCGAGCAGCTGAAGGCCGTGCTTGTCTGAGCAGGCCGTGCTTGTCTGAACAGGCTCAGGCCTGTTGGCCCACCTGGGCCGAGCGGGTGACAAGGAACTGCGTGACGGCTTCGACGCTACGCAGGCCCATCGGCGTCGTCCTCCTCGATGGGAAAGCCGGCGCGAGTGCTCAGCTTGTCCACCAGCTCGACGAAGTCGAGGGAGTCGAGCTCGAAGACGCTTCGCAGGTCGGCTCCCGGTGCCAGTGTCGAAAGGTCGGCATCGGGGGCGATCTCGCGAAGCGTGGTCTCCAGCATGGCGAGGGCCTGTTCAGGGGTCATGTCTCCTCCGGGGTTTGCAGGATCCGGTCGATCGTCTTGAGCAGACGAGGTCCGATGGCGGCATCGGTGGCTCGGTGGTCCGCGGCGAGAGTCACGGTGACGAGTGGCCTGATCCCGAGCAGGCCGTCGACCGCCCCATCGAGCCCGGACGGATCGGCATACCGGGATAGTTGCTGATCATGATGGCGCCGGTCTCCGTCTGCCACCACGTGTCGTGGATCGGAAGGCCGAACGCCTCGAGCCCCCAGACGACAGCCTCAGGGTTGAGCGGCTCCCCGACGCTGACGATGTGGCGCAGCGCCGACAGGTCATGACCGGGGGCCAGTTCGACGCCCATGCGCATCAGCATCCGCAGGGCGGTGGGGGCGGTGTAGAAGACGGTGACGTGTTGCTCTTCAAGGATGCGGTACCACCGGCCGGCGTCGAAGGGTCGGTCGCCAGGCTCGTGTCACCGACGATGAGGACGAGCTCGAGGGCGGTCAGCCTGTCGCGGTTCGTCGCGATCTTAGGCTCGTATGCCTCGGCGTCGGTTACCAGCACCCGTACCGAGCCAAGCTCCAGTCGCTCACGAACCGGCTCAGGGCCAAACGCAGGGAGCAGCGGGCAGTAGGCGCTGCCGTTCTTGAGTGCACCCAGGGCGGCGATGTACAGCGCCGGCGAGCGGTCGAGCAGGGTGCAGATCTTTTCGCCCGGACCCACTCCCAAGGTCCTCAGCGCAATGGCGAAGGCATCGTTGAGCTCGCGCAGCTCCGCATACGTCGGCTCCCGCGTGGGGAGCGTCCGATCCAGGAATCGCAGGGCGACCTGGTCGGCGAGTCCCGTGGAAGCGTGCCGGTCCACGGCCTCGTGGGCGATGTTGAGACACCCGTCCGGCATCCCGTCGAGCCACTCACGGGCCTCGTCCCAGGCGAACGACTGACAGCGTTCCTGATAGCTCCCGATGAGCGGGTCTCGACCCGGGGTGCGCTCAATCGTGCGAGGCGTGTCTGACCCTGCTCCTGTGAGAATCGTCTCGGTCATGGCTTCCACGACCCCGCCCCGACCCATCGCCGCGAAGGGACCAAAGGCCCGCAGACGAAAGGGGGAGAGCAGCCAGTCAAAAGCGACGAATCACCGGACGAAGAAGTAGAGTGTTGCGCAGGGGAGCCACGTCCGGCAGCAATCCCCGACAGCTTGACCAAGATTCCGACCAGAGAATGGATCGACATGAAGTCTTCGGCCTGACGTTCCGCACTTCTCGGTGCGGTTATCTCGATGATTTTCCGGGCGGGTCTTCGGCTGCGTTGAAGGCGGTCAGGGATCGTGCTTCGACGTCGGTGATGAGTTCG
>JABBOX010000255.1 GCA_012927555.1 Phycicoccus sp.
CGGTGGTGTTCGTCGCACTGTGGGCCTCGGTCGGGCTGGTCGGCTACCTGCTGAGGGACTACGTCGGGATCCTGCGACAGGTTGGTGGCGCAGTACTCATCGTCATGGGTCTGCACGTCGCAGGAGTCATCCGCATCTCGGCCCTCTACCGGCAGGTCACGGTCCCGACCAGCCGGATTGTCGGACAGTCGCCAAGCGGGGACGGCACCGTCATGGTGCAAGCCCCGAGCTATGTGCGCTCGAGCCTTCTCGGCGTTGCCTTCGCGGCCGGCTGGACCCCCTGCATCGGACCCATCCTCGGCGGCATCATCGGTCTCGCCTCTTTGGGCTCGAGCGTCGTCCAGGGCACGGTCCTTCTCTTTGCGTACGCGATTGGTCTCGGGGTTCCGTTCGTCCTCGTGGCTGTCGGCGCGACCGCCGCGAACCAGCGACTCGCGTGGTTCCGCAAGCACGAGGCCGCGGTCTCGCTCGTGACCGGCGCGATGCTCATCCTGGTCGGCTTCCTGATGATCACGAACCTGTTCATCAAACTGTCCGGCGCCCTGCCCAACTTCGGTATCTGAGAAAGAGTTCACATGAGCCAAGACGTCCGCACACGCCCCACCGAGTCAGGTGATCGTGAGTCGCTCGACGGCCTCGACGATCTCGACGGCGGCGGCTCCGTCGCCGCCTCGGACGTCCTGGATCGGCTCTGGCGGTTCTTCATCTCGATGCGCACCGGGCTTGTCCTGATCCTCGGGCTGGGACTGCTGTCACTGATCGGCACTCTGCTCGTGCAGGCGCCAGCGGGGATGACCACCGACCCGGCCGCCTACACGAGCTGGGTCGCCTCGATCCATTCCAAGTACGGCGGCTGGACGCCCGTCTTTGACAAGCTCGGCTTCTTCTCCGTCTTCACCTCGATCTGGTTCAAGGCGATCACAGTCCTGCTCACGACCAGCGTCCTTGCCTGCTCGGTCAACCGGGCGCCCCGCCTGTGGAAGATCGCTTTTCACCCCCGCACCCGCATGGGCGAGACCTTCTTCACGCATGCGGCGCTGCGAGCCAACATCCTCGTGGCGACCGGGCCGGACACCGCCATGGACAACGTGCGCGAGGTCCTGAAGTCCCACCGCTTCCGGACGATCAGCGACCCGGATGACAACGGGCTGAACCTGTATGCCGACCGCTTCCGCTGGGGCCCCTTCGGAACCGTCGTCGCCCACCTCAGCTTCGTGATCATCCTCCTGGGTTTCTTCCTCAGCGCGACGACGGGTTTCAAGGACACCCAGTTCGTCGCGCCGGTGGGTTCCAAGGTCCAGGTCGGTCACGGAACCGGGCTGACGGTCGAAGCAAAGTCCTTCAACGACGCCTACTACCCGGACGGCTCCCCGAGTGACTATGTGAGCGACCTCGTCGTGTACAAGAACGGCGTGGCGGTCGACAGGCAGAGCGTGCGGGTCAACCACCCCCTGACGTGGGACGGCGTCTCGTTCTACCAGTCGTTCTTCGGCACGGCTGCGGCGATGAAGATCACGGACGCCGCCGGCAAGACTCTCTACAACGACGCCGCGGCGCTGCAGTGGCAGTCCGACGACGGCAAGCACAGCATCGGCCAGATCGACATGAAGGCCGCCGGGCTGAGCGTGTACGTCATCGTGGCGGCCTCCGGCAAGCCCGACCCGAACATCAAGGCCGGGCAGGTCCAGCTTGAGATCCACCAGAACGGGACGGACGCCCCGATCGCGACCCAGGTCGTCGACCAGGGCAAGCCGTCGACGATCGCCGGCGTGACCTACACCTTCGAGCGCACTCGTCAGTACACCGGGCTGATCGTGGCCCGCGACCCGGGAGCGATGTGGGTCTGGGTTGGCTCGACGCTGCTCGTGCTCGGGCTCTTCCTCGTGTTCTTCTTCCCGCACCGTCGCGTGTGGGTGCGGATCCGCAAGACATCTGGCGGCACCGAGATCCTCTGTGCTTCCACGATGAAGCGTGACGTGGCGTTCGAGCCACAGTTCCACCAGCTCGTCACCGACATACAGCTCGCCGGTACCCCGTCGAGCACCACCCAAGAAGTAGGGCAGAACGATGCTTAAGTACTCGCAATACAGCCTGATCGCCAGCCTCATGCTGGTCGTCCTGGCCCTGGTCTGCTACGTCCTGGTGCTGACGCTGAAGAAGTCCGTTCGTCAGGCGCCGGCCATGGCCCAAGCGGGTGTGGGCGCTCGAACCAGCGTTGACGATGACGACGTCCTCGACGATGACGTTGACGGTGGCCAGCGCGCGACGGTAGCCCCGGTCGTCACCTCGCGGCCGCGCGCCCTGGCGCTCTACGGCACCCACTTCACCCGGGTTGCCTTGGTGTTCCTCACCGCCTGCCTGGTCTTCCGGACGATCGCGGTCGGTCACGGGCCGTTCTCCAACCAGTACGAGTTCTCCGTCTCCTTCGGCTGGGGCATGATCGCGGCGTACGTGTACTTCGAGCACCGCTACCACGTGCGCACCATCGCCCTGCTGATCCTTCCGCTCACCACAGGGCTTCTGCTGTACGCCTTGTCGGTCGGTGCCACAGCCAACCCGCTGGTGCCTGCTCTGCAGAACAACCTGCTGCTGACCATCCACGTCGCTGTGGCGATCATCGCCTACGGCGCTTTCTCGGTCTCCTTCGCCGCGGCCTGCCTGTACCTGATCCAGCCCGAAGGGGGCCGGCGCGGACTGCCCAAGCCAGCGGTCCTCGACGAGCTGGGATACCGCGCGGTCATCATCGGCTTCCCTCTGCTCACCCTGGTCGTCGTTCTGGGCGCGGTCTGGGCGCAGATCGCGTGGGGCACCTACTGGAGCTGGGACCCCAAGGAGACGGCATCGCTGCTCACCTGGCTGGTCTACGGCGCGTACCTGCACGCCAGGGTCGCCCGCGGCTGGGTCGGACGTCGGGCGGCGTGGCTGCTCGTGGCCGGGTTCGCCTCTGTGCTGCTCACCTTCTTCGGCAACCTCTTCTTCGGCGGCCTGCACAGCTACGCGAAGTAGTCAGCACCACACGACGTCACGCACATCGAAAGGATTGAGACTCCACAATGAGTGAAGTTACGACGGTCAGCACGCCGACGGACGGCACGCCAAAGGGCTGGCAGCAGCGTATCCGCGAGAGCCGGCTCGGCACCCTGCTCGTCCTTGCGGTGACCGCAGCCGTCGTGATCGTGGGCGCCTATCTGATTGACCGCCCGACGGCGGAAGCGTCGGGCACCACCGCCGTCGAGCTGACGGGGTCCGATGGTGGAGCGGCGCCAAAGATCGGCAGTCCCGCACAGGACTTCACCGGGACAACCGTGGACGGCAAGGAAGTGTCGCTGAGCTCGTACAAGGGACACCCGGTGTGGCTGACATTCGGAGCCAGCTGGTGCGCCGCCTGCGTGGCCGAGGCGCCGGACATCGAAGCCGCGTACAAGAGGTTCGAGTCCAAGGGCGTCGTCGTTCTGGCGATCTCCATCTCCGAGGACTCCGCGGCAGTGCGTGACTACGCCACTCGCGTGGGGCTGACGTACCCCCAGATCGCGGACCCGGACACGCGGATCGCCTCGGCCTACCGGGTCTACGGGATCCCTGCCCACTTCTTCATCGACGCCTCCGGCGTCCTGCGTTCGATCAAGACGGGTGGCCAGAGCCCCGAGCAGATGGACGCTGCCCTGGCGGCGATCAGCAAATGACGGAGCCGATCGAACCCACCGAGCCAACGGAGTCGAAACAGCCGATGACAGTGCCGACCGAGCCCACCGCGTCGACCGAGACGACCGAGGTCGACGAGGGGGTCGTTCCTGGTCGGCGGCAGTTCCGGCGCGCTGGTGCGTTCTTCGCTCCCGTGAGCCGGACGCTGGGCAAGATCCCGCACCCGCCGTGGCGCAGCAGACGTGGCGTGTTCGTCCTCTTTGTCCTTTTCGCAGGGTTCGGTGCGGTTGCCGCGATCGGTGGGGTCACGGCCGTCCACTACTCCGAGACCTCCAGCTTCTGCGGGAGGTGCCACACCATGGACCCGGAGCTGAAGGCGTATGCCATGTCCCCCCACAAGGAGGTCACCTGCGCCGAATGCCACGTCGAGCCAGGCGCGGCTGGCTTCATCAAGGCGAAGCTCAACGGCACCAAACAGCTCGTCGGCATCATGACGGGGCAGTTCCCGACCCCCATCCCGCCCCCCGACCACGCCGACCTTCCTTCCGTCAAGGACAGCTGCCTCAAGTGCCACTCGCTCAACCAGATCACTGAGAACGGGGGGCCGGTGAAGCTGGTTCTCCGGCCCCGGTACCGCTTGGACGAGACCAACACACGGGAGTCGGTCGCGGTCTTGCTCCGCCCCGGCGGCCTGGGAGAGGCCAGTGGCGTCCGTGGCGTTCACTGGCACGTCCAGCAGACGGTGACCTACACCTCCAAGGATGTCCGCGCGCAGAAGATCGACCTCGTGGAGTTCAAAGCCAAGGACGGGACGACGAAGCAGTACATCGCCGGGACGGAGGTCAGCGTGTCGACAGACGTCAAGCCCGACATCGAGCGGCTCAAGACGAGCCAGACGACCCGGCTCATGGACTGTATCGACTGCCACAACCGCGTCGGGCATGCGGTTGCCAGTCCGGACCAAGCGGTTGACGAGGCAATGGCCGCCGGCAAGATCAGCGCGGACCTGCCCTTTGTCAAGCGTGACAGCGTCGCCCTCCTGAACGGCACCTACCAGTCCCTCGACCTTGCGGACGAGGCGTTCGCCGGCCTCCGCGCGACGTATGCGGCGAAGTACCCGCTGGTCCTCAAGAGCCATGACGTGCAGATCAACAAGTCGATCGACGAGCTGAAGCGGATCTACCGACTCATTGCGACCCCGACCATGAAGGTCCAGGCGAAGACCTACCCGGACAACCTTGGCCACCAGTCCGCTCCAGGCTGTTTCCGCTGCCACGATGGCGCCCACTTCCTCGTGGTCAAGGGGCAGATCACCAACAAGAAGATCCCGTCCGAGTGTTCCACCTGCCACACCTTCCCCCAGGTCGGCGCGAGCGCTTCCAGCGCCGCTCAGCTGGATAAGCTGGCCAGCTCCTCGCTGACATCTCAGCTTGCCGACTTCCCTCTGGGGGTCAAGCCTGCTGACCACAAGGACAAGCTCTACACGTTCAACCACAAGAACTCGACCAAGAGTCTGACGCCGGCCGGGACGACGTGTGCTGCCTGTCATAAACCTACGTACTGCGCAGACTGCCACAACAGCGGCGCGGTCAAGGTCAAGCACGACAACATGCTCTACAACCATGCAGCCGCAATCATGACGGCGGGTGGTACGCAGTCGTGCGCCTACTGCCATCAGCCGATCACCTGCACGGCTTGCCACAAGGACCCTGTCCTGCAGCTGGGCGCGCAACCTCAGGCCATCAAAGCGAAGCCAACTCCATGACCGTGTCGCGGACACCAGAGACGACGGTCGTCGAGGAGTGGCTGACCGTCCAGGATGCGTGCGCGCTGATCGGCGTATCGCCGGCCACGCTGCGTCGGTGGAGCGCAGCAGGCGACGTCCAGGCGTTCACGACTCCCGGCGGTCACCGCCGGTTCGCACGCTCGATGATCCTGGGCCTGCTGCCCTCCGCCCGTCGGCAGCGGCCCACGCTGGAGCACCTCGGCGAGACACCGGAACACATGATGAGCGTCTTCCGTCGGCACCTGGGGCAGGCCTGCCGCGGGGTGAGCTGGCTGGCCGGTCTCGGTGAGGACGAGATGGAACCGCTGCGCGAGCACGGCCGTCGGATCGCCTCATCGCTGCTCATGTTCATCGACGCGTCAACGACAGGGGAGCGTCAGGCGGCCATCCAGAAAGCCGAAGGCGCCGCCACCGAGTACGGCCGGATTGCGGCCCGGGGTTCCGGCGAGATCCGCGAGACCGTCGAAGCCTTCCTCCGCTTCCGCATGCTCTTCCTGGGCGAGCTCGTCCAGGTGGCTCGACGCCGCGGGTTGGACACGATTGAGTCCACCAACCTGCTCGTCACAGCGACCCAGGCCATCGACCAGCTGCTGGTCGCGCTGATGAGCGGTCATGAGACCGAGCTGGCCGAGATTGCATCCGAAAGGGATAGCTCGTGATCACCATGTCGTCGCCCACTGCCGCTGCCGTCTGCCCCTCCGCAGATGTCATGTCGGACGGCTCCGTTGCGCTGTCGCAGCCGGCGGACAAGGCGCCGCCGGCCACCGTCGTGGCGCTCATCGCCCACGCACGAGGCGTCCCCAGCGTTGCCCGAGAGGCGTTCGCCGCCAAGTGCCATGCCCTGCAGGCCAATGACGCGGTGATCATCGTGCACACCTGCCACCGCGTCGAGATGTATGTCGCACTCGACGCATTCGGCAACGGGGAGCTCCCGGAGCTTCCGCAGGGCGGCGAGCGCCTTGTGGACGCCGCCGCGGCCCGACACCTCATCAGCGTCGCCTGCGGCCTTCAGAGCGCGGTCCTCGGCGAGGACCAGATCCTCCACCAGGTCCGCGAGACCTTCGCCCTGCGTCACGCCGAGCGGGCCCTGAACCCGGTGCTGGACCGCCTCTTCCAGGTTGCGCTGACCGCCGGCCGCCGCTCTCACGAATGGTTCGGCGGGGCGAAGCGGTCGCTGGGCGATGCCGCGCTGAAGGAGATCGAGGAGCAGGCCGGATCCCTCAAGGACCAGGCGATCCTCGTCGTCGGGGCCGGCAGTATGGGCCGGCTCACCGCCCAGGCGGCCGTCCGGTGCGAGGCACGGGTCACCGTCACGAGCAGGACCGCCGAGCGAGCCGTCTGCCTGGCGGAAAGCGTTGGCGGACAGGCGATCTCGGGTGACGCCGATGGCACCCTGCCCTCCGTGGTTGGTGTGGTTGTCGCATTGTCCGGTCCGTGGAAGGTCCAGCCGATCGACGCCCAGCGTCTGGTCGAGAGCGGCGCCACCGTGGTCGACCTGTCATCACCGCCGGCCGTCCCCGAATCCCTGCAAGCCCGTCTCGGCGACCGCTTCATCTCCATCGACGACCTCGCCTGGGGACCGCAGACCGAGCTTGCCGGCGAACTTCGTGATCGGCTCGAGCAGCTCGTCTCCGGCTCTGGCCGGGAGTACTGCCAGTGGCTGTTGGCGCGCGACTCCACACCCGCCATACAGGCGATGTCAGAAGCAGCAGACGGCCGTCGACTCAGCGAGCTCGAGTGGCTGTACCGTCGCCTTCCGAACCTGTCCGAGCAGGAGCGCGCGCTCATCGACCAGATGAGTCACCGGCTGGTGGGCGGGATCCTGCACGCACCCAAGTCCGCGCTCCGGCACGACGAGAGCGGCAACCTCAGCCGGGCGGCCTGGGAGCTGTTCGGGCTATGACAACTACTCGAGCGACCTAAGGCAAAGACGGTTCCATGACAGTCACCAAGGGCGCGAGCGCCAAAACTTCCGAGGGCGCTAGCGCCAAAGCGGGGATCCGTCGACCGAAGGAGCTCATCACCCTCTCGGTTGCGGGGATGACCTGCGCGGCCTGTGAGCGGCGCATCGCCAAGGCGCTGACCGCGTTGCCCGGTGTCGTTTCGGCGAGCGCCTCCACCCGCAAGGGCACGGCGAGCCTCATCACGACCGACCAGGCCAGCCCGGCGTCGATCGAGGCGGCCATCCTCAAGCTTGGCTACCGGCTCGGGGGATCGCCGTGGATCAACCGCGACCCCCAGGTTTGGCGCAGCGCCGGGGTGGCCGCAGTCTTCGTGGCAGCTCTGGTCTGGATGGTCGGTGCCGGCGACATCACCGGACGGATCGGCGACCTCAGCACCGGCGGGCTTCTCCTGGTTCTCGCGCTGGGCTTGGCCGCAGGGGTCTCCACCTGCATGGCGATGGTCGGTGGCATCATCCTGGCCATCTCGGCGAGCGCGGCCGGGCGCGCCACTGCCAAGGGCGGATCCGCTCGGACCTCGGCGTGGCGGACCAACCTCGTGTTCCAGGCGGGTCGCATCGGCGGTTTCGGCCTGCTCGGCGTTGTGCTGGGCGCGCTCGGGGGACGAGCAGCGATGCCGCAGCCGGTCGTCGTGGCCTTGATGGTGGCCGTTGCCGTCACCATGCTGCTGGTCGGTGTGCGACTCACCGAGCTTTCCCCGCGTATCGCCGGATGGTCGCCGACGATTCCCGCGGCGGTGGGCGATCGGCTGGGCCTCACCGGTGACGTCCCGGCCCGAAGGACCGCGGGGGTGGTGGTCGCCGGCGCCGCGACCTTCTTCCTGCCGTGCGGCTTCACCCAGGCCGTCCAGCTCTACGCGTTCTCCACCGGATCGCCGCGGGCCGCCGGAGCCATCATGGCCACCTTCGCGATCGGTACGTCGCCGGCTCTTCTCGCCCTTGCGGGTGCGCCGACGCTGTTCAAGGGCACGCGCAAGGTCGCCATGCTGCGGGCACTCGGCGTCGTCGTTGTCGGTTTTGCCGTCATCAACGCGACAGCGGCGATGCGCCTGGCCGGAGTCGACTTCAGCAGTGTGAGCTTCAGCGTCGGAGCGAGCGCGCCTCAGACGGTCAGCTCCAACGTCACAACCACCCCCATCGACCAGACGATCAACACCGAGCAGGGCGGCGATGGCTATTTCCCGGGCGAGGCCGTGGTCTACGCGGGACTGCCCATTCGCTGGGTGGTCACGTCCACCGCGCCGTTCTCCTGCGCAGCCAGCCTGACGTCGCGGGACCTCGGTGTTCAGGGCGTGCTGTCCGAGGGCCGCAACGTGATCGAGCTGCCCAAGCTGGAGGCTGGCACCTACAACTACAGCTGCAGCATGGGCATGTACAGCGGTCGCATCGTGGTCATCGAGCCGCCGGCTGCCGCGACCGGCTGAACCGGGTTCCGGCTGACTTTTGGGACGGTTCCGCGACCTACTGGAACCGCGTCGGATCTCCCATTCCCACCCGCACGACCTCTGGATACCCCTCGGACCAGTCCACGACCGTCGTGAGCTCCTTTCCGCAGGGCCCGGCGTCGACCACGGCGTCAATCAAGAGGTCCAGGTCCTCCTTGATCTGCCAGCCGTCGGTCATCGGTTCTTCGTCATCAGGGAGCAGCAGAGTGCTCGACACCAGTGGCTCGCCGAGCTGTCGCAGCAACGCCTGCACGACAGGGTGGTCCGGGATGCGCACGCCGACGGTCCGTTTCTTCGGGTGCGCCAGCCGTCGCGGCACCTCCTTGGTCGCAGGCAGGATGAACGTGTAGGGGCCGGGGGTCGACGCCTTGATCGCGCGGAAGGCGGTGTTGTCCAGCTGGACGAGCTGGCCGAGCTGGGCGAAGTCCGCGCATACGAGCGTGAGGTGGTGCTTGTCGTCCAGGGATCGCAGCGCCCTGATGCGGTCCCCTCCGGTCAGGTTGTCCAGCCGGCACCCCAGGGCGTAGCTGGAGTCCGTGGGGTAGGCGATGAGGGCGTCGTCCCGGAGCATCGCCACGACCTGCGCGATACGGTGCGGCTGCGGGTCCTGCGGGTGGACGTCGAAGTACCTGGCCATGCGTTTAGCCTACGGAGCCGCCCCCGCCTCCGCCGCCCATGCCTGCGCCCCCGCCGGTGATGCGAGAGTAGTTGGCCTGGGCTTGCGCAACGCCCAGCGAGTCGGCATTCGTCGTGGGCTTCTGGCTGCGGAAGCCAATCCTCGTACCCTTGTGGCGTCTGTCGTGCACGAAGGCGGCGACGAGGATGAGGACGAAGGGGATCAGTATCCAGAGCCAGAAACCCATGTCATTCTCCCTTGTTTCAAGGACGCTGTTTCAAGGACACAATCCACTGTAAGGCGAAACGCCGGGTCAGACCGATAAACGGTCCGATCCGGCGTTTGCTGGTGACATCTGGCGGAGGATAGGGGATTTGAACCCCTGAGAGCTTTCACTCAACGCGCTTTCCAAGCGCGCGCACTAGGCCACTATGCGAATCCTCCGTCGAGGAGGCTACCCGAGGGGGAGCCGCACCCCACAATCGGCCTTCGGCGGCCGGATACCTGACCATCCGCGGCTCTCGTCTAGAGTGGCTGGTGACCCCTCGCGTGGTGGTACCTCACCCAACTCCCCCAGGGCCGGAAGGCAGCAAGGGCAGGTGAGCTCTTCCAGGTACGCGGGGGGTCCTGCATGCCCCAAACACCTTGGCTCTGGTTGCGCCGAAACCACCGTTTTGACCTCCTGGAGGCCCGGATTCGGTGGTTTGGGGGCAACAAGCGGTGGGTGGGTCGGTGTGTCCGGCGAGCCGACTAGATTGGGCCCGTGAGTACAGCGCTGTATCGCCGTTACCGGCCCGAGTCCTTCGCCGACGTCATCGGTCAGGAGCACGTGACCGAGCCCTTGATGCAGGCGCTGCGGACCGGCCGGGTCAACCACGCTTACCTCTTCAGCGGGCCGCGAGGCTGTGGCAAGACGACGAGCGCACGGATCCTGGCCCGTTGTCTGAACTGTGAGCAGGGGCCGACACCGGTCCCGTGCGGGGTGTGCGACTCCTGCGTTGCCCTGGCTCGCGGAGGCTCAGGCAGCATCGACGTCATCGAGATCGACGCGGCCAGCCACGGTGGGGTCGAGGACGCGCGCGACCTGCGTGAGCGGGCGTCGTACGGGCCGGCGCTGTCGCGCTACAAGGTCTACATCATCGACGAGGCGCACATGGTCACGACGCAGGGCTTCAACGCTCTGCTCAAGATCGTCGAGGAGCCGCCTGAGCACGTGAAGTTCATCTTCGCCACGACCGAGCCGGACAAGGTCATCGGCACGATTCGCTCGCGGACCCACCACTACCCGTTCCGGCTCGTCCCCCCTCTGCCGTTGCACGACTACCTGGGCGAGATCTGCGCCTCCGAAAAGGTCACGGTCGCGCCCGGCGTTCTCTCCTTCGTCATTCGTGCCGGCGGCGGTTCGGTCCGTGACTCGTTGTCGGTGCTGGACCAGCTGATTGCCGGGTCCGGCGAGGATGGGCTGACTTACGAGAATGCCGCGGCGTTGCTCGGGTTCACCGACGGTGAGCTGCTCGACGCGACGATCGACGGGTTCGCGGCCGGCGACGGTGCCTCCGTGTTCCGGCAGGTCGACAAGGTGATCGAGACCGGCCACGACCCGCGGCGGTTCGTCGAGGACCTGCTCGAGCGGCTGCGCGACCTGATCGTCGTTGGCGCCGTCCCCGAGGGCGCCTCGTCGGTGTTGCGTGGCATCCCGCAGGACCAGCTCGAGCGGATGCTTCAACAGTCGGCGGCCTTCGGGCCCGGTGCACTGTCGCGCTCGGCGGACATCGTCAACGCCGGACTGAGCGAGATGACCGGAGCGACGGCGCCTCGTCTGCAGTTGGAGCTGATCTGTGCCCGGCTGCTGCTGCCGGGCGCCTCCGGCGAGAGCGGGTATGCCGCACGCCTGGATCGCCTCGAACGTCGCCTCGAGATGACTGGTACCTCGACGTCGGCTTCTCCGTCGGTGCTGTCTCCGGCGGCGTCCCCGACGGGCGCTCGCCGCTCCGCTCCTCCGAGTCCCCGACCGCCGGACGCGCCTGCTGTTCCGGCCGGCAAACCAGACTCGGCCAGCGAGGAGGTCGCGACAACGCAGCGATCTCGGACCGCCGAAGCCCAGCATGTCCCGACCACGCGGCCGACTCAGTCGCCCAACCAGTCGCCGCCGGCATCCACACAGCGGCCGGTCGTCGAGTCGCCTGTGGTTGAGACGCCGGCGGTTGAGACGCGCCGGGTTCCGCCGATGCCCGGCGGTATCGACACTGACGCGATCCGTCGGTCCTGGCCCGACGTCCTGACCAAGATCGCCACGATCTCGAGGGTTACGTGGAGCTTCGTCTCGCAGAACACGAGAGTCCTTGACTACAACGGCGAGCGCTTGCTGTTGGGCCTGACGACCGACGGTCTGCTGACGGCCTTGCGTGGACGTAACCACGCCGAGGTCGTCCGTCAGGCACTCATCGAGGTCATCGGCGTGGACACCAAGGTCGAGGGCGTGCTCTCCGCCGACGCGGCACCCGCCGAGCCGGCATCGGCTGACACCGCATCCGCAGACCCTGCGCCCGTCGACCCGACGCCTGCACGCACCACGCCTGCACGCACCACGCCTGCACGCCCTGCGCCTGCACGCCCTGCGCCTGCACGCAGAGCGCCAGCAGACCCGGTGTCCATCGACGCAGAGCCGGACGACGACTGGAACGTCTCGGCGCCGTCCAAGAAGTCGGCCAGCGCGCCGACACCGCCGTCACCGCCCGCGTCGAACGCACCCGTCATACCGGTGCCCGCGCCAGCGCAAACCCCCGCCACGGACCGGCCCTCAACGCCGAGGCAGCGAGCGAGGGCAGCCGTGGCCCAGGAGGCGAGCAGTCGGAGGGCGAACGCCTCGGCATCGATCGCCGACGACAGCGTGGCCAGCGCGGATGACGAGAACATCGAGGAGGCCGGCGACATGGGTCAGCCCGTCATCGAGCGCGTCCTGGGTGGCATGGTGATTGGCGAGCTCGACCAGTAGTCTCGCCAAGTTTTCGTTCGCCTCGCTCGCCGCCCTCTGCCCGCGCGGCGAGGGATCTCGGTCACACCCAGGAGATAGGCTCACCGACGTGTATGAAGGCGTGGTCCAGGACCTGATCGACGAGCTCGGACGACTTCCAGGCGTCGGTCCCAAGAGCGCGCAGCGCATCGCGTTCTATCTGCTGCAGTCCGACGCGGTCGATGTGAATCGGCTCGTCAAAGCTTTGGTGGAGGTCAAGGAAAAGGTCCGCTTCTGCAGCATCTGCGGCAACGTCGCCGAAGCCGAGCAGTGCCGCATCTGCCTGGACCCTCGTCGTGACCTGACCTGCATCTGCGTCGTCGAAGAGCCCAAGGACGTCGTCGCCGTCGAAAAGACCCGCGAGTTCCATGGGCGCTACCACGTGCTCGGCGGCGCGATCAGCCCGATCGAGGGCATCGGCCCGGACGACCTGCGGATCAAGGAGCTGTTGACCCGGCTTGCCGATGCTGACGTCAGCGAGATCATCATCGCCACCGACCCCAACCTCGAGGGGGAGGCGACGGCCACCTATCTGGCCCGCCTGCTGCGCCCCATGAACCTGAAGGTCACACGTCTGGCCTCCGGGCTGCCAGTCGGTGGAGACTTGGAGTACGCCGACGAGGTCACTCTCGGTCGGGCCTTCGAGGGCAGGAGACTGATCGATGTCTGACGAGCTGGTCATGGTGGATGAGCTGCTGAACCTCGGCGAAGCGTCCGCCCACGACGCCCGCGCCTACCTGTCGACGATCACCGAGGTTGCCTCCGGCGCCTCGCCTGACACCGCGATCCCTGTTCTGCTGCTCGCCGTTTCACAGATTCTCGTCGCGGGTGCCCGTCTCGGCGCCATAACGGATGTGGTGCCCGACGAGCGGTTCGAGGCAGATCCCGGTCCTGACGTCGACGTGGACCCGGTGCGACAGGGCCTGGCCAATCTGTTCGAGGGTCTGGATGACTACGTCCACGTCGTCGACCCGCTGGTCGGTGTCGCGGTGGCCAAGGGCTCCCTGTCCAACGATCTTGCCGACGTGGCTGCCGCGCTGATGCATGGTTTGCAGCACCACGAGAGCGGGCGGGTCAGCGAGGCACTGTGGTGGTGGCAGTTCAGCTACCTGTCGTCCTGGGGTGACAGCGCGACGCGTGCTTTGCGGGTCTTGCAGGCGGTGCTTGGCCACATCCGCCTCGACGCTGACTCCGACACGGTCGCTGAAGCCGAGTTCGACGCCCTGCACTCCTGAGCCACGCTGCATCCCTGAGCCAGCGTGCACCGTTGAGGCAGCAGGCGGGGCGTGCGCCTTGCGTCCCGTAACATTGAGTGCGATGAGCATGACGAGCGCAGCCCCCAAAACGGGGCGAACGGCAGTTCCCGAGACCGTGAAACAGGCCGGTCGGCGACGGTCCTTCGCCGTTATCAGTCACCCTGACGCCGGCAAGTCGACTCTGACCGAGGCATTGGCGCTGCACGCCAGAGTCCTCATGCGGGCCGGTTCGGTGCACGGCAAGGACGGCCGGCGGGGCACGGTGTCCGACTGGATGGACATCGAGCGCGAGCGCGGGATCTCGATCACCTCAGCGGCACTTCAGTTCACCTATCGCGATGCCGTCATCAACCTGGTCGACACCCCTGGGCACGCCGACTTCTCCGAGGACACCTCCCGGGTGCTGTCGGCGGTGGACGCGGCCGTGATGCTCGTGGACGCGGCCAAGGGCCTCGAGGCCCAGACGATGAAGCTCTTCGAGGTCTGCAAGCACCGCAACATCCCGATCATCACGGTCATCAACAAGTGGGACCGCCCGGGCAAGGACGCCCTCGACCTCATGGACGAGATCCACCAGCGGACCGGGTTGCAGCCGGCCCCGTTGAACTGGCCCGTCGGCATCGCCGGCGACTTCCGTGGCGTCCTGGACATGGCCACGGGGGAGTACCTCAAGTTCACCCGCACCGACGGCGGGGCAACGGTGGCTCCTGAGGAGCACCTCAGCGCCGAGTCAGCCGAAGCGCTCGAGGGTGAAGCGTGGCTGCGCGCCATCGAGGAGAGCGACCTCATGGTGGCGACCGGCGCCGGTCATGATCCCGAGGGATTCCTGGCGGCCACGAGCACCCCGGTCATGTTCGGTTCGGCCGTCCTCAACTTCGGTGTCCGGTTCCTGCTGGACACGCTTGTCGACCTGGCCCCGGCACCGGGCCCGCGGCCGGACGCCGACGGTGTTGCACGTGAGATCGACTCTCCCTTCAGTGCTTTCGTCTTCAAGGTGCAGGCCGGCATGGATGTCGCCCACCGTGATCGCCTTGCCTTCGTGCGCATCTGCTCCGGCATCTTCGAGCGCGGCATGGTGGTCACCCACTCCGGGACCAACCGCCCCTTCGCGACGAAGTACGCCCAACAGGTCATGGGGCGCGAGCGCACGAGCATCGACCGCGCCTTCCCGGGTGATGTCGTCGGTCTGGTCAACGCCAACGCGCTGCGCGTCGGTGACACGCTCTACGCCGAGCAGGCAGTCACCTTCCCGCCGATCCCGTCCTTCTCGCCTGAGCATTTCGCGGTGGCCCGGGCCAAGGACTCCAGCAGATACAAGCAGTTCCGTCGTGGTATCGAACAGATGGAACATGAGGGTGTCGTGCAGGTGCTGCGTTCGGATCTGCGGGGTGACCAGGCGCCGGTTCTGGCGGCCGTCGGCCCCATGCAGTTCGAGGTCGCTGTGCACCGGATGGCGGGCGAGTACCACTCGCCGATCTCGCTCGACCGGCTGGACTACACCCTGGCCCGTCGCACCGACGAAGAGGGCAGAGAGCGACTGCGCGGGCAACGTGCGGTCGAGGTGCTCACCCGCGACGACGGGGTGCTGTTGGCGGTGTTCAGCGACCGGTGGCGTTTGCAGTCGGTGGAGCGCGAGCTCCCGGACATCCTGCTGGCCCCGCTCGTCGTCTCGATGTGATCCGTCTCGATGTGACCCGACTCGATGTGATCCACCGCCGGCTGGGCACGACGGTGACATCTCGAAATACGGCCTCGCCGTCGCGGAGAGCTGAGCATCAGTAAACTGGCTTTTCCGCCGTCCGCCTCAGCCGGGAGCCTCACGTGAGCTTGGTCGTCCAGAAGTACGGTGGCTCGTCCCTGACTGACGCTGACAGCATCAAGCGTGTCGCGCGGCGGATCGTCGAGACACGCAAGGCCGGCAACGAGGTCTGTGTCGTGGTCTCGGCCATGGGTGACACGACCGATGAGCTGCTCGACCTCGCCCAGCAGGTGAGCCCGTTGCCACCCGGCCGCGAGATGGACATGCTCCTGACTGCCGGCGAGCGCATCTCGATGGCGCTGCTGGCCATGGCGATCGCCAACCTCGGCCACACCGCACGTTCGTTCACCGGGTCCCAGGCCGGGGTCATCACCGACTCCTCGCACGGCAAGGCGCGCATCATCGACGTCACGCCGGGGCGGATCAGGGGGGCGCTGGACAACGGGGATATCGCGATCGTGGCCGGCTTCCAGGGCGTCAGCCAGGACAGCAAGGACATTACGACCCTGGGCCGCGGCGGCTCGGACACCACCGCGGTCGCACTCGCCGCTGCACTGCATGCGGACGTCTGTGAGATCTACACGGACGTCGATGGCGTCTTCACCGCCGACCCGAGAATCGTGCCCACCGCCAAAAGGATTGCCCGGCTCTCCAACGAGGAGATGCTCGAGATGGCCGCCGCCGGGGCAAGGATCCTGCACCTGAGATGCGTCGAGTACGCGCGGCGGTTCGACATACCGATCCACGTGCGGTCCTCGTTCTCCTACCGCGAAGGCACGCTGATCGTCACCCAGTACGCAGAAGACGAAGGAGACAACGTGGAAGCCCCGATCATCGCCGGTGTCGCACACGACCGCAGCGAAGCCAAGATCACCGTCGTCGGCGTCCCGGACTATCCCGGCAAGGCGGCCGAGATCTTCCAGGCTGTCGCCGATGCCGAGATCAACATTGACATGATCGTCCAGAACGTCTCTGCCGTGGAGACCGGCCTGACCGACATCTCTTTCACGCTGCCCAAGACCGACGGCCAGGTCGGCGTCCAGGCCCTGAAGCGCATCCAGCCGACGGTCGGTTTCGCCTCGCTTCTGTATGACGACCACATCGGCAAGCTCTCGCTGGTGGGGGCCGGCATGCGCTCGCACCCTGGCGTATCCGCTACGTTCTTCAAGGCGCTGGCCACTGCCGGCATCAACATAGAGATGATCTCCACCTCGGAGATCCGAGTCTCGGTCATCACCCGAGATGACCAGCTCGACGACGCCGTGCGGGCTGTTCACACCGCTTTTGGCCTTGACTCCTCGGAGGGCGAGGCCGTGGTCTACGGAGGTACAGGACGATGAGCACTCGCAAACCCACCCTCGCGGTCGTCGGCGCGACCGGCGCGGTCGGCACAGTCATGCTCAGCATCCTGAGCCAGCGCGAGGACGTCTGGGGCGAGATCCGACTGGTCGCCTCCGAGCGCTCGGCCGGCAGGGTTCTCACCGTGAGAGGCGAGGACATCGTGGTCCAGGCGCTGACCCCCGAGGTGTTCGACGGCGTCGACGTCGCGATGTTCGACGTCCCCGACGAGGTCTCGGTGAAGTGGGCCCCGATCGCGGTGTCACATGGCGTAGTCGTGGTCGACAACTCTGGTGCCTTCCGGATGGATCCCGACGTGCCGCTGGTCGTGCCCGAGGTCAACCCGGCCCAGGTTCGCCATCGGCCCAAGGGCATCATCAGCAACCCCAACTGCACGACGCTGACGATGATGGACGCGCTCGGTGCGCTCCACGCAGGCTGGGGTCTCAAAGAGCTCGTCGTCGCCTCCTACCAGGCTGCGTCGGGCGCCGGCCAGGTCGGCATCGACCGTCTCTATGACGAGATAGCCGTGCTGTCGGGCCGGCGTGAGGCCGGTCAGCACGCGGGGGACGTGCGGGCCACGGTCAACGAGAAGCTGGGCGAGGACTCGCCATTTCCTGCTCCGCTGGCTCTCAACGTCGTGCCGTGGGCCGGCTCGCTACAGGAAGGTGGCTGGAGCTCGGAGGAGCTCAAGGTGCGCAACGAGTCACGCAAGATCCTGGCCATCCCCGACCTCAAGGTCGTGCCGTGGGCCGGCTCGCTACAGGAAGGTGGCTGGAGCTCGGAGGAGCTCAAGGTGCGCAACGAGTCACGCAAGATCCTGGCCATCCCCGACCTCAAGGTCTCGGCGACCTGCGTACGCGTGCCCGTGGTGACGACCCACTCGCTCGCGGTCCACGCCGTCTTCGAGAAGCCGCTGACCGCAGACGAGGCTCGTCAGGCGCTTGTCGAGGCCCCCTCAGTCGTGGTCCTGGACGACCCGGCCGCCGGCGAGTGGCCGACCCCGGCCGACGTCGTGGGGTCGGACCCAACCTTTGTCGGGCGGATCCGCCAGGCGCTGGACTTCCCCAACACCATCGAGCTGTTCTTCTGCGGCGACAACCTGCGCAAGGGCGCGGCGCTCAACACCGCACAGATCGCCGAGCTGCTGGCCAAGGAGCTCACGACCGAGTCCCCCGACCAGGACTGAACCGCCGTTCGAATGTCCGCCGTTCGAATGTCCGCCGTTCGAATGTCCGCCGTTCGAATGTCCACTGCGGGAACGCTTTTGACGTGGTCCATCCGCCGTTGCGGACGAACCAGTACGTAGGCGGGTACTCCACGCGGTAGGCGTCGAGGTGGGCAGGAAAGCGTCGTCCGCTCGCGTCGCACAGCTCCAGTCGTGCCGCGGCCGCCGCGTCGCCCTCCTGCGGTGCCGTTCCGGATGTGTCGATGACCTCAAGTCGGAAACCTGATGCCATCAGGACCTGCGCCACCATCTCCAGACTCTGCGGTCCGGCATCGCTCTCGAGACGCGCCAGCCGGGACTTGCTGACGCCGATCTTCAGCGCGAGCTCGCGTTGGCTCAGTCCTCGTCTCCTCCTGGCCGTCCGCAAGGCTCGACCGACCTCGGCGACAACGGGTTTGGCTTCACGATCCGAGCCGCGCTCTTCCATGCCTCGACCATGCTTCACCGTCGACGAGCCGTCCATGCCTGCGGTAGCGCCAGTGGATGACGGGGCAATCGTGCGGACCCATGTGAACAACTGCCGCGCACAACCGCGTGCACAACTGCCGTGAACAACTGCCGCGCGACCCGCAGATGTGGGACGACCCATGCCTGGGCGGTCACCGCCGCTCCTATGCTCTGCCCCGCAGCCGGGGGCAGTGTCGATCCCTGCTGCGCGCTGCTCTGTCCCACTGCTGGGGGCAGAGCATAGGAGCCGGACAGGCCACATCAGCGCTCACGACGGTTGCCGAAGTCAGCGGGGGAGGTGGACCACCGCGACGATTCCAGTCCCGGAAGGGTTGTCCTGCAACGAGATCGACCCACCCGAGCGAAGGACCAGCTCACGCACGATGGCCAGCCCAAGGCCAGTTCCTCCCGCGTCCCTGTCCCGGGCGTCATCCAGCCGGGCGAACCGCTCGAACACCCGCTCTCGTTCAGCAGCCGGTATGCCGGGTCCGTCATCGGCCACGGACAGCACCGCGTGCCCGCCTTCCGTGCGCACGTCGAGAGATACAGCAGAGCCGGCATGGCGTACCGCGTTGTCGACCAGGTTGGCCAGCACCCGACGCAGTTCCTCGGCATGGGCGGCGGCGTACACAGCCGGTCCCGTGGCGACGGTCACCGGCACTCGCGCGCTGGCATAGCGGTTGGCAGTCGCGACCAAGATGGCTCTGACATCGAGGGACTCAGGCGCGGGTGGGTGAGTGACGTCCCCTCCGGCCCGCGCCAGCAGCAACAGGTCCTCGACGAGTGCGGAGAGGCGGGTCACGTCAGCGAGCAGGTCGGCCGCAAGCTCACCGCCCTCGCCCAGATGCTGGGCCACCTCGAGCTGGGTGCGCATGCTGGCGAGAGGGCTGCGCAGCTCGTGGGCCGCGTCGGCCACGAAGGCGCGTTGACGTCCGCGGGCGGCGGCCAACCGGTCGAGCATGTCGTTGAGCGTGAGCGCCAACGCGCGGATCTCGTCAGCGGACTCAGGAACCGCCAGCCGTTCGTCCTGGTCGCTGCCACTGATCCGTGCCGCCCCCGAGCGTAGGGTCTCGACCGGCTGCAAGGTCCAGCCGATGACCCGCCAGGCAATCAGGGCCATGATGACGACCAGCGGGGGGTAGGCGACCAACAAGGTGCTACGCAGGACGCGCTGACTCTCCTCGATATCGCTGACGGGGACGGCCACGATGATGCTGCGGACCGCGGAGGCTGAACCTGCCTGGACGGCGATGACGCGCAAGTTCCCGGCCACACCCGCTCTGGCTCCGGGGACCGAGATGCGTTCTCCGGCAAGGGCTTTCACCAGTTCGGGCGAACGCAGCAACGGAGTCAGGCGATCCGCGGTCACCGAGGCGCTGACCATGGCTCCCGAGCTGTCCACGACCTGCACGATCTGGGATCCCGAGACCGGTAGTGGATCCGGCACGGTGTTGCTGTCGACCATTGCGGCCACTGCGCGGGCGCTGGCGAACGCGCTGTCGTCCACGGTGCGGTTCACCGTGATGGTCAGCACGGCGTACAGCACGAGGCTGCCGAGCGCGAGGGCCAGTGCCACGCCGGTGACACCCACGGCCATGAGTCGGGCGCGCAGGCTGAGTCCGCTCATCAGGCGAGTCGGTATCCGGCGCCGCGCACCGTCAGCAGCACATCACGCCCGACCTTGCGTCGCAGGTAACCGACATAGACCTCGACGGCGTTGGGGTCCACGTCCTCGGCTGCATCCCAGACGTTGTCCAGAAGCTCGGTCTTGCTGACGACGCGGCCGGGGTGACGCAGGAAGTACTCCAGCAGGGCGTACTCGCGCGGCGTCAGGGCGACTGGTGTTCCGGCGACCTCGACCTCGTGGCTGGCCGGATCCAGCGTGACGTCACCTGACGCGAGGATCGACGGGCGGGCGGGCAGGTTGCGTCGGGTGAGGGCTCTCAGCCGTGCCAGCAGCACCACGAAGGAGAAGGGCTTGGTGAGGTAGTCGTCGGCGCCGTAGTCCAGCCCATCCGCCTGGTCATACTCGCCGTCCTTGGCCGAGAGCATCAGGACGGGCACCCAGTTTGCCTCGGAGCGCAGGGTCCGGACCACGTTGTAGCCCGACATCCCCGGCAGCATCACGTCCAGCACTACCGCGTCATAGCCTCCGTGGCGAGCGGCTTCGAGACCAGCCGGTCCATCCGCGGCCACATCCACCAGGAACCCCTCGGCGGTCAACCCGCGCCGAAGCGCCGCCCCGAGGCGTTGCTCGTCTTCGACCACCAGCAGTCGCACGGCACACAGCCTGTCACGGTGCACGGGAGCCCGCAGGGGTTCTCAGTTGGCTCACAGGCGGCCGGGTGGAGGATAGGGCTATGAGCATCTTCGAACGCAACCCAGCCCTGCGGTGGGCGGTTCCTGCGGTGACCGCGGTGGCCCTGGTCGGCGGAGGGTCGGCGATCCGGGGTGTGCAAGCGATCGCCGACGCTGGACTGCCCGCTCGAACAGCGGCGCAGCTACTGGTGGACGTACAGCAGGCGAACCTTGACGGACTCTCCGGGACCGTGGTTCAGCGGTCCGATCTCGGCCTGCCGGACCTGCCCATCGCCGGTGCCGCGGGTGGCACGGGCAGCTCCGATCTGACTTCCCTGGTCTCTGGCTCGCACACGATGCGGATCTGGTTCGCCGGTCCTGACAAGGCCCGGATGGCCCTGCTGGGGACCCTGGGTGAGTCCGACGTGATCCGCAACGGCCAGGACGTCTGGGTGTGGGCCAGCAAGGGCAAGACGGCTACGCACTACGTGCTGCCCGCCCATGACGCTGAGGACAAGAGTGCGACGGGCAAGAGCGGTACTTCGCCAGATCAGTCCGCTGTGCCGACTCCCACCGACCTGCCCACCTCGCCGCAGGACGCTGCCGAGAAGGCACTGGCGGCCATCACGCCGAGCACTGAGGTGACGACCAGTGGCACGGCGACCGTGGCAGGTCGCTCCGCCTATGAACTGGTGCTGAAGCCCAAGGAGGCCACGTCGCTGGTGGCACAGGTCCGGGTGGCGATCGACGGCACCGAGCACGTTCCGCTGCGGGTTCAGGTCTTCGCCAAGTCGGTGGCCGATCCGGTGTTCGAGGTGGCGTTCAGCGCGGTGGACTTCAGCCGCCCCGATGCCGCCCAGTTCGCGTTCAACCCACCGCCGGGCACCACTGTGGTCGAGGGGAAGGCGATGGCCGGACCGGGGGCCACTGACCCCACGGTCAACGCCCCACAACCCGGCTCGGCCGGCATGCCCACGGTGATCGGCAAGGGTTGGGGCAGTGTTCTGGTGGCCAAGCTGCCGGTGCCTGATGCCAGCGCCGCCACCAGTGGGAGTACGAGTGCCACGAACGACAAGACGATCGCCCAGCTGATGAAGTTCGCCACGCTGCTCCCCAAGGTGTCGGGCAGCTGGGGCTCGGGGCACCTGATGGCCGGCACCGCGTTCTCGGCGCTGCTCACCGATGACGGTCGGATCGTGGTCGGGGCCGTGACTCCGGAAGGTTTGTACGCCGCACTGGCAGCTTCGTGAGTGAGGGCGACGAGTTTGCGGTTGCCACGGCGGGGCTGACCAAACGGTTCTCCGCTCAGGTCGCGGTCAACGCCATAGACCTGTTGGTGCCGCGTGGGTCTGTCTACGGGTTTCTCGGCCCCAACGGATCAGGTAAGACGACGACGATCCGCATGCTGCTGGGTCTGATCAGGCCCACGTCAGGTCATCACCGTCTGCTGGGCAAGGCAATGCCACACAACTCGGGACAGGTGCTTCCGCTCGTGGGATCCCTGGTCGAAGGGCCGGCGTTCCACCCGTACCTCACCGCCCGGGCCAACCTCCAGCGGCTCGACTCTGTTGACCGTCATGCCGATCCGCGCACGACCAAGGCACGCGTCGATGGCGCGCTTGACCGGGTGGGGCTGCTGGCGGCGGCGGACAAGAAGTACCGCGCATACTCCCTGGGCATGCGTCAGCGGCTCGCGATCGCCGGCACGTTGCTGGCGCCACGTGAGCTGTTGGTGCTGGACGAACCGACCAACGGCCTTGACCCGCAGGGCACCCGCGAGGTTCGCCACCTCATCGGGTCGCTGGCTGACGACGGTGCCACGGTGCTGGTCTCCAGCCATCTCCTGTCCGAGGTTGAGCAGGTGTGCACGCACATCGGGGTGATGCATGTCGGCAGGCTGTTGACACAGGGGCCGATCGCCGAGGTGCGGGCCGTCAGCGAGCCGCGGGCCCGGGTGGAGACCGACCGACCGGCGGATGCGGCAACCGTGTTGCGTGCACTCGGCCTGACCGACATTGCGATCGAATCCGGCGTCGTGGTCGGGACTTTGGGCGCGCTGGTCCCGGACAAGATCGTCGCTGCGCTGGTGCATGCGGGCGTGCCCGTGACCGGGTTTGCCGTCACGCAGCCCAGCCTTGAAGACCTGTTCGTGTCACTCACCGGGGAGGGTTTCAATGTCAGCGGCTGAACTGGCCACCTCACCCGCGGCCCGGCCGCTGAGGCATAGACCGCTGAGGCATAGACCGCTGAGGCATAGACCGCTGAGGCACGTCTCGACCCGCTTCCTGCGCTCCGAGCTGCGGCTGATCTTCGGCCGCCGTCGCAACCAGGCGGGCTTGGGCGTCCTGGCCGTGGTGCCGCTCATCCTTGCCATCACCGTCACGGTGTCGACCCCCCGGCCCGGGCATGGGCCGGACTTCCTGGCCTCGATCACGTCCAACGGACTCTTCGTGGCACTGTCCTCGCTCAGCATCGAGCTCACCCTGTTCCTCCCGCTGGCCGTGGGCACCATTGCCGGGGACTCCATTGCCGGCGAGGCAAATATCGGCACTCTGCGCTATCTGCTCGCGGTCCCGGTTCATCGCACGAGGCTGTTGGCGGTGAAGTTCGCCGCGATCACGATCTTCTCATTGGTGGCCACGCTGTGGGTCTCGCTGGTGGGCGTTGCTGCAGGGTTGGCCCTCTTCGGTGGCGGCGAGATGACCATGCTCTCGGGCGGGCAGATCGGGATGGGGCCGGCCGTCCTTCGCGTCGTGATGGCCACCGTCTATCTGGGGCTGTGCTTCGCATCGCTCGGGGCGATCGGGTTGTTCATCTCGACCCTGACCGAGCAGCCGATCGGTGCCACCATCGCGGTGGTCATCCTCAACGTCATGAGCTTCATCCTTGACTCCATCCCTCAGCTGTCCTGGCTGCACGAGTGGCTGCCGACGCACTGGTGGATGGCGTTCGGCGACTTCTTCCGCGACCCCGTCGCGTGGGACGGGCTGATCCGCGGACTGCTGACGGCCGCCGGATACGCGCTGGTGTTCTGGCTCGCCGCGTGGGCTCGCTTCTCGGACAAGGACGTCACCGGCTGACCCCCACATATCCGCGGTGTTCGGTCGGAAGGGGGGTGGTGTTGAGTGGAGCCATGTCCATCAATGATGACTACGTGCCAAGCCCGTCGAAATGGGTCCGCGACCAGGTCCAGGAGTACGAAGGGTCTGGAGGCACCGCTGGCACAACCATGCGGGACATGCCGGTGGTCATCCTGACCATGCGCGGCGCCACGTCAGGCAAGGTGCGCAAGGTGCCCCTGATGCGGGTCGAGCACGACGGCGAGTATGCCGCCGTGGCCTCACAGGGCGGCGCTCCCAAGAACCCCGTCTGGTACGCCAACCTTGTCGCCGACCCCCATGTCGAGGTCCGTGACGGCACGGTCGTCCTGGCCATGACGGCTCGTGAGGTCACCGGCGAGGAGAAGGCGATCTGGTGGGAACGATGCGTTGCCGCCTTCCCCGACTATGCCGACTACCAGGCCAAGACCGAGCGTTTGATCCCGGTTTTCGTCCTGACTCCTGCTGCCGACTGACCATCGCGGTGGCAGTTCGACCCGGATCCTCGTTCCACCCGAATCAGCGGGACCTTGTGCCCTGATCCGAGGTCTGTCCCCGCTCAGCCGTGGGTCATAATTGACGACGTGGATACGCAGCGAACGATCGGTGTCACTGAACTGGCCCTCCGGGACGCGCACCAGAGCCTGATGGCCACCCGCATGGCGATGGAAGACATGGTCGGTGCCTGTGAGGACATCGACAACGCCGGCTACTGGAGCGTCGAGTGCTGGGGGGGTGCCACCTTCGACTCCTGCATCCGGTTCCTCAACGAAGACCCCTGGGAACGCCTGCGAATGTTCCGCACGCTCCTGCCCAAGAGTCGCCTCCAGATGTTGCTGCGTGGGCAGAACCTCCTCGGCTACCGCCACTATGGCGACGACGTGGTTGACCACTTCGTCGAGAAGGCCGCCGAGAACGGCATGGACGTCTTCCGGGTCTTCGACGCCCTGAACGACACCCGCAACGTCGAGCGCGCCATCGCCGCCGTCAAGAAGGTGGGCAAGCACGCTCAGGGCACCATCTGCTACACCACCAGCCCCTTGCACACGATTGAGGGCTATGTGCGCCAGGCCCGCGAGCTGGCAGATGTCGGCGTCGACTCCCTGGCGATCAAGGACATGGCGGCGCTGCTCAAGCCGCAGCCGGCATACGACATCGTGTCGGCCATCAAGGCCGAGGTGCCCGGCATGCAGATCAATGTGCACTGCCACGCGACCACCGGTGTCACCCTGGTCTCGCTGATGAAGGCCATCGAGGCCGGCGCCGATGTCGTCGACACGGCCATCAGCTCGCTGTCGCTGGGCCCTGGTCACAACCCGACCGAGTCACTGCAAGAGATGCTGGAGGGCACCGGCTACATCGCCGACCTCGACAAGGTCCGGCTGGGCAAGATCAAGGATCACTTTGCCGAGATCAAGCCCCGTTACAAGCAGTTCATGTCCTCGTTCAACGTCGAGACCGACATCTTCGACAGCCAGATCCCGGGCGGGATGATCTCCAACATGGAGTCCCAGCTCAAGGCCCAGGGCGCCGGTGACAAGCTGAAAGAGGTGCTCGAGGAGGTCCCGCGGGTGCGCAAGGCGGCCGGCTATCCGCCGTTGGTCACGCCATCCAGCCAGATCGTCGGCACCCAGGCTGTGTTCAACGTGATGATGGGTCATTACAAGGTGATGACGGGCGAGTTCGCCGACCTGATGCTCGGGTACTACGGCTTCACCATCGGTGACAAGGACCCCGAGATTGTCGCCCTGGCCAAGGCCCAGACCGGCAAGGAGACCATCACACAGCGCCCGGCTGACCTCATTGCCAACGAGTGGGCCACCCTGCGCACCGAGGCTGAGGCCATCGAAGGTTTCGACGGCTCGGACGAGGACGTGTTGACCTACGCCATGTTCCCCAAGGTGGCGCCCGGTTTCTTCACCACCCGCGCAGACGGCCCCCTCAACCTTGGCAAGGACCCGGCCGAGCTCGAGGCAGAGCGTTGCGCCGTGATCACCGACCCCAAGTCGGGCCACCTCCGCGTCCCGATCAAGTACGAGATCACTGTCAACGGCAAGAAGAACTCCGTCGCAGTGAAGCCCCTCTAGGAAAGTGACTTCGGCTATGTCCAAGCGCCCCACCCGAACGAAGCCTATGACGATGCAGGAGCGGATCACTGAGCTGCGGACCCACCGCGAGGAGGTCATCGCGGGAGGTGGCGAGAAGCGGCATGCCAAACAGCACGCCGCCGGCAAGCTGACCGCCCGAGAGCGGATTGCCGAGCTGGTCGACCCGCTGAGCTTTGAAGAGTTCGGAATGCTCGCCAAGCACCGCACGACGTTGTTCGGGATGGACGCCGCGATCATGCCGGCCGACGGTGTGGTCACCGGCGCGGCAGCCGTGCTCGGCCGCCCGGTGCACGTTGCCAGCCAGGACTTCAGCGTCGCCGGTGGTTCCGCCGGTGAGATGCACTCGATCAAGGTGGCGACGGCGATGCGCGCCGCCCTGGAGAACGGCACCCCGTTCGTCTTCATCAACGACTCCGGCGGCGCCCGTGTCCAGGAGGGCATCGACTCGCTGTCCGGCTACGGCAAGGTGTTCTTCCAGAACGTCGCGCTGTCCGGTGCGGTGCCGCAGATCTCGATCATTGCCGGGCCCTGCGCTGGTGGTGCGGCGTACTCCCCGGCGCTGACGGACTTCATCATCCAGACCGAGGCGTCGCGGATGTTCATCACCGGCCCCGACGTGATCAAGCAGATCACCGGAGAGACCGTGACTGCCGAGGAGCTGGGCGGACCCGGTGCCCACATGACGCACTCCGGGGTGACGCACTTCGTGGCGGCGGACGACCACCAGGCCATCCTGATCACCAAAAAGCTGCTCAGCTTCCTGCCGAGCAACAACACCGAGGAGCCGCCGTTCATCCCTGGCCATGATGACGTGGAGCGCGACGAGAGCCTCAACGACATCATCCCCGACGACCCCAAGAAGGGGTATGACGTCCGCCAGGTCATCGCCAAGCTCGCCGACCTGGGTGACTTCCTGGAGGTCCAGGCGGGGTTCGCCCCCAACATCGTCGTGGGCTTCGGTCGTGTCACCGGTCGTACGGTCGGATTCGTGGCCAACCAGCCGATCGCCTTGTCCGGGGTGCTCGACATCGACTCCTCCGACAAGGGCGCACGGTTCGTGCGGTTCTGCAACGCCTTCAACATCCCGCTGGTCACCCTGGTGGACGTTCCCGGCTTCCTGCCCGGGGTCACCCAGGAGTACGGCGGAATCATCCGGCACGGCGCGAAGCTGTTGTTCGCCTACTCTGCGGCAACAGTCCCGAAGATCACGGTGGTGTTGCGCAAGGCTTACGGCGGCGCCTACCTCGCCATGTGCGGCAAGGACCTTGGGGCTGATCGCGTGTTCGCGTGGCCCACTGCGGAGATCGCGGTGATGGGCGCCCAGGGTGCGGCAAACGTGGTCTTCAAGCGGGAGATCGCTGCCGACGACGATCCGGAAGCCAAGCGGGAAGAGCTCGTGCAGCTGTATCGCGACACTTTCGCGACGCCGTACGTCTCGGCCGCGCGTGGTCTGGTCGACGACATCATCGAGCCGTCCGACACGCGCCGCAAGGTGGCTCGTGCGTTGGAGAACCTCACCGCCAAGCGTGACCTGCGGCCGCCGAAGAAGTATGGACTGATCCCGCTCTGATCGTTCTCGCCCGACTGAAGGAGTCACCATGAGCGAGGTCAACGACACCGTTGCCGAGCTGAAGGCCCTCGTGGCCGAGCTGGTAGCCCGCGTCCAGACGCTGGAGGAAGAGGCGGCAGCGCGCCATCCTGCGGTGAGCGACGACGTCCTGCTGGCCATCTCCGCCGCCTGTGCCGCGTATCTGGGCAAGCGCGCCACCATCAAACAGGTTCACCTGCGCCGTGGTGGCGCGTGGGCCACTCAGGGACTTGCCACGGTCCAGCAGCAGCACGCGCAGCTGCACGGATTCGGTGAACGGCAGGCCCCGCTGACACAGATACCACGACGAGGGACGACATGAAGCTGCAGATCACGGTCAACGGGTCAGTTTTCGACGTCGACGTCGAGGTGGAAGATGAGCCCATACCCACGCTGGGGACCATCCTCGTGGGCAGCGGGTCTCCCTACGCCATCACCCCGAGCATCGCCAAGACCCCGGCGACCTCCGCCAACGCTCTGACCACACCGATGGCTGGCACCGTCGTCAAGGTGCTCGTTGAGGCAGGCGCTGAGGTGAAGTCCGGCGAGACCCTGCTGGTGCTGGAGGCCATGAAGATGGAGACCGAGGTGACAGCGCCGAAGGACGGCAAGGTCAAGTCGGTCGATGTGGCCGTCGGAGACGCTGTCCAGGGCGGGCAGGTCCTCATCGAGTGGGACGACTGACCCGCCGCAGCTTCTGACCCAACGCGGTTTGTTGTCGCGACTCAGGCCAGCGACAAGAAGAGCTTCTCCATCGCTTTGGTGTCCATGGAGTCTGCGCCGTCAGGCTCGGTCAGGCACTGCTTCAGGCCACTCGCAACGATGGCGAAGCCGGCCTTGTCCAGGGCGTGGTTCACCGCGGCGAGCTGGGTGACGATGTCGGTGCAGTCGCGGCCCTCTTCGATCATGCGCAGGACGCCGCCGATCTGGCCTTGCGCCCGGCGCAGCCGGTTGGCCACAGCGCTCATCTCTTCGGGTCTCAGCGCAACCATCGTGGCTCCTTGGGGTCGTTGTCGCGAGTGATGGTCAGGTTGCGGCGTTGGCGGTCTGTGACTCCGCGGTCTGCGCCTCGGCAACCTTGGCCCTGACGTCATCCATGTCCAGCCCGCGTACACCGGCGATGACCTGTTCGAGGGCGGAGGAGGGGAGCGCCCCGGGCTGGCTGAAGACGAGGATGCCGCCACGGAAGGCCATCAGGGTGGGGATGGACGTGATCCCAGCGCCGCCGGACAAGGCCTGCTCGGCCTCGGTGTCGACCTTGCCGAAGATGATGTCAGGGTGGGTCGTTGAGGCGTTCTCGAAGATCGGGGCGAACGTCCGGCACGGTCCGCACCAGGCTGCCCAGAAGTCGACGAGCACGATGTCGTTGTCGAGCACGGTCTGCTCAAAGTTTGCTGCGGTCAGTGCTTGGGTGGTCATAGTGTTTCCTCTCGATGACTGAACTATACCTCGGGGGGTATTAACGTGTCACCGTCAACAGACATTCCCGGGGCGGATGAGCCATGCCCCGGGGGGTCTCTGGGCCCCCTGCGCGGGCCGCTGCTGTCACCGCGCCGGAATGTCCCGACGTCGGCTGATACCTGTTGACGAGGACGACTTGCCTCCACCCTGTGTGGGGTCAGGTGTTCACGTCGAGAGGAGTTGTTATGCAGTTCATCGGTGGTGGCTCACAGCAGGAGTACGTGGAGCGGAC
>JABBOX010000211.1 GCA_012927555.1 Phycicoccus sp.
GTCATGGGCGCGAGCGGTGTGAGCGCGCGCTGCCCGGCCGCGACGACGTGGTCACCGGTCGGCGTGTGCACGGCGACCACCACACCCAGCGGCGGTCGGGCGCCGTTCGGGGAGCCCTTCGGCACCTGGGTGAGGAGTCGGGCTGCCAGATCGCCGAGCATGGCCGCTACCACTGTGCCGTGCCGTCCACGATCGACCTGCTGTTCGTGACGAGTCCGTGAATGCCGAGTCCCGGATCGTCCGACAGATACAGATCTGGCCCCTTGTAGCTGATGCCGCCGTGGACGACAGGGTTTGCCTGCCAGAGACCGGCATCCAGGTCGTGGGTGCGCGCTGCGTCTGTCTCACACAGACTCGCGGCGAGCGCTGCGGCCGCACCGACACCGACGCTGCTCTCCATCATGCAGCCGATCACCACACCGATGCCGTTTTGCGCGGCCAGCGCGGCCATCCGTCGAGCCTCGCCCAGACCACCGCTCTTGGCGAGCTTGATGTTGACCATCGTCGCGGCGCGCCGACTGATGAGCTCGCGCAGATCGTCGCTGGTGCGTACGGACTCGTCCGCGAGCACCGGGGTGGCGACGCGCGCGGTGACCTCCGCGAGCCCGTCCAGATCCCGAGCGCGTACTGGTTGTTCCAGCAGGTCGAGGTCGAGGCCGGCACTCTCCCAGAACCGGGTGATCCGCACGGCTTCATCGACGTCCCAGGCCTGGTTCGCGTCGACTCGCAGCCCGATGCTGGGGCCGATGGCCTCCCGGACCGCCAACAGTGCCTGGCGGTCGTCGTGTCCAGCGCCGACCTTGACCTTGAGCATGGTGAAACCGTCGGCGACGTGCCGCACGGCCACTGCCACAAGGTCGTCGGTGTTCGTCGCCGACAGGGTGATGTCTGTCCGCACGCTCTGACGGTGGGCGCCAAGGGTCGCGGCAAGGGTCAGTGCGCATTGCGCTGCGGCGAGGTCCTGAATCGCGCATTCGACGGCCGAGCGGGCAGCGGAGTTCTGGAACGCGGCAATTGCCAGATCTGACCCGAGGGTGGTTAGGGCGTCGATCCGGCGCCCCACAACCACCTCGGACAGGGGTCCTTCAACGGCTGCGCGCACGCTCGCGGGAGACTCTCCGGTGACTTGCCAGCTGGTTGCTGCCTCCCCCCACCCGTGGTGGCCTGCGCCGTCCAGCGCCTCGACGAGCACGACTGAGATGCTCGCGGCTCGACGGATCGCGGTCACGAAGGGTCGCACGAGGTCCACCTCGAGGTCGTGCACCCGCAGGGCAGAGACGGTGCCGGTCATGTAGGCCCCACCTGTGCCGCTGGGGTGATCGGCCGCCACATCCTCGTCTCCGGCTCACCGAACTCCGCCTGGGTCCGACGACTGCCATCAGGGAGCCAGCCAAGGTGACGATAGAACGCGATCGACGGCGCGTTGTCACGGAACACCCACAGGGTCGCCGTGGTCCCACCTGACCTGGCCAGGGACTCGGTTGCGGCCTCCATCAGGGTTCGCCCGACACCCAGCCCCTGTGCTAGGGGCGAGACGTACAGCGACCCGATGTGACCGGTGCCATCGATGACCGGACCGAACCGCGTGACGCCGACGATGCGTGCGGGCAGCGCCGCGACGGCGACGAGAAGCTCTCCGGGTGCAGCCTCCTGGTCTACGCGAGCCCAGATGTCACGGGCGCGCTCGTCGGTCATGGCCGCGATGAGGCGTTGGGGCAGGGCCGCCGCGTAGGTATCCCGCCAGCATGCGAGGAACACCTCGACGATCTGGTCGATGTCCCCATTCACCGCAGGGCGCACGCTCACCGTGGACACGTCGTTCACCTACCGGGCCGAGGTCAGACTGAGGGAGGTGGGGACGACGTCGAGCGGTTCAGGAAGCCGGAGCGCACCTGCGCCGGGAGTGATGGTGCCCAGCACACGGGCTGAGCGCGCCCCGGTCCCGGCGGGCACGTTCGCGGGCAGTCCGTGCATCGTGCACCAGCCGATGAGAGCGAACGCGATGGCTTCCTTGTCGTCCGCAGGCGCTCCCAGGTCGTCGGACAGCACTATCGTGACGCCCGGCAAGGCCTGTCGCAGTCCGTCGAGGATGACCGGATTGCGGCACCCGCCGCCCGACGCGACGACGGTGGCGATTCCCGCGGCGCGCACGGCCGCCGCCACGGTCTGGACCGTGAGCTCGGTCAGCGTCGCGACGAGGTCGGCGTCGCTGATGTGGACCCCAAGAGCGTCGAGTGCGCCCCGGACGTACATACCGTGGAACAGCTCCTTGCCAGTGCTCTTCGGCGCTGGCAGCCGGTAGTACGGTTCCGCGAGCAGATCCCGCAGCAGCGGCTCGCAGACCTTCCCCGCCGCCGCGATCCGCCCATCGCGGTCGTAGCCGACCGAGTTGAGTCCGCGCTCAACGACGACCGCGTCGATCAGCGCGTTCGCCGGACCGATGTCGTAGGCAGACAGGCCACCGTCCGAAGCGATGACGGTCATGTTGGAGATCCCGCCAAGGTTGAGCGCAGCGCGCGTCGAGGTGCTGGTTGTGAGCAGCATCTTGTCCAGGAACGCGACGAGTGGCGCACCCTGTCCGCCGGCCGCGATGTCGCGGATCCGCAAGTCAGAGACGACAGGGGTCCCGGTCGCCTCGGCTATCCAGGCCGGCTGCCCGAGTTGGAGAGTGCCGTGCGCGGTCCCGCCCTCGATCCAGTGATAAACGGTCTGGCCGTGCGAGCAGATGGCGTCGACTGGTCCGGCGGTGTCGATCGCGGTGAGGGCGGCCTGCGTGAATGCTTGACCAATCAGGGTGTCCAGCTCGCACACCTCGGCCA
Source organism: Phycicoccus sp. (assembly GCA_012927555.1). GTDB lineage: Bacteria > Actinomycetota > Actinomycetes > Actinomycetales > Dermatophilaceae > UBA4719. The sequence continues at coordinate 2,820 of JABBOX010000211.1, forward strand.
TCGTCGTGCGCGCGGGTGGCAGGGTGCCGGCGAGCCTGGCACGCAATGCGGCGGCGTAGGGCGTGCTCTGGGTGTGCATGACTGCCCCGGACAGCGCCGTCCCCTCGTGATGGAAGTCCACGACTGCTGCGTCGATCCCGTCGTGCGAGGTCCCTGAGATCATCCCGAGCACCCTCACCTGCTTGCCTCCAACACGTCGCGCAATCGTCCGTCGGCTGCCTCGAGCCGCTCGTCGGCTGCTTCGGCATCGAGACCGAGCCGCAGCGCGATGACCGCATGTTTGACCCGGTAGCTGCTGAACTCCAGCGCTGAGACCGCCTGTGCCCGGTCGACCCCGGCAATCAGGCGCACGATCCGGATGGCACGCTCACGCAGTTTCGAGTTGGACGCGTGGACGTCGACCATAAGGTTCCCGTACGTCTTGCCGAGCTGGACCATGGCGATGGTCGAGAACATGTTGAGCACGAGCTTCTGCGCGGTGCCGGCCTTCAGCCGGGTCGAACCGCTGACCAGCTCAGGTCCGACGGCAATCTCGATCGAGAACTCGGCAGCTGCGCTGAGCAAAGTCCCCGCGTTGCAGGACAACCCGACCGTGAGGGCGCCACGTCGACGTGCGGCCTCAACGGCCGCAACGACGTAGGGCGTGCGTCCGCTCGATGCGATCCCGATCACGGTGTCGGAGGGTCCAACTTCGACTTCCTCGATCGCGGCAGCACCCTGATCGGCATCGTCTTCGGCCCCTTCGCTCGGCAGGACGATCGCGCTCGGCCCTCCCGCGATGATGGCAAAGACCCGATCGGGGGAGGTGCCGAAAGTGGGTGGGCACTCCGACGCGTCGAGGACCCCGAGCCGACCTGGTGTCCCAGCGCCGACGTAGATGAGCCTCCCGCCTGAGCGCAGCCGCTCGGTCGCGGCCTCGATGGCGGGGATGATGCTCGGCAGTGCCCGCTCGACCGCGCCCGGAACCGTTGCATCGGTGTGGTTCATGAGCACGGCGAGGTCCGCAACCGACATCCGGTCAATGTCGGCGAACTGCGGGTCCACCCCCTCGGTGGAGGAAGCCTCGATGTCCGGCAGATCTTGATGGGTGGTCATGTCACTTGCCTCTGTTCCGTGGGTCGAGGACGTCGCGCAGACCGTCTCCGAGGAGGTTGAGCCCTACGACGAGCAGGACGACAACGACGCCTGGGGCGACCATGGTCCATGGCGCCACCGAAACGAGGGTGCGTGCCTCGAAGATCATCGATCCGAGCGACGGGGCCGGCGGTGGCGTTCCCAGGCCCAGGAAGCTCAGCGCTGCCTCTGTGAGTACCGCCCAGGACAGCGAGAGGGTGACCTGCACGATGAGGATGGAAGTGAGGTTGGGCAGCACGTGCCGCAGCATGACCATCGTCCGGCTCCGACCGGTGCTCGTGGCCGCACGGACGAACTCGACCTCGCACAGGGACAGGACCGGTCCGCGGGTGACCCGCACGAAGATCGGCACGTAGACGATTGCGATCGCGACCGCGACCGTGAACCAGTTGCGTTGGAAGACTGAGGCCAGTGACAGCGCCAGAAGCAGGGGCGGGAACGCGAACAGCACGTTGGTCACGCCGCCGATGAACGCGTCCGGCACGCCCCGGAAGAAACCGCCGACGAGGCCGCCAGCTGTGCCGACAAGGGTCGCAAATGCGACCGCAACCACCGCGATGAGCGAGGAGTTAGCGACCCCCGCGGCAACCCGCGAGAGCACGTCACGACCGAACTGATCGGTCCCGAACCAGTGCGCCACCGAGGGTCCCATCAGGCGCGAAGCAGGAGCCTGCGCAATCGCGTCGTAGGGGAGCAGGTGCAGCAGCGAGAGCACGCCGGCGAGCAGCAAGATGATGGAGATCACTGCACCGGTGAGGCCGCTTCGGCTGCGCAGCAACGATGTGAGGACGTGCGCAGGCGCGACAGTGCCGGGAGGGATGGCCGGGGTGCCCGTGAGGTCGGTCATTCAGCACGCACCCTGGGGTCGATGAGGCGGTAAGCAGCGTCAGTCAAGAGGTTGACCAGGACGAACGCCACCGCGATGACCAGCACAGTGCTCTGCACGACGGCGTACTCCTTCTGCTGTATACCCAGCAGGACCTGTCGGCCGATGCCGGGGATCGAGAAGATCTGCTCCACCACCACCGCACCGCCGAGCAGGTAGCCGAACTGCAGACCCGTCATCGTGACGATCGGGACGAGGGCGTTGCCCAGGATGTGGTGGACGTAGAGCCGACGGATCGGAACACCCTTGGCCCGTGCGGTCCGGACAAAGTCTTGCAAGCGGATGTCGAGCACGGCTGTGCGAGTGGTCCGCATGATGGGGGCTGCTATCCCGAAGCCCAGGACGAAGGCGGGCAGCATCATCTGCTGGAGGTTGAGCAGGGGATCTTGCTGCAGCGGCGCGAAGCCTTGGCCGTTCGGGTTGTAGTGCCACACCTGCGCGAGGACCGACAGCAGGGCAGTGGCGAGCAGGAACGCCGGGATGGAAAGGCCCGCGAGCCCGACCACCTGTCCGAGCGCATCCCGGGCCGATTCGGGTCGGGACGCCGAGAGCATGCCCAGCGGGACGCCGATGAGCAGTCCCAGCGCGATGGAGAGCACCGCCAGCTCAATGGTGATGGGCAGGGAATGGGCCGTCATGTCGAGCACGCTCTGATGCGCGCGGGAGGAGAAGCCGAGGTTGCCGGTGAACACGTTCCCGAGCCAGCTGAAGAACTGGGTGAGCAGCGGCTGGTCCAGGCCGTAGTAACGCTCGAGCGCCGCCCGCTGGAGGGGGGTGAGTGCGGCCGCCTCAGTGCCCAGACCGGCGGTGATCTGGTTGCCGGGAATCGCTCGCAGCATGACGAACACGAAGACGGCGACTCCGAAGAGCGTGAAGAAGATCTGTGAACCGCGGCGCAGGGCGCGATGGTGGAGGATTCGCTGGATCATGGTCCCGTTCTCGTCAGGGTGTGGTGGGGGGGGGCCCCGCCCGACCCCACCAACCGGGTGCAGCTATCCGACGGTGGTGGTCCGCAGGTACTGCAACGAGCCGTTCGCCATCGGGGTGAAGCCGTGCACGGCGGACGACGTCGCCGTGTAGGTGTAGCTCGTGAACATCCAGATCCATGCTGCGTTGTTCTCGAGTTCGTCGGAGACCTTCTGGTAGATCGCCTTGCGCGCGGTGGCGTCCGTGGTCGACTTCCCCTGGGCGAACAGGGCATCCAGCGCCGGTGAGCTGTACCCGGCCACCTTGTTGAGGTTGCCGGTGCTCGTGAAGTAGCGCCCATACATTCCGTCGGGGTCAGGGCGACCGCCGTTGAGGGCCACCGCAGCGTCGAAGTCGGCGGCGATCCAGCGCTTGACGTAGGCGCCGGACTCCAGGACTTCGAGCTTGAGCGTGATGCCGGCGTCTGCGAGCTGGGAGACGAGGTTCTGGGCCTCGTTGACGGAGGTCGCGTATTCGCCCTGGGACACGATCGTGTCGATCGTGATGCCGGCGCTCTGGCCCGCCTTGGACAGGTAGTCCTTGGCCTTGGCGATGTCACGCTTCGGGCACGGTCGCGCACTGGGGTCGGACTTGAAGGCCGGCGACGTGATCGGACCGGTCACCTCGCCCTCGCTGAGGGCCGCGGTGTCGAGAACCTGCTGGCGGTCGACCGAGCACTGGATTGCCAGCCGGACGTTGAGGTCGGTGAGGGTGCCGCGCCGGGCGTTGAGCTGAAGCGCGTGGTAGGTCAGCTGGGGCGTCTTGGCAATCGTCACGTTGGAACCCTCTGCGGTCTTGGCGACGAGCGGGTCGTCGAACACCGCGAACTGCACGTTGCCGGCCTGCAGGGCGGACACGATCGATGCCTCGTCCGGGATGACGCGGAACTCGATGCTGGCCAGCGACGGTGTCTCACCCCAGTACTTCTTGTTGCCGACCAGGGTGATCGACTGACTGGGCTTGCGGGTGTCGAACGCGTAGGCCCCGGTTCCGTTCGGCGTGACGTTGAGCTTCGCCTCGGTGTCGGTCGAGGACAGCATGGCCATGTTCACCGATGCCAGGTTGGCCGGTAGCGCTGCATCCGGGCCGGACAGGTTGAGCACGACGGTCGCGGCGTCAGGCGCGTCGACCGAGGTGACCAGGCCGAGAGAAGACCGGGCGACGGCGGCAGTGGCCTCGGTCTTGATCGCATCGAGTGAGAACTTGACGTCGGTCGAGTCGAAGGCGCTCCCATCGTCGAACGTGACACCCGTGCGCAGGTGCAGGGTGAGCTTCTTGCCGTCCGCGGATGCGTCCCACGACTTCGCGAGACCGGGAACGACGTTGAGGTCCTTGTCGAACTCTGTCAGCGTGCCGTAGATGTTTTCCAGCAGATGGACGGCCTGGAACTGTGTTGCCTTCCAGGGGAACAGGGTGTCGGGGTCGCTGGTGACACCGATGACGAGCGAGCCACCGGGGTGGCTCGCGCTCGCGGCCGGTGGGGGCGTGGTCTGGCTGCTGCAACCCGCCGCGAGGACTGCGACGGCGCCGAGTGCCGCGGTCCACCCCCAGGGCGTGCGGGGACGGGGTGACAGGAACTGCTCCATTCGCTGCTGGGGACCGCTGGACGGTGCTCGTAGCCCTCCACTGGTTAGGCCGTGGCACTCGCGACCAGGCTAGGTCAAAAACATACAAAACTGGTCACGATTACGTAACAAAGTTGCGCACCGGAGTGAAGTCTCTCGCGGCGCACCGGTATCTGCTGGAACGATGGGGCCCATGTCGACAAGTGGCAGCGGAGCATGAGCGTGACCGTGCAGAACGGCCACGACTCCCGGACCGTCCTCGTCCGCATCCGCGAAGCTCGGCCGACCCTGCCGCCGTCGGAGCAGCACGTTGCCGACGTCCTGCTCGATGACCCAGCACGGGCAGCGAACATGTCGATCGCGGAGCTGGCCGAGCGCAGCGACACCTCGACGACCTCCGTCGTGCGGTTCTACCGGCGCGTCGGCTACACGAGGTACCGCGACCTGCATTTCGACCTGGCCCAGGAGGCGACGCGTGAGCGGCTGCAGAACTCGGACCTGCTGCCGGTATCGGGCGACATCGATCAGCACGACACCCTTGCCGACATCATCTCGAAGATCGCCCTGAGCGAGACCTTGTCGATCTCCGACACTGCCACGGTCCTGGACACCGCAGCGCTGGCCGCCGCGGTCGGGGCAGTCGTCGCCGCGCGACGCATCGACATCTTTGGGGTCGGGGCCGGTTCGATCGTGGGCCTCGACCTTCAGCAGAAGCTCTCGCGCATCGGACTGACCGCCCTCATGTGGCTCGACTCACACGCGGCGCTCACCACAGCGGCCGTCCTCGATGCCCAGTGCGTCGCAGTGGCAGTGTCACATTCGGGCACGACGACGGACACCGTCGAGTACCTCAGCCAGGCGCGCGCCCGCGGCGCCACCACCATCGCCTTGACGAACTTCAGCCGATCGCATCTGACTGACGTCGCGGACATCACCCTGCTCACGGCCGCACGGGAGACACGGTTCCGCTCCGGCGCGCTCGGAAGCCGAATCGCCCAGCTCATGGTGGTCGACTGCCTGTTCATCGGAGTCGCGCAGGCGTCGTACGACCAGTCCGTCGCTGCGCTACAACAAACCTACGCGGCGGTGCGCGCACGCCGGATCCCGCCCGGCTGACATCCCTGCGCGGGGCGGACCCTGCACAAGAACACCCAGACCCTGGTGCTGGACCACTACCTGGAGGTCCTGGCCCGCCGCCCCGGCGCGCTGCCGGGCGCGGCCGCCGTGGCCAACGCCCGCGCGGCGGGGTTGTTCACCCCGGGCCACGACGCGTTCTGGGCCGCCGCCCGCCGCCAGCATGGCGACACCGCCGGGACCCGGGTGCTGATCGAGGTCCTGCTGCTGCATCGCAGGCTGCCGATCGAAGCGGTGTTGACGGCGATGGCCACGGCCGTGCGCCTGGGACGCTTCGAGGTTCGGGACGACGACGGGCTGATCGACTTCTTGTTCTACCCGTACTACAACGTGATCCGACTCAGCCTGCGGAAGCTCGGCACGGAGAATGGATGACGTCGGTCAAGGCGGAGAGTCGGTGCCAGCAGGGACGATGACCCGCATCGACAACACAACTTAATTGACGACGCTCACCGGTCCTGTCTGGCTCTTCGAGTCGGGTGGCGCCGACTCGATTGTTGAGCACTTGATCCATTGCCAGCCGCCAGAGCCACGTCTCCTATCGCAGGCGGACCAGCCGCAGCGACCGGAACGCGGCCTGCAACGTCTTCGTCGCTCGGCGGGGACTGGTCACGAGGGCCAACTCGTGACCGCCCACCGCGTCGTGGCTGCCTTTGGAAGAGCGGGCGCCGAGGTGGCGTCTTGGACGAAGGCAGGGGAGGACCGATGCTCATCGAGGACGGACTGGTCGTCGCGGACGCGTACCTGGACCGGGCCAGGCTTCATCTCGGTAGGGTCGACCCGACACTGAGCACACCGTCTGCGGCTGGCGGCGAGGCGCTCGACCGGTTCTCGGCGTCGCGGCCGGTGCGGCGGACGTGGGTTGCTTTGGAGCGGGCGCGCGCCTACGCGCTTGCGGCGCAGCAGACGATCGGTGACGTCGCCGACGACGTGGCGCGCGGGCGCGTCGGGCGGGTGGGGGAGGACCTGCGCCTGCTGGAGCGGCAGTGCGCGATGGTGGATGAGCTGAGCGGGCAGGCCGCGCGGACCCTGGCCGCCGCGTCACGAGATCTGGCCGCTTCGGGCGAGCAGGGCCGCAGCTTGTCGGTGGACCTGAGCAGCATCGGGCAGGCGCGGTCGAGCGTGCAGGCCGCCGGGCGCTTGGCCGCGGAGCTCGTGGCCGGCCAACGGCGGGCACCCGTGGTCACTGCCGAGCCGGTGGCGCAGCGGTTGCGGGCCGAGCAGCAGGGTCTTCGGTCGGCAAGCGACCCGGCCGGCGCGATCGGCATGCCACGCTGATCGTCGTCGCGGTCCCGGTCGGCGGCTCAACGGGCTGCCCTGACCATCGTCAACGTGTCACCAGTCCCAACGCCGGTCGCTTCCTGTCGGTCGCGACCAGTGCGTGAAGGCGTGCCCGCGTGGTGTTGGTTCCCGGGCATGCACGCAGGAAGTCGACGAGGCCGTCACCGAGGCCCGCACGCACCACGCCCTCGTCGCCGTTGCGGACGAGCAGGTCGTGCCACCTGCGCTCCCACCTCGGCAGCGCGTAGCTGAACGCGCCGATCGCGCCGATCGCCGCCCCGAACCCGACCTGCCCGGCGTGAACGGCCTGCACGACGGCCATAGTCACCACGACGACTCGCAGCTGCCACGCGGCCCGGGCCAACGGCAGCTCGCGCCCCGACCGCAGATGCCACCGGCGGTCGCGCGCATCACGCGCCACGGCGCGCACACGCATCCGAAGAGCAGATCCGCGCGTGTCAGCCCCTCGCGGGCCAGGATGGCGGAGTGCGCGACAGCCGCGGCCGCCTGACGGGCCGGGAGATCACCGAGGACGACAGCCTCGATCAGGCCCGTCGAGACGACCACCGTGCGCCGGCCGGCGCCGATGGCTCCGATCGCCCGCGACCGTTTCACGCCGACCTCCACCAGCGGCGGTCCCAGCTGGGCCGTGCACAACTGGGTCAGCACCGCTGCAAGTTTGTCGCGCTCGGACGGTCGCAGCCGGCGGGCGCCCAGCAGGACTGAGGCCGCGGGCCCTTCAGTTGCGCCGAGGCCGGCCGCCGCGAGGACCCCGGCCAGCGCGAGGGCCACACCCGCCGCCGCCGGCGTCGGTGCGGCTACGAGTGTGAGCGCCATCACCACGACGCTGACCACCATCCCGGGACCAACCGCCAGGGCCTTGATCACCCACACCGGCATCGCCGCCACCTCCATTCGCACCAGTCCGAGACGAACACCAGTCGGGTCGAGGTGACCACCCAGGCGCCGTCGGCCGGCCTTCGGCGGATGAAGGAACTGTCCACCGAGCCACCGACACGACGGAGCCATCCACAACCAGTTCCCCTCGGCCCCGCGGGCACGGCAGGGCGTGGCCCCATGGGAGTGATCAATCAGAGGTAGGGAGCAGAACGATGAGCGAGCCGAACGTCCTCGATCCGACGACCGCGTGGATGCAGATCATCGCGATCCTGACGACCGCCGCCGACACACCCCCCACGAGCGGCGCGGTCAACCCCGATCTGCGCTCCCTGACCCTCGGTGCCCAGATCGTCGCCTCGAGGGCCCTGGCGTTGCTGCCCGCCGACGTCGACGGCGACCTCGAGGACGTCGTCCTGGACGTCGTCGCGTCCTGCAGCGTGGGGGACCTCATCCGAGCGGCCGGAGATGCCGCCCGTCGGCACCCGGCGGAGGCGTTCCCCGCCGGTGCGGCCGCGGTGATCACCGAGCTCGAGGACCTGGTCACCGAAACCGCAGCCGAACCCGCAGGCGGGGCAGTCTCGTGACGGCGACGAGGGGCTCGTCGTACGCCCCGGCAACGGCGGGGCTCGTCGACGAGCGAACGGTCGGGGACCTGCTCCTGGAGGCCGACATCGCGGCACGTGAGCTGTTGTGGGACGCGCCACCGGACTCGGCCAAGGCCAAGGCACGCTCGTGGGGTGAGGTCGTGGAAGCGGCGGCCGGGTTGTGGTCGTCGTTCCCGGACCGGACCGGCGACCTGAGCATGGAGCGGATCGGCAAGTTGACCGCCGGGATGCACCGCGCCCAGCAGCGCACCGGGTGGCCGGGCGCCGGCGAAGGGGACCCGGACCTGGACCGGGTCGTGGAGAACTTGTCCCGGGCTGCGGAGATGATCTCCGCCCGCCGGCACCCGACCGCGCGACTGAGCGATGCGGGGCATCTGGACTCCGAGGCCGCCCGAACCCGGATCATGCATGTGGTCTACGTCGCGTCCCACGGTGTGGGTCAGGCACTGTGGCAGTACAACCGCGACATGCGCCGCGTCCTCGACGCCAAGCACCGGCTCGACGAAGGGCAGTCAGCCGACCAGTCGCACAACCTGTTGGTCCGGGTCGGCGCCGCCGAACACCTGGCAGCGTCCTACCTGCAGAGCCGCTGGCCTGCCGGGCTGACCGGGCAGCATCGCGAACCCGTCGAGCCGGGCCGCCTGGAGCTGGCCGTCGCCCACTGGGACGTCCAGGCCCGTCGGACACTGGCAGCGTCACCGGCCGCAGCGAACGTCCTGTTCACGGTCATGGTCGAACGGGACCTGACGGTGACCGGCGCCAGAATCCTCGCTGCGGCCGCCCAGGTGGGCGCAGTCGAGCCCGACCAGCACGCCCAGCGCCTCGGGCCGGCGCTCGGTTTACTCGACGAGGCCTGGGCGCGGCTGGGCGGCGACCTCGCACAGATCACCGGACGTGCCCGCAGGATCGACCCCGACCTGCTGGGCTCTGGGGCCGAGCTGCGCGCGTCCCTGCGGGAGATCACCGCCGATCTCGGCGGGCACGCCGCCCCGACGAGCATGGCGCACCGCGCCGACCTGGGTGTGGCGAGCCTGGAGGTGCACCGGGGTCTGGTCGCTGCGGTCGACCTCGGCTACGTCCTTGGTGAGGTGGTCACCGATCCCGAGCTCACTGCCCCGGCCCGCGCAGTCCAGACCGCGTGCACGCTCCTGCTCGCGGAGCCGGACGAGGCGGCCTGGGTCGACGCTGGGGACGTGAACGCCAACCGACCGGTCCCCCTGCCCGACGCCCTGCGCGAGGTCCTGGCCGAGCACAGCGGGGAAGTTGTCGAGGCGGCCGTCCGGGTCGACTCGGCAGGCACGTTCCTGGGCGTGAACCGCGAGACCAGCCCAGTCGCACCGCTGCTGAACGGGCGTGTCCACGAGGAGCGTGCGGTCGGCGTCCAACCAGCACTCGGCCCGGGCTACGGCTGCGAGCGTTGATGAGAGGTGCAGCGGCGACCTGACTCCTGGCGCAGCGCGTCGTACTGCGGCGCAACTGGCCTACCGCAGGCGACCAATGATGCGTCGGGCCGTCTGCGCGTTCATGTCTACGGCGTTCTCGATGAGTGGTGGGCGCGCGTTCCCGCGCCAACGTTGCCTCTGGTGGCCGCATCGATCGCCCCGTTCACAGTGCGCCGACGTTGGGGGAACTGCTCCGCCGGTCCTCTACGCCTTCGTCGTGCGGAGCCCTGCGGTGCCCGGTCAAGTCCGCGGGACCGCGAGCGGCAGCCAGCAACTGCCGTCAGGCACCGTGACCACCGACGCCGGGTCCTCCTGCCTATGGAGGGTGAACCGGGATGCACTCAGGTGCGTCCCGGGCCGTCCAGGCGCCGCCGTGGCGCACAGACTCGACCGGAGGTGAACGGATGTCGGAGCAGCCCATCCTCGACCCGTCTCGCGACTTTCTCGCTGTCGGCGCTGTCGCCGAGGAGCTCCATGTGACCGATCGCTTCGTCCGTCGGCTGATCGCTGACGGGGAGCTGCCGGCCGTCCGCGTTGGCAGCCGGATCGTGCGGGTGCGGCGCAGCGACCTTGAGCGTGTGCTGCACCCGGTGACCGCGGCCGCGCTGCGGTCGACGACTGGATGACGTGCGTACGAAGCCATGTCGGCCTCCGACGGGGCTCGCCGGACCTCGTTTCGAGCTCACAGACGACACCGTTCACCAAGGTTCCGCGCGAGTCCGCTCAGTTCCTTATTCCACGTATATTCCACGCCGCCGCGTTTTTGCAGGTCAGACAGGTGCCCCGAGTGGGATTCGAACCCTCCAAATGCTGAGATATGCGTCCATGCGTTGGACGCGCAGGTCGCTGATCTGCGCGAACGCTCGGACCCCTTGGGACCCCTTGTGACCGCTGAGGCGGTCGTGTCCCCACCGGGGACGCCATTTCGGGCCGTCAGGTGGCCTCGCGTGAAGTTGACGCGGGGGAGTGGTGGGACCGGTGGGCGCCGAGGGAGCGGACCGTCGCGCCGAGAACGGATGCGTCGGTCTGCTGGGGTTGGCGCTCCGTGCGGGTGGTGTCCTCGCGGACGGTTGCGCGGTCGACGAGGGTGACGACCTGGTTGGCGGTGAACCGGATGCGGCCCTTGCCGACGCGCAGGTGCGCGGCGCGGCCGGAGCGAGCCTGTTCGCGGACCCACCAAGCGGAGGTGCCGAGAATCTGGGCGACCTCTTCCGGGCTGAAGGTGCGCTCGGGAGCATGGGCGGGATTCGGGTCGGTCATCGTTCAGTCCTCTCCGTGCTGGGTCCGTCTTGGCAGGGTTGCGAGGCCGGCAGCGGCCGGACGGCGAGTGCTGTCACGGCCAGCTCCGTTCGATGACCGGGACGTCGTACCGGCTCGGTGACGCGAGCGCCGACGGTGCGGCCTGGAGCGAGCTCGGCCTGCTGAGGTCGCCGCGCGGGTGGAGGGGCGGGATGGGTGGTGGCTGGCTCGGGTGGTGGGTCTCCCAGGTCTCGGTGGCGCTGAGCTCGGCGTGGGAGGTGGCGAGGATGCCGCGCAGAACCTCGAGTGCTGATGGGGACGGTCGAGCTGTGTCGGGCAGGCAATCGTCGGCGGTGGGTTCGGTGATGACGTAGGTGTGGTTGAGGTGTCGGCCGCGGGACATGGCGACGTAGAGGTCTTCGCGGGCCATGCCGGGGGCGGCGAGGGTGTGGGTCTGGTCGACGGTGATGCCTTGGGTGCGGGCGGTGGTGGTGGCGTAGCCGAGCTCGACGTGGTCGGCGACGTAGTCGGCGGGCAACCGGACCGTGCCCCGGTCGACGCGGTCGTCGTCGCGGTGTGTGTGGGCGGGTCGGACGTGGAGGGATCCGTCGGGGCCGATGGCGGCGATGTCCCAGAGGGCGCCGTTGCGGACGAACCCGTCGGGGGTGTGCAGGTGGCGGTGGTTGTGGCGGGTGACGATCCGGTCCCCGACGCCGGCGGTCAGCCCGTCGTGCAGCTCGACGCCGTGGCGGGTGACGGTCCCGGCGCGGATGCCGGCGGTCCGGGCGGCGGTGTTGAGGTCGCGGACGGTGTGGTTGTCGGCGGCCTGCAGGACGGCGGTGTGCCCGTGGTCGCGGGCGTCGGTCCAGGCGGTCAGGGCGGTGGTGAGCATCTGGTCGCGGGTGCCGCCGGTGAGGGCGCCGTGGGCGTCGTAGGTGTCCAGGACGCTCGGGTGGGCGCGGCGCAGCTCGAGGCTGGCGCGGGCTTCCCAGGGGTGGGTGAATCGCCACAGGGAGGTGAGTTCGGCGGTGGGTCCGCGGCGGGCGAGCCGCGCGAACGCCCCGCCGGCGTCGACCGATCCGCGTTGCAGGTGGTCCCCGACGAGCAGGACTCGGGCGTCGGCGGCGGAGGCTTGGGCGACGAGCGCGGCCAGGGTGCGGGTGTCTGCCAGGGACGCCTCATCGATGATGACGAGCTGCCCCGGGGCCAGGCGCCACCGGTCCTGTTCGGCGCGGGCCCGCGCCTGGGCTGCGCGCGCGTCGCGGAGCGCGAAGACGTCCGTGGCGGCCGCTTCGGCGTGGACGGCTTGGGCGTAGGTGGCGGCTCGGGTGTGGGCGCCGGGTCCCACGGACTCGTACAGCCACTTCGCCGTCGTCTGACACGGCACCCCCAGGGAGCGTTGCAGGGTGTGCGCGGCGGTCGCCGACGGGGCCAGACCCAGGACGGGTCCGCAGGTGGACCGCCAGGTCACGGCGACCGCGGCGAGGGTGGTGGTCTTGCCCGACCCTGCCGGTCCGACGAGCGCGTCGAGCAGGTGCGGCGAGGTCAGGACCGCTTCGGCCGCGGTCCGCTGGTCGCCGGTGAGGGTGTCCAGGGCCACGCGCACCCGCACCGAGGCGCTGGTCAGGTCACCGAGCTTACGGGGGAGACGGGCGGGGGTGGTGGCGGCGTCGATGAGGGTCTGCTCGGCGGCGAGGAGCTCGGTGGACGTGAACAGGGACTCACCCATGCGGCGCCGGTCAGGGTCGCGGGTGTCGTCCAGGTGCACGCACGCCGTCTCTGCCGAGACGGTCAGGTCGTCCAGCAGGCGCAGGCGTTCGGTGGGGGAGGCCATCCGCAGCGGCTTGCACGCGCGTAACGCGGCCGCGCCGAGGTTCCACGTCGTCCAGATCGACCGCTTGGTGGAGACCTCCTCGACGACCTGCGCAACCATGGCGGCGCGGACCTCGGGCCCGACGTCGTGGGCGTGCAGGGCCCGCCCGTAGGTGCCGGCCAGCGCCCGGGCTGCCAGGTCGACCGGTTCGAGGCCGGTCAGGGCTCGGGCCCGGTTCGCCCAGTCCACCCGCAGGTCCCGCAGCGGGCGCACGACCTTGGGTGGGCGGGTGGCCCGGGCCAGGTGCTGGCGGGCGCGGGTCGTCTCGACCCGCGTCGGCTCCCGCCCGTGCTCGGCGGCGAACGTGACCGCCCAGGCGATCTCGGCGTCGTGGATCTGCTCGGCGCGAGCGGAGAACAGGGCCAGGACGTCGTCGCCGATGCCGTCGACCTCGAACGCCGGGTTGCGCCGCGGCCCACGCTCACGGCGGGAGAACCCGACGGGCAGGCGCCGGGCGAGCTCGTCGGCCAGCAGGGTGTCGTACAGCTCGGAGACCGTGACCGCCGCGGCGTAGACGGTCTTGCCGTCCAGGGACCGCCACAGCCCGTCGGGGCCCTGGACCTTGTTGGCGAGCACGACGTGCGTGTGGAGGTTTGGGTCGCCGGCCCGGGTGTCCCAGTGGTCGAACGCCGCCGCGATCATCCCGCGCGTGCCCACCTGCCGGCACCCGCCGTCACCGACCCGGGTGCGGACCACGGTGTGCTCGACGAACTCCAGCGCTTGACCGAGGGCCGCCCGGTGCGCGGCGTAGACGGCCGCCCGGGTCGGGTCGTCGCCCAGGCCCCACAGCACCGAGACGGACTTCAGTGCCGTGAACGTCAGATCGAACCCCACCACAGGGCTCTCAGCCTGGAACCCCCGACCGAGCGGCTCGCCGGTGACCGGGTCGCGGCCGTCGCGGAACACCGCAGCCATCGCCTCCTCGGTCACCCGGTCACCCGCCCTCACCCGGTGGGCCGGCTCGATGCCCAGGGCGGCCAACCCCGTCCCGCACCACCGGCCGGGCGGGTTGCCCGTGGCCTCGTAGTACGCGGTGAGCGACGCACCAGGTTCCAGGCCGGCATCACCCGCAGCGACCTGCCGGGTCAGGTAGGCGTACCCGTCACCCGCGACCAGCTTGTGCAGCGACATCACCGCCATCACCTCCCACCGACCGGGCACCGTCAACAGCAGGTAGGCGCGGATGGGCGCAACATGCGCAGTCCCCGGCCGCCAGTCCCGCAGCGATGCCTCACCCATAGGGGTGTCGGGGGAGGGCGCAAGATCGGGTTGGACGGGCCCGGCGGGCTTGCCCGACTCGGCCCGGTCAAGCGCGACCGCCCCCGGTCGCCCACCGACATACGGCTGGAGCCTCAGCGGGGCGATCAGGTGGAGACGCGTCTGTCGGCGTCGCGGACGTCGACGTGACCATGGTCGCCTTCGACGCCATCCCCGAACACGTGTTCACGGCCAGCGAGGCAGTCCATGACACGAGGGCCCCGGCACGAACCGTGAGGCGAGGTCAGGCTGCAACTCGGCGGACTACTGTTCGATCGGATGGGGACCGCGATCCATGCCATCGGGACCGGCCAGAGCGAAGGATGCCGTCCGTGACGAACTTCAAGGAGTCGACACTCAGCAAGACCCGGTCGCGATGGAGCTCTGTCATTCCTGAGCAGGGCCTCGAGGCCTACGTGGCGAGTTGGTGGCGCCTCCTGGTGTCTGTGCCGGTGGTCACGCTCTTCTGCGCGCTCGTCGTCTACCTGGCGATCTTGTCGGACGGGTCGTCCGGCGTCCCGAACCTGCTAGGGATAGGCGCCGTCCTGGTCTTGAGCGTTGCGGCGACGTCCTCGTGGTTCGTGCTCTACAGCCGCGTGAAGCAGGCCGCCGGACGGGCCTTGGGTCTGTCGGCGCGAGACTCGCGCAGGCTCGACGTGGGCAGCCCTGAGCTCCTGAGCGCGTCACTCGCGCGGGTTCGCGGAGAGCAACGCCAAGGATGAGCGCAGATCGCGGTGCTCGGCATGGCCATCGGGCGTGACAACGGATGCCGGTGGACATGACGGGTCGGCGCGTTCGAGCGACAGGTCGTCCCGAGACGGACGCTCTGGGCGATCGATACCGGTAGCAGTATCATGAACTCATGGACGCTGCGATGTTGATCCGGACGACTCGGGAGGGCGCTGGCCTGAGCCAAGGCGCCCTGGCGGCCCGCGCCGGCACGTCACAGCCGGCGGTGTCGAGGTACGAGTCGGGCGCCAGCTCGCCGTCGGTAGAGACACTCGACCGTCTCCTGGCGGCGATGGGATCCCGCCTCGAGCTGGTCGCCGAAGTCTCGCCGCGCCGCCTGGACGTGCGCACGCCGCGGATGGCCAAGCTGCGGCTCAACCGGGACCGGATCCGACGAGCAGCCCACCGCCACGGCGCGTCGAACGTCCGCGTCTTCGGTTCGGTGGCACGGGGTCAGGACCGGCCCGAGTCCGACATCGACCTGCTCGTCGACCTCGACGTCCGCACGCGAGGCCTGTTCCCCATCGCGGCCCTGCAGGACGAGCTGTCGGCGCTGTTGGGGGAGCGGGTCGACGTCGTGCCCCAGGACGCTCTGGCCCCGCAAGTCGCGCAGAACGCCATGGCCGAAGCGGTTCCACTGTGAGTCGCACTGACGATCTGAGGTTGCGGGACATCCTCGAGTCCATCGACGCTGTCAATCGCGCCGACGCACTCCTGCGCGCCCACCCCCAAGACGCCGAGGTGGAGCAGGTCGCGCTCGACGCGATCCACTACCGCGTCTTCACGATCGGCGAGGCAGTCAAGGGCCTTTCACCGGACCTGCGCGATGCCCACCACGAGGTGCCATGGTCCGACATCGCCCGCATGCGCGACCTCATCGGCCACCACTACTACAAGCTCGACCCGCAGATCGTCCGTGCCACCATCGGCGATCCCATCGCCCGCCTGCGCGCCGCGTGCGCGGCAATCCTGGCCGAACGCTCGGAGCCCGAGGACGAGACCGGCTTCCTCCTCAGCGACCCTGTCAACGCCAAGCGTCTCCTCGCGTCGATCGAACGACTCGAGGCGCACGGCGAGCCGAAGCCCGAGCGCTCCGACTGACCCCGTCCAACCCGTCATCGCGGCTCGGCTGCCGATGACGGGCCAATGACGGACGCCAGACTCATCTTGCATCTCTGCGATGCGCGGTGTCCCGGGTCGGCCTCGGGGTGCGCGGCGTCGCCTGGGTCGAGCGCTTCAACCGCGCCCCGGCCACCGAATGGGACAACGCCAGCCCTGGCTGGCTGATCAATGACCAGCGCACCGCAGGGCCAGCCGCATGGCTCACGCGCTACCTCACTGAACGACGCCACGTGGGCGTCGGCGCTGTCCCATCACCCGACTGCAACCAACTTGGCGGCCGGGTACAGCTAGTCGTCCAGGACCCACTGCCACGCCTGCGCGAGGGTCAGGTCACCTGTCTCGAGGTGAAGCAGGTGAAGCAGGAGGAGCAGGAGGAGCAGGAGGAGCAGGAGGAGCATCACTGTGTGCGGGGGTGGCACCCTGGCGACGCAGGCGGCCCAGGAACGACAGGTTGGTGTGATGACCCAACGCCGCAGGTCCTTCGAAGGGCATGTTCTCCTCAGAGGCGACGTCGAAGCAGGCCGCGTCTTACCCGGACCGCACAACGGCAGAGAGATCCTCAGGCGGCGAGCCGGACACGTCCCGGCTCACCGCCTGAGCTGACGGAAGGTGACATCGGTCGGTCCCCTACGGGTCAGGGTGAGTTGAGGCCGGTGGTTCAGAGCAAGTCCGCCAGCGTGGGGCGTGAACCTGGAGTCCATGAACATGAGTTCGTCTTTGATCGCGGTGCGCGACGATGGTCGTATGCCCAGTCCCGGACCTCGTTCGGGGGGTCCGGCCTCGAGGAGGTCGTTCACCTCGGCGCAGAAGCTTGAGCACCTGGCCGCCTACGAGGTGGCCGTTCAGAACGGTCAGGCAGGGGCTTACCTGCGCCAGCACGGCTTGTACTCCTCGCTGATCAGCGAGTGGCGACGGCTGCGCGACGCCGGGGTCCTGGCAGGCAAGGCGCCCGGGACCAAGATCGGGAAGCTGAGTGCCGAGCAGGTCGAGATCGCCCGGCTGCGCCGTCAGCTCGACAAGGCTGAGCGGAGGTTGGCGACCACGCAGGTGGCGCTGGCGATCATGGGAAAAGCACACGAGCTCTTGGAGGAGATATCCAAGAGCTCGCGGGACGACGCCGAGCGCGGCGCGCGGTGATGGCCACCTACCGTGAGCTGACCGGTGCCGGGGTCCCGACGCGGGCCGCGGCGGTGCTGGTCGGGGTGCCACGGGCCAGTGCGACCCGCCAGCCCCGCACCGGTGTCCTAGGCCACCGACCAGTGCCGGTCAACAAGTTGTCTGAGGTCGAGCGCGCCGAGATCCTGCGCGTGGTCAACAGCGCCCGGTTCGTGGACCTGCCGCCGATCCAGATCTACGCCCACCTGCTCGACGAGGGCGTCTATGTCGGGTCGATCTCCACGATCTACCGGGTCCTGACCGCGAACGCGCAGGTCAAGGAGCGGCGCCGCCTGGCCCGACACCCGGCCCGGGCGATCCCCGAGCTCGTCGCGACCAGGCCCGGTCAGGTGTACTCCTGGGACATCACCAAGCTCGCCGGGCCCGTCAAGGGCACCTACTTCGACGCCTACGTGATGATCGACATCTACTCCCGGTACATCGTCGGGGCGCACGTGCACAACGGCGAGTCCGGGGTCCTGGCCGTGGAGATGATGCGCGAGATCTTCGCCATCCACGGGATCCCGCAGGTCGTGCACGCCGACCGGGGCACCTCGATGACCTCCAAGACCGTCGCGGCGCTGCTGTCGGACCTGGAGGTCACCAAGTCCCACTCCCGGCCCCGGGTCTCCAACGACAACCCGTACTCCGAGGCGTGGTTCAAGACGTTGAAATTCGCGCCCGTGTTCCCCGAACGCTTCGGCTCCCTGGGCGACGCGAGAGCGTTCATGGCCGACTTCGTCGAGGGCTACAACCACCACCACCATCACACCAGCATCGGGCTGAACACCCCCGCCGACGTCCACTACGGCCTCGCCGCCGCGAAGGGCGCCGAACGAGCCGTCGTCCTTGCTGGGGCACGAGCCCGCAATCCCGAGCGGTTCGCCACCACCCACGACCCCAAGATCCTCGCCATCCCGACCACCGCGTGGATCAACCAGCCAGCCGACAACACCGGCATCGAGCTAGCCGCCTAACACCCACCGGCCTCAACCACCTTGACAAATTCCGCGCACGCGACGCCACCGACGCGCACAGAACCGGCGAGGAAGCGATGCACCGACGATGGGGCGGTGTCCCACTGGGCACAACGCACCTGCCGTTCTGGGCCCAGACCAACGCCGAGCAGGGCGCCGACGCCGACCCTCGGGTCAGCCACGCGCAACAGGACGCCGCACGCGCCCGCCAACAACTGAAGCTCCTCACCGGGCACCACACCGATCAACGAGCCGTGCTCCAGCGGAGCATCGGCGAATGGCCCCGCAGCATCGAAGCCCGCGCCACCGACCTGCGCAACGGCCTCGAGCAGGCACGTCGCACCCTCGCCGAGATCGAGGCACTCCCCGTGCCCGACGCCGCGCAACTCATCCGAGACATCGCCGCACAAGCCGAAGCCGAGCGGGCCGTCCTGGCCGCACGGCGGGCGCGAGCGGCCGAGCGCCGCCGCTGGCCCTCACCGTCCCCCGAATACGGACCCGGCCTTGAACGTGACTTCGGACCGAGCCTGTAGGAACAACCTCGTGGCGCGCACACTCCTTGCGCTGAGTCCGTCAGCCGACCGCCCAATACTGCGCCGGCGTTCGAGCCCCGGATGAAGCCGCGATCAGGTCGCGCCTGAACCTTGGCTGCCCCGCCAGGCGCGGCTTAAGTGGCAGTGTGTGGCGTCCTCGTCTTGGCGCAGATGCCGGGCGTGGAGCTTGCTGCAGCGGTGGACGACGGCCGGCGTGTGCGAGTTCGGCGAGCGCGATCAATCGTGGACGCGCAGTTCAAGGCCGTGCCTCTCGAGGAGTCGCGCGACAGTTTGCGCGCACATGAGGACGGCGCGCTCGTTGCTGACCTTCCCTCACGCGTCATGACGTCCTCAGCCGGATGCTCTTCTCTTCCTACTGCCGCAGCGCTCTCCCGGCCACGGGCGCTGCCGCCCTCGCGGTCAGTTGACGCGCGGCGCCGCGCCGCCTCGTCGACGTGCGGGCGCGCGCTCGAGCAGGTCTGCGAGGGACGTCTGGGGAAGGTCGGGGTAGAGCTCGCGCGCCGAGCCAGCGCCTCCCACTGTGACGCCAGCGCGGTCCATGACGAGAGCGGAACGGAGCTGCCGGCCGACGGCCGGGTTGACGCGACCGACCGTTCCGGCCGCGAGCCGCAACAACGCCTGCGGCGCGTGCCGGGGCGTTGCAGTGCGGCCCGCCCTGCTTTGCACCGCGGCCGCCAGCTGGTTCATCGTGAGGTTCTCAGGGCCGCCGAGGTCGAGGGTGCGGCCGCGGGCGCCTTTGTCGAGGACGACGCGTTCGACGAGGGCGCCGACGTCGGCGACCGACACGAAGTTGATGGGGTTCTCCCCGCGGCCGAACACGAGCGGGCGACCAGAGCGACCCGCGGTCCTTTCAAGGATCTCTAGCCACAGCTCGAGGTATGCAGCGGACCTGACAATCGTCGCCGGCACGCCGCTCGCGTCGAGGTAGCGCTCGGCGGCGAGCTTCATGCGGAACAGCTCCATCGGGCTGTCTGCGGCCGCTCCCACGACCGACATCAGGACGACGTCGGCTCCCGCCGTCGCTGCTGCGTCGATCAGATTGACGTTGCCGTCGCGGTCAACGCTGGCTGGCGAGACATGTCCCGGTCCGGCGAAGCCGTGCACGGCGGACACCACGACGTCGGCGTCCCGGACCGCGGTCAGCACAACCGCGGCATCGCGCACGTCCCCGCGCACGAGCTTCACCCCGAGTGCGTCGAGGTCGGCGTGGGCGGCTGGGGTGCGGGTCAGGACCCGCACCGCTAGCCCGCGAGCCGCTAGGCGAGCGACGACGAGCCGGCCGAGCCGCCCGGTGCCACCCGCGACGAGGATCACGACGCCCGCTCGGGTGCGACCTGACGGCGGACGGCATCGGCGACCCCACCACCGCCGTGCTCCACCGGCTCCAGGTAGAACCGCGCCCAGGTCGCTAGCCCGGACTCGACCCCGAAGATGACCACACCGCACATCAGGTGTGCCGAGCCGTCCGGGCGGGTCCCGTGGTGCACCCACTCGCTCCAGACGGCGTTATCCTCGACAGCCGTACGAAGAACCTCGACGCTCAGATCAGGGATCGCGGCGAAGATTTGGACCCAGTTCGCGCGCACCTGCTCTCGGCCGGTGAAGCCGCGAGCGGGGTGCGACGGGGTCTCGTTGCGGTACTCGGAGGCGAAGCAGGCGACGATCGCGTCGAGGTCGTGGGCGTTGGTCGCACGTTCGAGCCGGTGCACCAGCGCCGCTGGCTCGTCGTCGTTCCGTACTCGTCGCATCGGACCTCCCCGCGTGTGCCGACACCCGCTGCGAGCGCCGGACCGAGTCTGATACAGTTGGCTGTATTCGATACCATACTATGGACCGAAAGTTGGTGCGACGTCAACACCACCCGAACCTACGACGCGAGCGGCCGCAGGGCGCAGGCCAGGCGCTCACGCACCGAGGTCGTATCCACAGCCCGCCGCCTCTTCCTCGCGAGTGGATACAGCGCGACGACGGTCGCGGCGGTCGCGGCCGAGGCTGGGGTGTCGGTCGAGACGGTCTACAAGACCTTCGGCGGCAAGCCGGGGCTCGTGCGGGCGATCCGAGACGAGGCGCTCACCGGGGCCGGACCCGAACCGGCCGAGCGCCGCTCAGACGAGCTCCAAGCCACCGAGACCGACCCCAGCGTGATCATCCGAGGCTGGGCGAGGCTCACCCTGGAGGTCTCCCCGCGCGTCACGCCGATCCTGCTCCTCGTCCGCGACGCGGGCGTGACCGATCCCGAGATGGCCCTGCTCCGAGCCGAGATGGACCACGCACGGCTCAAACGGATGACCCACAACGCGACCACTCTCGCCAGCCGCGGACACCTTCGCGAGGGACTCTCGCTCGAGCGCGCAGCCCAGGTGATGTGGACCTACAGCTCGCCCGAGCTCTTCGACCTGCTGGTAGGCACACTCGGTTGGCCCCTCGAGCAGTACGGCGACTTCGTCGCCGACGCCCTGGTTGCCGCGCTCCTTCCCCCATCCCCGACAGGGCCAATCTTGTAGGCAGGGGAAAGATTGCTTCGTTGGTGCTCCGCCGCATAGTTGGTGATATGCGACGGTTGGGGCAGCGATGCGCTTCGATGCGTCCGGTCTCCGAGCTGAGATCTCGTCTGCCTGACTTGTACTCGCTGGGCTGACCGCCGCGCACGCTTTAGTGCCGGGCGAAAGGGCCGCTTGGTGTGAAGGCGTAGGCGGCGAATCGCTCGCCGATGAGCCGGTGGGTGGTGGTGTCAGGGTGCAACGCGTCGGGCAGCGGATGGTCGGCGGTGTCCCGCTCGCCGTACAGCGTGGTTCCGTCGAGGCAGTGGAGGTTCGGGTCGTCGGCGCGGCATTGGACGAGCGACGTGAGCGCGTCGCGGATGATCCTCAGGGCGAGCCGTCCCTGCTGTTGGTCCTCGCTTCGGCCAGTCGCGATGAACCGGATCTGGTTGGTGCCGAGGGTGTCCAGGTCGACGGCGCCCGGGCCGGGGGTCTCCTCGTGGATGGCGCAGAAGATCGGAGAGATGAGCACGAGCGGGGTGGTGGGGTGCCCGTCACGGATCGTGTCGAGGAATCCGTGCACGGCGGGCACGAACGCACGGAGCCGCATGGCGTCGAGGTTCACGACGTTGATGCCGAGCTTGACGCTGATCAGGTCGGCCGGGGCGTCGCGAATCACGCGGGCGACGAACGGGTCGACGAGCGCGCCGCCCCCGAATCCAAGGTTGTGCAGTTCGACGCCGCCGAGACGCGCGGAGACCGCCGGCCAGATCTGGGTTGGTGTGCTCGCGTTCGAGCCGTGACTGATCGAACTGCCGTGATGGATCCAGATGGGACGGGTCGACTCGACTGGGCTCACCGGGGCGTCGGCCCGCAGCTCGATCAGCTCGATCGACTCGTTGTGGGGCAGCCAGATCTCGACGAGTTTGTCGCCCTCGGGTAGCCCGCTGAAGGTCGTCGTGTGCGCAGGGCCCGGACGGTATTCGGTCGCGCCCGACTGGAGGTCGACTTCGGTAAGGTCACCATCATCGAGCGCCTCGCTCGCGAAGAACTCGCCGTCGAGGACGAGGTCCATGCTGCCGCGCGGGCGGTCCGCACCCCGGTAGGCGAGCCGCAGGGGGTGGGAGACGAGCTCGATGGTTCGGGCGGTAGTTGACATCGCCAGGCGGACCCCGGAGGGCTGGCCTTCTGCCATCAGCAGTTGCGGGTCGGGAAACTGTGCGCGCACCCACCGCGGTAGACGATGTGGGCGGAGACCACGGGCAGTGTTCTCGACCTCGGCAGCGCCGTGCAGGAGAGGGGCTGTGACGGGGGTGATGATCATCGATGCGTCCGGTTCTGTGAGTCGGTGGGCCATGCCAGCAAGAGTGAGTCGAGCGCGTCGAGGGTCTTGCGCCAGGACGCTTCGGGTGCGGGTTCGCTGTGATCGAAGCTGCCGATCCGCTCAAGGGTGAGGAAACCGTTGATGGTGCTGCCGATCAGTCGAGTGGCGTGCACGCGCTCCCCCTGCGGTAGGTCGTAGCCCAGGAGCACAGCGTTGGTCAGCGCGACGAAGTTCCGTGCTGCGATGGACTCCACGGCGGCGGCGCCGGCGCGCCGCTGAAGCGACTGCCATCTGCCCGGCGACTCCTGCGAGTACGCCCGGTGCACGTCGGCGAAGCTGTGGAGTGCGACCCGCCCGGCGCGCCCGGCAATCGCCACCGCCGCCCGGTCGGCGAGCTCTGCGAGGGCAAGCGCGGTGATCCCGTCCAGCAGCGCCGCGTGGTCGCGGATATGTGAATACAAGCTGGGTGTCTGCACCCCGAGGCGGCGCGCGACCGCCGACAACGTGACGGCGTCGAAGCCGGCTTCGTCTGCCAGGTCCGCTGCTTCGCCGATGATTGCCGTCGCGGTGAGGTGGATTCGCTTCACGCCTCAATCCTACATGACTTAGGCTACCGCCTAATGGATATAGGCGGCGAGACCCGCCCAGGGGGGTCCTGCAACGGTCATCACATAGTTGGCGCGAAGTGCTGGGTCTGCTCGACACGCGCGTTAGCTGTCGTTCAGCGGCGGTCTCGTCGGCGTCTTCGTGGCAACAAGTGGTGTTCGGCGGCCGGGCAGCGCATTTGTCCGCACATGCTGATGAGCGAGGGAGTGTCCGGTCATGCCGCTGAACGTCGAGAGCCTGCGGCCGTCCCCAGGTAGAAATGGCACCGCACCCAACGTTCGCGATCGGCAGGCGGAGTCAGACGGTGTAGCACGACGTACCGGCCAGCAGCGCGCCGCGGCGAGCCAATCGCGGTGGTCCCTGACGGGCGCGATAGCCGTCACCGGTATCAAGCAGCGCTTCGTACCGCGTAGCGCACGTAGATCACACCGTTGTCGAATCGTCGATGGTCCAGCAGTTCGAGGTCGAGTCTTAGGTGCCGGGGTAGCGCCGGCTTGCCGCCGCCCACGAGCACGGGACACAGGAGCAGCACGCACTCGTCGACAAGGCCGTGCCGGAACGCCTCCGCCCCGATGGCCGCGCCGCCGATGCTCAGGTCCGTGCTGGACGCCTCCTTGAGCTGTCGTACCGCCTCCGGCTCGAAGTGCCTCTCAATTCTTGTTCGAGCCGTCGACACAGCCTCGAGCGTCGTGGAGTAGACGACTTTGTCGGCGTCGCGCCAGATCCCCGCGTATTCGCGGACGACGGCCGGTTCGGTCGTCAACCAGTCGTCGCTCTCCCAGACGCGCATCGTCTCGTACATGCGGCGGCCGTAGAGCGACGTGCTGATGTGGCGCTCATGCTCGTTCCAGAACGCGTGCACTTCGTCGTCGGGCACTGACCAGTCGAACGAGCCGGTCTCGTCCTCGAGGTAGCCGTCGAGCGAGGTGTTGGCTGCGTAGATCAACTTTCCCATGAGTGCCTCCGGCCGGACGGGGAACTACAGCGTGCAGCGTCACAAGGGCACCGGCAAGAGCATCGACTGTGAGATCACCGATCCTGCCGCCGTTGAGAGGAACTCAGGGTCGACACCGATCGCAGTCCCGGGGCACATGGTCATGCCGCTGACACCGCGCGCGCCCAACACTCGGAAGAGGCACCAGCTACCGCATGACCGGCGCTGCCTGCACGGGGCGTGGGTCCGGAACGGCACCTACCTGTCGATTAGCGGCGACCCTGTCGGCGGGGGGACCTCCGCCGCTCTCGCCGCGGCACCTCCGGCGAGAGCGGCGGGTAGTCGTCGGAGAGGTAGGTGGGCAGCAACGACGCGAGGTCGAGGACCAGGTTCATCATGGGCTCGATGGAGGCGAGCGCGGTAGGCCCGGGCGCGAGGGCGACGACGTCTCGCCCCTGCACTAGAACGCACAGTCCGGGCATGGCCGTTCGGTCGAGCCGTTCAAGTAGGCGTGGGTGAAGCACCTCGTGGGCGAACCGCGCGTCGGAGCACCGCATCCGCCACCGCTCGTTGACGTCGTACGACTCCACCGTGATGTCCTGACCGCCGAAAGCCTGCTCCACGCGATCTATGCCCGTCGTTGGGGTGATGCTCAGAGCGGGGAACCAGCGGGGACCTACGACCATCACGGCGTGCGTCCTCGTCCGGGCCCCACCAGCGCCCGGCCCGAGGGTCGTCGATGTGACCTCTCCACGCGGCGTCGAACGCGTCAGCACATCGGTCGCCTGGGTGCGACCGTGAATTCCCGGTGCGCTCCACCGGCTAGAGAGAAGGCTCGAACGCGGCGTGTAGACCCAGCCGCGGGCGTCGGCCCAGAGTTCCATCTCGGAGCTGTGTTGCGCTGCGCGCCCCCGACGCCTGAAGGTGACGACCGTGTAGAGGGCCACTGTCGCTGCGCCCAACAAGACTGCGACGGCGGCGACGACCACACCAGGATCCTCCCGGAAGTCCTGCTCGGACCCGCCTCGTGCGATGCCTACGACTACCAACGACACCAGGTAGCACCCCGCCGCGAACATCGCGGCAAGGAAGATCCCCGCGAGCAGGAGCACGCCGGCGACACTGAACGCCTGCCACCTGGACAGCGTCCCCTCTCGCACCTGCCTTCTTAGCCCTCGGAAGGCAGCTGAAAGCCCGGCTACAACCTCGATCCGGGCTCTCTCATGCCACTTTCATCGGTACGGGGCCCTGACCGCCTGAGGGTTCATGCGTTGGCTGCGCGATGCCTTTCGCGTACGGCCGAGTGCCCGTCCGACCCGCCCGGCGGAGGTGGTGTTGACGGTCAGGCCGCTCGTCACGGTCCCGTCCTCCCACATCGTCGACAACGACCGTGTCACCGCTCGACTGTCGTTAGGTGGTGGCCGCGTTAGCGCGGCCACCGCCGGTCTAGTTAGTCGAGCTCGCGCGTGGGCTGGTGATGACGATGCCGACTTCGGGTGTCATGCCGTTCGCGGCCGCTCGATGAGCACCTCATCCAGCCGCGCCGCGATCCTGCGCTGGGAGTCGTCGACGGCGTGCTGATAGTGAAGGGCGGCGCGCGCTCGCGTGGCCCGCGCGCTCCATCAGCTCGGGCAGGGTCGCGCCCGTGGCCGCCACGAGCGTGAGCGCCGAGTGGCGCTGGTCGTGCCACGTCAGGTCGTCGCGCCCGATCGCGCTGCGCGCCTTGGCGAACATCGTCGATCGCGACCCGCTGGACAGCGGCGTCCCGTTCTGCGTGCCGAAGATCAACGCTTCACGGCCTGGGGGAGTGAACCGCGTCATGTGCTCCCGTAGCGCGGCGATGGCGATCTTGGGCAGCACCACGGCACGTTTGCCGGCACGGGTCTTCGGCGCGCTGAACCAGCCCTGGCCGGTGCGCCGGCGAGCCAGGGACCGCTCGACCCGCACCACGCCGGCCGCGAGGTCGATGTGTTTGCGCTGCAGGGCGAACAGCTCACCTGCGCGAAGGCCGCCGCAGACTGCGAGAATCACCGACGCCCGGTACCGCTCGGGCATGCCGTCGGCCAAGGCCCACATCTCCTCGAGGCTGACGGTGCGTCGGTCGGTGCGGTCGTGAGCGTCCCTCTGGCCGGCGCCCCTGATCGCGCACGGGTTCGCCGCGATCAGCTCGTCCGCCACCGCCTGGGCCATCCCGGCGTGCAGCAGCCGGTAGGCCTGCGTCGCGGCCGTCTGGCCGGTCG